>JBFMCV010000005.1 GCA_040754335.1 Thermodesulfobacteriota bacterium | reverse complement strand
CCTTCGTTACCACGGGAGCTCCGAACGTCTTCTCTATAAGAACGTTCCTCCCCCTCGGCCCCAGCGTCGCCTTCACCGCGTTCGCCAGCGTGTTCACGCCCTTAAGTATCGCGTCCTGCGCCGCCCTGTCGAATTTTATCTCCTTCGCTGCCATTTCTTATTACCTCCGGTTTATTTTATGATTCGATTATTGCCAGAATATCGCCTTCGTCGAGTATGACGTAATCGTCGCCCTTGAAATTTATCTCCGTGCCCCCGTACTTCCCGAACAGCACCCTGTCTCCCTTTTTAACGTCGAGCGGCCTCGTCGTGCCGTTCTCCAGCACCTTGCCCTTGCCCACGGCAACCACTTCTCCCTCCTGCGGTTTTTCGGTCGCAGTGTCGGGGATTATGATCCCGCCCTTCGTTTTTTCAGGCGCGTCGACTCTCTTTATCAAAACCTTATCGTTAAGCGGTCTTACACCCATAAGAACAAACCTCCTGGATTGATATATAGTTGGGTTATCAAACTTAATTCAGATAAAAAACTAGCTATAAAATATGCACATATTTTTCGGTGTCAAGAGCAGGGATTGAAAAAAATTTTCCCCTGCACCCCTGATCTCTTTGCCTAATAATATCTAATATTTAATGGAAATTGCAATAAATAAGCGGCCGTGAGAGACCCGCCGCTCACATATCCGCTTCGAAGGCGTCCTTTATAATCCTGCTCGTTTGGCTCACGAGGTCGACGGAAACTACGTCGAAGCGCATGGGTCTTGGCCCGAGCTCCCTCGATTCGATATAGCTGTATGCGGCCGCCTGGATTCTCCCCTGCTTACGCCGGGTCACGGCCTCCTCGGGGAGGCCGAAATCCACCGAGGACTTCGCCTTGACCTCGACGAAGCAGAGAACCCCTTTTTTGTCCTCCGCAATTATATCGATCTCGCCCTGCCTGCACCTGTAATTCTTCTCGAGCACGCGGTACCTGTCCTTTTTAAGCGCCCTGCACGCGATGTCCTCGCCTTTCTTTCCGAGTGATTTCCTGTCCGTCGTCTCAGCCGGCAACGAATTGCACCTCTCAGTTATCCCCGCCGCCCCCGAGCTTGTTTTTAAGCTCGGCCAGTTTTGAAAGCGCGTCGAGAGGGGTCATGGAGTTGGTATCGAGCGCCTTGATTTCCTCTATGACCGGATGCTCCCGGACATCTTCCTTAAACCCTTCGTCCACGAAAAGGGATATCTGCCCCCCTGACATGGAAGACCTGAGCTCGGTCTGTGATTTTTCCAGCTTGGAGAGTACCTTCCGCGCGTTCCGGATCACCGCCTCGGGCACGCCTGCAAGCCTGGCGACCTGTATGCCGTAACTGTGGCTGGCCGCCCCGGGGATGAGCTTCCTCAGGAATACGATCCTTTCACCGTTATCCTTGACGTATATATTGTAGTTCTTTGTCCTCCGCTTCGACACGGCGAGCCCGGCGAGCTCGTGGTAATGGGTCGCGAAGAGCGTCATCGCGCCTCTGTCGTGAAGGTATTCCGCAACCGCCCACGCTATGCTCATCCCGTCAAATGTGCTCGTGCCCCTGCCAATCTCGTCCAGGATCACGAGGCTCCTCGCGGTCGCGTGCCTGAGAATGTATGCGGTCTCGACCATCTCGACCATGAAAGTCGAGTGCCCTTTGGCGAGGTTATCCGATGCGCCTACCCTCGTGAAAATCCTGTCGGTGATCCCGATGGTCGCGCGGGTCGCCGGAACGAAGCTACCCATCTGAGCCATTATCACGGAAAGGGCCACCTGCCTGATAAGTGTCGATTTACCGGCCATATTGGGGCCCGTGATTATAAGGAACTGGTTTTCATCCGTATCGAGCCTTATGTCGTTCGGGACGAAGCGCTCCCCCAGGTCCATCCTTTCTACGACAGGGTGCCTGTTGTTCTTGATATCTATTACGCCCGACGCGGCGATCTGCGGCCTCACATATGAGTATTTCTCAGCCGCTTCGGAAAGGGAGCACAGGACGTCCAGTTCGGCAATTAGGTATGAAGCGCGCCTGATCCTTTCCGATTCCCTCGCAACTTTCTTTCTCAGGTCCTCGAAAAGCTCCTTTTCGAGCTCGAGTATCCTGTCCTCGGCCCCCAGTATCTTCTCTTCGTATTCCTTAAGCTCCTCGGTCACGTACCGCTCGGCGTTTGCGAGCGTCTGTCTCCTTATGAATCTGTCGGGAACGAGAGAGAGATTAGCCTTTGAAACCTCCATGTAATAACCGAAAACCCTGTTGTAGCTCACCTTGAGAGAGTTTATGCCGGAGGCGCTTCTCTCCCTCGCCTCGAGCTCGGTGATCCACTTCCTCCCGTCCCGCCTTAGGGACCGGAGTTCGTCGAGCTCGCCGCTCACCCCCTCCCTTATCACACCTCCGTCCCGCGCGGTCACGGGAGGCTCGTCGACGAGTGTCCCTCCGATAATTCCCCTGAGGTCGTCCAAATCGTCAAGATTTTCGGCAATATTTTTCAATACCTCCCCGCCCGCGCCGTGAAGCGCGGATTTTATACTCCTTATAAACCGGGAGGAATCCCTGAGCGAACCCAGGTCCCGAGGCCTCGCGGACGAAGTCGCTATCCTCCCTATGAGCCTTTCTATATCGCTTATATCTTTAAGAGCGCCCCTTATCCCGCCCCTTACCGCCGCTCTTCTCTTAAGCTCATCCACAGCATCGAGCCTCTCCTCTATCGTGCCTTTGTCCAGAAGCGGGTAATTCATCCACCGCTTGAGGAGCCTCCCGCCCATAGCCGTCATAGTCTCGTCCAGCACCCAGAGGAGGGACCCTTCCGTGCCGCCGCCGGCCGGCTTAAGGAGCTCCAGGTTCTTTTTCGAGGAATCGTCTATCAGAAGAAACTCCGATTTCTCGTAGAACCCGGGCTCGTCGAGTGGCGGCATGTCCTCCATCTGCGTGTCCCTCAGATACTGGATAAGGGCGCCTGCCGCGGTAACGGCCTCGGGTTTGTCTTCGAGGCCCCAGGGCTCGAGCGTTTTCGATGACAGGTGCTCCTGCAGAAGCTCCCGCGCGCGGTCAGCGTCCCATACCCAGGAATCGAGAAGCGTGACAAGCGGGTTGGACGACTTGCCGAACGATCCCTCAAGCGCCCCGTTACCGCCGGATACATCCTGGAGGAGTATCTCCTTGGGCTCTATCTGATAAATCTCGTCCATCAGCTCCTCTATGGAGTTGAATACGGCCGTCCTGAAGAGCCCGGTCGAAATATCAGTGTATGCGAGCCCGTAAGTCCCGTTCCCGGCATAAACGCTCGCAAGATAGTTATTCGATTTGGAATCGAGGTTTTCCGAATCGAGAACGGCACCGGGGGTGAGCACCCTCACGACCTTTCTTTTTACGACACCCTTAGCCGATCTGGGGTCCTCTATCTGCTCGCAGACAGCGACCTTATGGCCGCTCTTGAGGAGCTTCGTTAAATAGGGCTCCGCGCTGTGATGCGGGACCCCGCATAGCGGGACCGGGTTCCTGTCCGATTTGTTTCTCGAGGTGAGCGCGATGCCCAGTATTTTTGACGCGACCTTCGCGTCCTCATAAAACATCTCGTAGAAGTCACCGAGCCTGAAAAAGAGAATAGAGTCCGGGTACTCCTTTTTCATCTCCAGATACTGCTTCAGCATGGGGGTTTGAGAGGACATGGATGAGTAGATTATATCAACTGGACGCCTAACTCTCAATTTGCGCCTGACCTAGTTCAATGGACCATGCGAGGGGTAATGCAATAGCGCCCGAGCTCACCGTCCTTGCCTCATATAGGCGCAGGTGATAGATTAATTCCTTTTATAAAGAAACCTGAGCACCCGGCTGCAGCGTATTTACGGTTAATCGCTCAAAAACAGGAGTTCCAGAGGGGACCGAATTGATAAAACCCAATCCATTTGTAAGTGACCTCATACCTTACGTACCCGGAAAGCCCGTCGAAGAGCTCGAAAGGGAGCTCGGGATAACTGGCGCGATAAAGATCGCGTCTAACGAAAACCCTGTCGGCCCGTCGCCCCTTGCATTGAGCGCGGCCGTAAAGGCGCTCGGCAACATTCACCGCTACCCGGACGGGGACGCATTTTACCTCAAACACAAACTTGCGGGCGTCCTCGATACGAAACCCGAGAGGCTTATATTCGGGAACGGGTCGAACGATGTGCTCGACATCGCAGCCAGGACGTTCCTCTCCCCGGGGGACGAGGCCGTCATGGGGGAGTTCGCGTTCATCGTGTACCCGATTGTGACCCAGGCGGTCGGAGCGAAGGCCGTAATATCCCCCATGCCCGACTACAAACATAATCTCAAGGACATGTTCTCGCGCATAACCCCCCGGACGAAGGCGGTATTCATCGCGAACCCCAATAATCCGACGGGCACGATGGTTAAGAGGGAAGAGCTCGAATGGTTTCTGGATAATGTCGGCGAGGACATACTCGTCGTCATAGACGAGGCCTACTTCGAGTATGTGGAAGACCACGAATACCCTGATTCCCTGCGATATCGGCATACTGGTAAATCCATACTCACTGTGAGGACGTTTTCCAAGATATACGGGCTTGCGGGCCTGAGGCTCGGTTACGGTGTCGCAGACGAAGGGATGATTTCGGCCATGCAGAGGGCGAGACACCCGTTCAATACGAGCTCCATCGCCCAGGAGGCCGCGATCGCCGCGCTCGACGACCATGGGCACGTGAAGAGGTCGAGAGATGTAAACAGGGAGGGGCTCGGGTATCTTAAAGACGAGCTCGGCAGGCTCGGAATAAGCTATACGCCCACTTATACCAATTTTATTCTTATCGATCTCAAAAAAGACCCCATGCCCCTCTATAATGCGCTTCTCAGGGAAGGGGTGATTGTGAGACCGGTCGGGGGCTACGGGCTGAAGACACACCTCCGCGTGACTATAGGGCTTCCCGATGAGAACGAGAGGTTCGTTAGTGCGATGAAGAAGGTCACAGGCAAATGAAGAAGAAGGAATTCGATAAAGTCACGGTAATAGGCCTCGGTCTCATAGGCGGCTCGCTCGCCTGGGCCCTCAAACGTTCAAAGCGGGTTAGGAATGTCTTTGGCGTAGATACGGATGAAGAGACTCTGGGATACGCGCTCGAGAAGCAGATAATCGACGAAGGGTCGGTCGACTTAGCTGAGGGTGCCGCCGGGGCTGAGATCGTGGTAATTGCCACACACGTCGGCGCTATTGTAAAAACAGCAAAGTCCCTCATCCCGCTTTTATCAGAGGGCACGATCATCACGGATGTCGGAAGCGTAAAGGGAAAAATCGTAAGAGAGATAGAGAAGATCATGCCTCCGCATCTCCACTTTCTCGGAGGGCATCCCATAGCCGGCACCGAGAATTCGGGGATTGCGAACGCGGACCCACGGCTCTTCAAGGGAAGGAGGTTTATTCTAACTCCTACCGAAAAAACCGCGCTCGTGGTAAAGAGCAGAATAGCAACCCTGTGGGAATTGGTCGGGAGCGAGGTGCACGAGATGGACATCGACGCGCACGACCGGGTTTTCGGCTTCGTGAGCCACCTCCCCCATGTCCTCGCCTATTCCCTCATCGACGCCATATTGTCGACAGGGGAACAGGACACGCTCCTGAGCTTCGCCGGGGGCGGCCTCCGGGATTACACGAGGGTCGCCGCGAGCTCTCCCGCGATGTGGTGTGAAATATTGATAGCAAACAAAGAGAACGTCCTTAAAGCCGTAAAGGAGTTCAAGAGCTCGCTCGATAAGATGGAGAATGCGCTTGCAAATGAAGATTCGGACTCATTAATAGACATGCTTGTAAAAGCATCCGATGCCAGAAGGAAAACGTGAAGTAAGCGGATTACCCCGATTGATCAACGCAAATTGAGCTTACCGATTATATCTTCTGCAATAGATTCCGGTTCCCGATCCGCACTCTCGGTGAGCACGTTCTCAGGCTCTTCCAGTGTTTGAAGCTGGTCCCCCAAAATGCGGGCGTCCGCAAAATGGCCCTCCCTGCCTTCGAGCCTCCGACGTATTAGCTCATCGCTCCCTTTCAGATAAACGAACGTGACCTCTTTATTACCATCGCTTAAGTAATCCCTGTAAGACTGTTTAAGGGCCGAGCAGGCGATGACGGCCGGACCCGGTTGCCCGTCGATTATGCGGCGGAGCTCTTCGAGCCAGGGACGCCTGTCGTCATCGGTCAAGGAGAGGCCCTGTCTCATTTTCTCGACGTTGCTTTCTGGATGGAAGTCATCCGCATCGTAGAACTCCCATCCGAGCTTTTCCGCGAGAAGCTTCCCTACAGTCGTCTTTCCGGCCCCCGCCACGCCCATGACTATCAGAATCATTTATATTCCCGGATTATCTGAGCTGTCTATAATTGTCTATTATAAAAAACCGTCTGAAAGAGCTCACGCGGCCAGGCGCGCTCACAAGAATTCACATTTACACGCCGTCGTAAGAAGAATCAATAGAAGAATCGAGATGCCGGTCAGGTAAAAGCGCATCCTCAGAACCTCATTACGAGAAGAGATTTACCCCCTTACCAGAATTATACAATTTTAATTTAGTTCTCAAAGTGTTTTCCGCCGTAGCCGTCCGTTCGACGGTAGCTTCAGTCGGGTTTAAGCGCAAGGAGCGATCCCGGCGGCCTTTAACCGATGTCGCAGCTGCAGGCGGCGAGAAGCGTAACGAGAAGAATTGAAAATAATGTCAGGTATAAGCGCATGCTGATATCCTTTCCGAGTATTTTTAACGCCTGGAAGAAATTATACAATTAAAATCCGGCTCTCAAAATATCAGGTCCGGCGGGGCGTGTTCAGCCGCGAGGTCAATCCCATCCGCTTGCGCATAATTATTTTCACAGGAGTCCGATAGCCCGGCCTGATGTCCCCCTGTTTCACCCGGATCGATTCAACCGATGCCGCACTGGCAGGCGGTGACTAAGAGAGCAATGAAGAGTATGGCAGTCAGGGCAATATACGTGCTCATGATCTATCCTCGCTAGAAAATTATTCGAATGACTCTAAAAAAATTATACGCGGATTATTAAGGATTGGAACCGGAATTTCTTCCGAAGGGCACGGATCGGACGACTTAAGTGATTCTAGCAACGGCCGGACTGTATATCTAGAGCGGATGCGAGACCTTCCCGTATAGGCTCGATCTCCTTCTTGTAATGCTCCAGATCCTTGCCATAGCCGACGGGATCGTTCTGCCACGACAGGAACCTTTCGAAGATGGATTTAAGGTTCGATGTTACGTCGGAGGAATCAAAGACCCAGCCGAAATCCTCCTTTAGCGGAAAAAACAGCCTGAAAAAGAATATCTTGCGTGTCAGGTGGTCCTCCAGGATTTCGAGGTCGTCGAACTCGAGATTAATGAGATCGAACCACCCCGTCCTCACCCAGCTGTAGCCCGCCCCGAAAGCCATTGCGAGCTCAGGCGTAAGTCCGAGCCTCTCTCCGGCCTCCTTCCCCAATTCGGTAAACACGTACGCGGCTTCCCTCGTAAGGTAGTCGTGCTCGTGCAGCTTTTTTTCCATCCCTATCAGGTTGCGTATCAGCTGGGGCTCTTTTTCTATATAACGGACCAGGTCGAATTTCCCTATATCCCCGCAGAGCTCGAGCGATACGGATATGTTCTCCCACTCTCTCTTGGCTATCTGAAATACCGACCGTATCTCCATTTCGATCAATCCGCTCAGTTGTTCTATGCAGTTTTATATGAATATGCGGGGACCCGGCTGCCCGGCCCTGCACTAACACACCCCACACGATAACAGGAGATGATGAAGATTGGATTAACCCCCTATTAATCTGCCGTTAACCCTGTTTTGTCAGATAAATATATGCTCTCATAATGATGATGTCCGGGAGCCCGGCTATATTCCCGCCCGGATGATCTCTGAATCATGCTTCGAGTTAAGGTACAATAATTCGAAAGGCCGGCACGGAATTGAAAAATTATCAATAATAATTCAGTAATCACAGGAGACCGTTAACTAGGGTTTAATCTTTTCTTAACATATTCTTCATAATCCTGAGTTTTAATCCTTGCCAGATTAAATCTCTAAAGGAGGTATTAAAATGAGTAAAACTAGACTTCTTAAAAGCAGCTTAATTGCTTGCTTTACTGTATTTGTTTTAACGATTGCCGGAAATTTCGCAATCGCAGCCGAGACGTTGCAGGTCGATTCGGCCATACCCGCATATTCGAAGACGAGCGGGGTTTCGGGGAACATCAACAGCATTGGCTCGGACACGATGAACAACCTCATGACCCTCTGGTGCGAGGGGTTCACAAAGGATTACCCCAACGTAAAATGCCAGATCGAGGGAAAGGGCTCGAGCACCGCACCTCCGGCCCTCATCGAGGGGACAGCCCAGTTCGGACCCATGTCCCGCCCGATGAAGGATAAAGAGATAGACGAATTCGAGAAAAAGTTCGGTTACAAGCCCACTGAGGTTGCTACTTCGATCGACGCGCTAGCCGTATTCGTCAACAAGAATAACCCGCTCGATTGCCTGACCATGGAGCAGGTGGACGCGATATTCTCCAAGAACAGGGCATGCGGAGGCACGGAAGACATCACGACTTGGGGTCAGCTCGGCCTTACGGGCGAGTGGGCCAACATGCCGATAAGCCTTTACGGCAGAAACTCCGCCTCAGGGACCTACGGCTTTTTTAAAGAGCATACGCTCTGCAAGGGCGACTACAAAGACTCCGTTAAGGAACAGCCGGGCTCCGCTTCGGTCGTTCAGGGCGTAACTGAAGACAAGGGCGCTATCGGATACAGCGGCATCGGTTACGTGACGTCGGGCGTCAAGGCGCTCAAGCTCGGAAAGAAGCCCGGTGAGTGCGCTGAGCCCATCCTCGACAATATCGTCAGCGGAACTTATCCCCTCGGAAGGTATCTATATCTATATGTCAACAAGAAGCCGAACGAGGCACTCGATCCGCTCCGCCTGGAGTTCCTGAAATTCGTACTCAGCCAGGAAGGACAGCAGGTAGTAATCAAGGACGGTTATATGCCGCTCCCCGCAACGGTTGACTCCGAGCAGATGAAAGTCATCGCTAACTGATTGTAGTCGTCAAGTACCACAATACGGTCTGAACGGGAAGATTTATGACACCACAAGTCAAATTGAAAGAACCTAGACAAGTTTCCTCCGGAGTCAAGCGGAGGAAACTTGTCGACCGTATAGCAACAGTAATCGTCACTATCGGGGGAGTGGCGATAATACTTTGTATCATAGCTATTCTCGTTTTTATCGGGGTTGAAACCGTCCCTCTCTGGAAGGGCGTGAAATCAGAACTGGTAAGCACTTTTATACTCAAGGAATCTCCCGACCTCGCTTCATATTCACTCGACAATCCGGACAAGAGCCGGTTCCCGTTCATGGCTGCGGGGACCGACGAATATAAGGAAATCGGCTTCATTGTCGCAAACGACGGTACTGTAACCTTCCTGTCCCTTAAAGACGGGAGCACAATAAAGAAACAGCAGATCCCGGGCCTCGAAGGCACAAAAATAATTTCGAGCTACGTTTCGGAGAACAACGAGCTCTACAGCTTCGGGACTGAGGACGGCAACATACTGCCCGTCAGGATGGACTTCTCGACGAGCTTTGAAGGAGATAAAAGAATTATCACGCCTGAAGCCGAGGAAGAAGCCCCTTTGAATGTCGGCTCCTCGCCTCTAGAGATTATTGCATTTGAGGAGACCGAGGACGGAGAGCAAGCTTCAGCTGCGTACACGTCGGGGGGGGAATTGCTGTTTTCGGGGACTGTCGGTTCCGGATCGATGCTCGGGGGAGGAGAAAAGAAGCAGATCACGCATAACCTGACCGGGAATCTCGAGGGAGGCAAAGTGACCGCTCTCGGGCTCGACAGCTTCCTCAGGAACCTCTATGCCGGGACAAGCAACGGAAAGCTATACCACTGGGACGTAAGAAACAAGGAGAACCCGGTGCTTCTCGATGTATTGAATGCGGCCCCGAATTCAAACACTCCTATAACGGCGCTCGCCTTCCTGCTTGGAGACCGTTCGCTGATCGTAGGGGACGGTGCAGGGGACGTGTCCGTATGGTTCGAGGTCTCGGATTCCGATTCCCCGAGGGGCAACGTGCTTAAAAGGATACACGAGCTTCCTCCTCTGGAGCTGCCGGTTATGAGCATACTGCCCTCAGCGAGGGACCGTAGTTTTATAGCTTCAGACAACGGCGGCAACATAAACCTTTACCATGCGACATCCGAGCAGAAACTGGCGTCTTTCAAAACGGACGGGCCCCGTGTCCGGAACCTCGTCTATCCGCCAAAGGCGGACGGAATAATCGCGATCGATCAACAGGGGAAGCTCTACGACTGGGACGTCGACAACCCTCACCCGGAGACGAACTTCAAGACTCTTTTCGAAAAGGTCTGGTATGAGGGTTACAGCAAACCCGAGTACGTATGGCAGTCGACCGGCGGGACGGACGATTTCGAGCCGAAGTTCAGTTTAACTCCTCTAGCCTACGGCACGCTAAAAGGAGCAATATACGCGCTGCTGTTTGCTATACCTCTTTCCATATTCGCGGCCCTCTGCGTCTCACAGTTCATGCACCCCGCGCTCAGAAACACGATCAAGCCTGTAATAGAAATCATGGCGGCGCTCCCGAGCGTGGTATTAGGTTTTTTTGCGGGCCTCTGGCTCGCGCCTTATATTGAAAAGATTATCCCCGCAGTATTTACGCTGCCGATCGTCCTGACGATATTCACATTGATAGCCGTCTTCATATGGGGGTATCTGCCGAGAAAAATAAAAGGCAGGTTCAAAGAGGGGTCGGAGCTTTTCTTGCTGATCCCGGTAATCCTGCTTGCGGTCGTAACGACATTATGGATAAATTCGCCTGTCGAACAGATGATATTCGGCGGAGACTACAAGGCCTGGTTCTATAATGTCCTCGGTCTCCAGTACGACCAGAGGAATTCTTTAATTGTCGGTTTCGCCATGGGTTTCGCGGTCATACCGATAATATTCACCATTTCGGAAGACGCCCTGTCGAGCGTGCCCAAGCATCTCGCCGCGGGCTCTCTCGCGCTCGGCGCGAACAAGTGGCAGACCGCTATCAGGGTCATACTTCCGACTGCGAGCCCGGGGATATTCTCGGCAGTAATGATAGGCTTGGGAAGGGCGATCGGTGAAACGATGATCGTGCTCATGGCGACAGGAAATACCCCGATCATGGACTGGAGCTTCTTTAACGGTTTCCGTGCGTTATCGGCTAATATAGCGGTAGAGATACCCGAAGCCCCCCACGGGGGGACACTCTACAGGGTGTTGTTCCTGGCTGCGCTCCTTCTATTCTTCTTTACCTTCATCGTTAACACCGCAGCGGAGATCGTGAGACAGAGGCTGAGAAAAAAATTCGGACAATTATAAAACGATCACCGATATGCAGATATGCAGATGCCTGACAAATTATTGAGGTATGGGAAATGAATAAAAAGTTCTGGAAAAGCGGCGACCCCTTCGTCTGGCTGACAGGCGTGGCGCTCATGTTCAGCCTGCTTATGATTGCGGGTCTCCTTTATCTCATAGCGGCGAAAGGGCTCGGGTTTTTCTGGCCCGCAAACCTTGCCGAGATTCAGCTAAAAGACGGGAGCAAGGTGCTGGGCGAAATCACAGGTCACGAAAAGGTCAAAGGTTATGACGCTGCCGACGATGAGCCCTTAATAGAAAGGACACAGCTCAAGATAGGGAACAGGGACTTATACGGGCTTGACTTCAGATGGGTTGACGACGACCAGATACAGAATATCAGCTACCCCAAATACGCGGTCGCTCTCGAGCGCAGGGAGTGGGGGAATATGTACGGTTTCATTAAGGAGATTACGGATAGCGGGAACGCCGTCTGCCGCGGCAACGAGGAATGCTGGCCTGTCCTCGAAACCCAGATCCCGAAATATCAGAAAATAGCAGACGAAATTAAATCGATCGAGAAAGGAGTGATAGGGGGCATCAACGCCCAGATAGAGAACCTGAGACTGGATATCCGGGGTCTCGAGATGAAGGGCGGGGACAACCGGGAAGAGATACTGAAAATCCAGGCAAAAATTAATGAGGAAGAGGAAAAATACAAGGAGCAGGAAGCCGTCTTGTCCTCCCTCTACACCGAATTCAACAAAGAAAAGATAGTGATGGCGGCGGCTGACGGCCGGGAAAAGGAAATGCCCGTAGGAAATATCGTACGCGCGTACAGACCGAACGGTATGAGCTGGTTCCAGAAGGCCTTCTTATATACGTCGAAAGTCTGGGAGTTCATTTCGGCTGAACCGAGAGAGGCAAATACGGAGGGCGGCGTCTTTCCGGCGATATTCGGCACGGTGCTGATGGTGCTTATCATGAGCGTGGTCGTCTTGCCGTTCGGGGTCGTTGCGGCTCTCTATCTGAGGGAGTACGCAAAGCAGGGGGTGCTCGTAAGGACCGTAAGGATATGCGTTAACAACCTTGCCGGCGTGCCCTCGATCGTATTCGGAGTCTTCGCGGTGGGTTTCTTCATATACGGCATGGGGAGCACTATCGACAGCATCTTCTTCAGGGAAGCCCTGCCCAACCCGACTTACGGGACGGGGGGCATACTGTGGGCGTCCCTCACGCTCGCCCTCCTTACGGTGCCCGTTGTGATCGTGGCGACTGAGGAAGGCCTGGCTGCGGTGCCGAAGGAGATAAGGGACGGCTCCCTCGCGCTCGGAGCCACAAAGTTCGAGACTACCTGGAAAATCGTTATCCCGAGCGCCATGCCAGCAATATTGACGGGGCTCATACTGGCGATAGCGAGGGCTACCGGAGAGGTCGCACCCCTAATGATAACGGGAGTCGTGAAGCTTGCCCCCCAGCTCCCTATCGACAGCTACTTCCCGTACATGCACCTCGAGAGGAAGTTCATGCACCTGGGATTTCATATATATGACGTGGGCTTCCAGTCGCCTAACGTCGAAGCCGCAAAGCCCATGGTTTATACCACCGCGCTGCTTCTTATATTGATCGTCGTGGTTTTAAACCTGACCGCAATAATCATAAGGAACCGTTTGAGAAAAAAATACACTACCTCGGCAGTTTAATAGATGTTATATTAATTATTACTCCGCGGTGGATAGTCGAGGAGGCTATGACAGAAGTGATTACCGAAAAAGCGAAGGAAGCGGCGGAACCAAGAATCAGCGAGCAGATCAAGGTGCACGGCGATCCGAAATCGAGCAAGTTCAAGGTGCCGGACCCTATAGTCGAGGTAAACGACGCGAACCTGTACTACGGCGAAAAGCAAGCTTTAAAGAGCATTTACATGGATATCCCGAAAAATAAGGCCACTGCGTTCATAGGGCCTTCGGGATGCGGGAAGTCTACGCTTCTCCGCTGCTTTAACCGTTTGAACGACCTCGTCGATTCAGCCCGCGTCGAGGGAGAGATACTTATCGACGGCGAGGATATCTACGACGCGAGCGTCGATATAACCGAACTCAGAAAGAATGTCGGCATGGTCTTCCAGAAATCAAACCCGTTCCCCAAGTCCATATATGAAAACGTCGCATACGGAGCGAGAATAGCCGGCGAGAACAGAAAATCCGTCCTGGACGAGCTCGTGGAGAAGAGTCTCAAGGGCGCGGCCCTCTGGGACGAAGTTCACGACAGGCTCCACGACAGCGCGCTCGGCCTCTCCGGAGGGCAGATGCAGAGACTCTGCATCGCGAGG
This sequence comes from Thermodesulfobacteriota bacterium, assembly GCA_040754335.1. Taxonomy (NCBI): domain Bacteria; kingdom Pseudomonadati; phylum Thermodesulfobacteriota; species Thermodesulfobacteriota bacterium. The sequence goes on along the minus strand of JBFMCV010000005.1, from coordinate 338,233 downwards.
GCGATAGCGGTCGAACCCGAGATACTGCTCATGGACGAACCGTGCTCGGCGCTCGACCCGATAGCCACAGGCAAGATCGAAGACCTCATAACGGAGCTCAAAACTAAATACACAATCGTTATAGTCACTCACAACATGCAGCAGGCTTCCCGCGTGTCCGATTACACCGCATTTATGTACCTGGGGGAGCTCATAGAGTACGACACGACGGAAACGATATTCCTCAAGCCTAAGTATAAGCAGACCGAAGACTACGTCTCCGGAAAATTCGGATAATAACGAACCTTCGTCCGACAACCAGATTCTCTCCCCTGACTTATTCATTACAGGAGGGAAAAAATGCCCAAGGAAGGTAAAATTAAAGTTATATTCATTTGCACACATAATTCTGCGAGGTCGCAAATGGCGGAAGGGATATTGAGACACCTGTATGGCGACAGGTTCGAGGTTTACAGCGCGGGCACGCAGCCGTCCCGCGTGAGCCCTTACGCCATACGGGTAATGGACGAGATAGGGATCGATATAAAGGATCACACGTCTAAAAACCTCGACAGGTACGCAGACACGCAATTCGACTCCGTTGTCACGGTTTGCGACGGGGCGAGCGAAGCATGCCCCGTTTTCACCGGAGGTGGCAAACACATACACAGGGGGTTCAAAGACCCGGCGGGATTCAGAGGCAAGGACGAAGAGATACTGGCCGGATTCAGAACCGTAAGGGACGAAATAAAGGGCTGGATAGAGTCCGAGTTCAGCGGGAATTGACCGCCGGCCTCAAATCATGGGTCTTGAAAGCCCGCAGGAAATAAAATGGTCAGATTAGAAGAAGAAATCAGCAAGTTAAAGAAAATGCTTTTCGAGATGGCGACATCCGTCGAAGAAATGATCGCCAAGAGCATAAAGGCGTTAAAAGACCGGAATATGATCATGGCCGAGGACGTAATAAAGTCAGACGCCAAGATCAACCAGATGGAGATCGATATAGATAACCAGTGCATCAGGATACTCGCCCTCTACCACCCGGAAGCGGAAGACCTGAGGACGGTGTCCATGATAATGAAGATAAACAACGACCTCGAGAGGATAGGAGACCACGCCGTCAACATAGCCGAGAAAACGATTTACCTTGCGGACAAACCGCCCGTAAAGCCGCTTATAGATATCCCCCGTATGGCCGACAAGGCGATACAGATGCTCCAGGAAAGCCTGGACGCTTTCGTCAATAAAGACGCCGAGCTCGCTATAGAGGTATGCAAGAGAGACGACGAGGTCGACTCCCTCGAACCACAGATAGTGAGGGAGCTCGTCACCTACATGATCGCCGACCCGCAGACAATCGACAGGTCTCTCACCCTTATACTGATAGCCAGGGAGATCGAGAGGGTCGCCGACCTCGCGACGAACATAGCCGAGGACACTTACTACATCGTCAGCGGGCAATCGATGAAACACCATTCCCTCGAGAAGCCCTAGCCTGCTTTAACGCCCCGGCAGCCGCTCGGGATAATAAATGCGAATCCCCCCGGCCTCACACGGCCTCCACTCGACCCGGCAGCACCCCCATGCCGGCAAAGAAGGATACATATTCGGTAGTATTGTATAATTTCCTTGAAAAGATGCGTTATACGTATAAACTCTTAGCCTTCTAAAGGCGGGATCTTAAGGCCATGCACTTGAAAGACCTTTACACGTTCGGGAAGGAAAACATGAGGCTCCACCTGATAGAGAACCCCTCGCTCGAAGCGTCCATCCTTCTTTCAAAGTCAAGCGCCATAAAGGACTTCTCCGAAATTTATGCCTGTCCCGACAGGGAGCTCGACCAGGTCAAGGTAGAGGAATTTTACAGGCTCCTCGAAAGGAGGATCAAGAACGAGCCGATCGCCTATATCACGGGCGAAAAGGAATTTTACTCAAGGTCTTTCTCCGTGAACAGAAACGTTCTTATACCGAGGCCCGAGACGGAGCTGCTCGTCGAAGAGGCGTTGAAGGCGGCCGAAGCTCCAGAGAGACCGGCGATACTGGACGCGGGCACAGGCAGCGGGTGCATAGCGGTAACAATCGCGTGCGAAAAGCCGGGTGCGAGGGTTTTTGCCGCCGACATTTCGCCCGGAGCGCTCGAGCTTGCCCGGGCAAACGCGGAGAGACTCAGTCCCGAAGGCCGCATATTCTTCGTTCTCGGGGACTTGACAGAGCCCTTTAAGCGGGGATCGCTTGATCTGGTGGTATCGAACCCGCCCTACATACCGGAGGCCGAATACGCGATGCTTCCGCCCGACGTGAGGGATTACGAGCCGCGGTCGTCTCTAGTGGGGGGAGAGGATGGGCTTTTCTTCATAAGGAAGATAATCGCCGACGCGGGAAGGGTGCTTAAACAAGGCGGTTGGTGCATGCTCGAGGTAGGGTCGGGCCAGTCGTCCGACGTGAAATCGCTTTTCGGAGAGGCCGGATTTACCGAGATTTCATGCAAGAGAGATATTAACGATATAGAGAGGGTCGTGAGGGCTCAATGGAAAAAATAGTAGTCGAGGGCGGAAAAAGGCTCGAAGGCGAAATCGTTGTCAGCGGCGCCAAAAACGCGGTCCTGCCGCTCATGGCCGCCTGCATACTGTCGGAAGGAAAGAATATAATCACCAATGTCCCCGACCTCGCAGATGTGAGGACAATGGCGAAGCTGCTGCAGATACTCGGAGCGGACGTGGACTACGAGAACGGCACGCTCACGATAGACGCGTCGAACCTGAACAGCTGGGAGGCCCCTTACGACCTCGTCAAGACCATGAGGGCGTCCGTGCTCGTCCTGGGCCCGCTCACTGCCAGGTTTGGCAAAGCCCGCGTATCTCTTCCGGGCGGCTGCGCCATAGGGGAGAGGCCCATAGACCAGCATCTGAAGGGTCTATCCATACTCGGCTCGAAGATCCAGATCGAAGAGGGCTACGTCGAAACGAACGCCCGCAGGCTCACGGGCGGAATAATCCCTTTTGATGTGTCGACCGTTACAGGGACCGAAAACCTTATCCTGTCCTCGGTGCTTGCCGAGGGGGAAACGATACTCCTCAACGCCGCGTGCGAGCCGGAAGTAACAGACCTTGCGACCGCGCTCAACAGAATGGGGGCCGACATCACCGGCCTGGGAACGGACATAATAACGATAAGAGGGGTAAAGAAGCTCACGCCTCTATCCAGCTACGAGGTAATGCCCGACAGGATAGAGGCGGGGACATATATGATCGCCTCCGTGCTCACAAACGGCGACCTCTTGATCAGGAACTGCCGCTTCGAGAACATGGGCGCTCTCATAGGCAAGCTCATAGAGATCGGGGCGCAAATAACGCGCGAGGGCGGCGGGATCAGGGTAAGATCGAACGGAGGACTGAAAAGCACGGACATCACGACCCTGCCGTACCCCGGTTTCCCGACCGACATGCAGGCTCAGATGATGACGCTCATGAGCACGGCTGACGGGCTCAGCGTGCTTACGGAAACGATATTCCCGCAGAGGTTCCTCCACGCCGGAGAGCTCAGGAGGATGGGGGCAGATATCAAGCTCGTCGGAAACAGCGCCGTCGTAAGGGGCGTGAAGAATCTCAGCGGCGCGCCTACGATGGCGAGCGATCTCCGGGCGAGCGCATCACTCGTTCTTGCAGGGCTCGCCGCAGTCGGCAAAACAGAGATATCGAGGGTATACCACCTTGACAGGGGCTACGACAAGCTCGACACCAAACTCGAAACCTTAGGAGCCAGCATCTGGAGGGAGAAAGAATGATAACGCTTGCTATCGCAAGGGGAAGGCTGCTCAGCGAGGAAGTGACTCTTCTCACGAAGGCGGGTTATCCCGTCGAAAACATATTGAAAGACTCAAGGAAGCTCATTTTCGAATACCCTTCCCTTAAACTGAAGATACTGATTATACGCCCGACTGATATACCGCCTTACGTCGAGTACGGGGCGGCCGATTGCGGCATAGTGGGTATGGATACGCTCATGGAAGAAAAGCATGACCTCTACGAGCCGCTCGACCTCGCGATCGGGAGATGCAAGCTGGTGGTAGCGGCCCCGAAGGGCTTCGAGTATTCTTCGACCGGCTCGCTCAGGATAGCGACCAAATACCCTAGGATCGCCCACGAGCACTTCTCGGGGAAGGGCGTAGGGGCGGAGATCGTGAAGCTCTACGGCTCTGTAGAGCTTGCGCCTATAGTCGGCCTCTCGGACGTAATCGTGGACCTCACGGCCACGGGTGAAACGCTCAAGAAAAACAACCTTGTCGAGTTCGAGACTATATCCGACATCTCTGCGCGACTCGTCGTGAACAGGGTGAGCATGAAGGTCAAGTCCGAAGAGATAAAAGAGCTTATAAGGAAATTAAAAGAAGTCAGGGGCGGGTGACCCCGCTCCCCTCAGTGTCGGGCAGACATAATTTAAAGCAACCCCGCAGCATTCCGATACCGTCCCATTCCGCTTTATTCCGATGTGCCTTTAACACACTCATAATAATTTCAGCCTTTGATTAAACACAAGATACGGTAAACTAAATATTTGTATATACTGACGTTGAGCCTTAAACTTAGAAAACCTACCCCTTTCAGACGCTATCCGAAGGGGTGTAATTCCGGGAGAAGAAAATGGAAGCCAAGGTTAAATCCCGTGAAAGCAATCATGAGAAAAGCAAAGGCGATAATGCAAGGCCCGGCGGACTTTCGAGGGATTTTTTAAGAGAAAGATTTAAAACGGTCAGGGAATTTTCCCACACGCTTGCCGAGCCCCTCGAGATAGAAGATTACGTCATACAATCCATGCCGGACGTCAGCCCCACCAAATGGCATCTCGCGCACACGAGCTGGTTCTTCGAGACATTCGTCTTATCAAAGGCCGTCAAAAGATACAAATCGCCGAGCCCCCAATACGCATACCTCTTTAACTCCTACTACGTTCAGGCGGGAGAGAGACACCTCAGGCCCAAAAGGGGACTTATTTCGAGACCGACAGTCGAAGAGACCTATCACTACCGGAACTATGTCGACGAACATATGGTCGCTTTCATGGACGATGCGGACGAGAGGGAGTGGAATGAATTCTCTCCTGTCATCGAGATCGGAATACACCACGAGCAGCAGCACCAGGAATTGATAGTAACAGATATTAAACACGTATTTTCGGAGAACCCGCTCCGACCGGCGTACAAGGCGGAGAACCACAAAAACGGCAAGACCGCGAGAACGGCTCCTCCTGCGAAATGGATCGCATACGACGGCGGAGTGCATCCCATAGGGCACCCGGGAAAGGGGTTCGGGTACGACAACGAATACCCGCGGCACAAGGTTTACCTCGAGCCATTCAGTCTTCAGTCGCGTCTGGTCACGAACGGGGAATACTTCGGGTTCATAGAGGACGGCGGCTACGAGACCCCCGAGCTGTGGCTCTCCGAAGGCTGGACGGCCGTCGAATCGAGGGGCTGGAAAGCGCCTTTTTACTGGGAGCGGAAAAACGGGAAATGGGCTCATTTCACTCTATCCGGCATGAGGAGCGTTGACCCTGAAGAGCCCGTATGTCACGTATCTTATTTCGAGGCCGACGCCTACGCCAGGTGGGCGGGGGCGAGACTGCCGACGGAAGCCGAATGGGAGGTCGCTTCAGACGGCGTGCCTGTCGAAGGGAATTTCGCCGAGAGCCTGTCTTTCCGTCCTGGGGCGGCCGAGACCGATAAAAACAAACAATCTATCCAACAAATGTACGGCGACGTCTGGGAATGGACCCAGAGCCCCTACACGTCCTATCCCGGATTCAAAACGCTACCCGGAGCGCTCGGCGAGTATAACGGCAAGTTCATGTGCAACCAGTTTGTACTTAGAGGCGGTTCGTGCGCCACGCCGAAGTCTCACATCAGAAATACGTACAGGAATTTTTTTCCTCCTGACGCGAGATGGCAGTTTATGGGCATAAGGCTCGCGAAGGACCGTACATAGACTCTAAATCCGATAAATCCAGCCGGTCCTCCGGAGCGTATAACCTATAGTCCGATGCATAAGAACATCCTGCGGTTGGAAAAATTCGAGCCCGAGAAGGAGAGCCTGATTAACGAGGTCGTCACGGGGTTCGAGAAGCCGCAAAAGCAGCTCCCCTGCAAGCTCTTTTACGACAAAAGAGGCTCCGCGCTGTTCGACGAGATATGCGAGCTCGATGAATACTATCCGACGCGCACAGAGATCGCATTAATGAAAGAAAACATCGAGGACATCTGTTCCTACATCGGACAGAACTGCCTACTCGTGGAGCTCGGAAGCGGCAGCAGTGTTAAAATAAGACTCCTCCTCGATAACCTGAAAAACCCTTCAGGCTACGTACCGATAGATATTTCGGAAGAGCACTTAATGGAATCCGTAGAAGCGCTCGCGGCCGATTACCCCGGGCTCCGGATAATGCCCGTCTATGCCGACTACACTCAGCCCTTCAGCCTCCCCGGCTTCGATTTCCCCTTCTCGCGCACCGTGTTCTTCTACCCCGGATCGACCATAGGTAATTTCACGCCCGATTCGGCGAGGACATTCCTCGGCAGGATAGCCAGGCGCGCGGGCCGCGGGAGCGGTCTACTTATCGGAGTCGACCTGGTAAAAGACATAAAGACACTCGAAGACGCATATAACGATGCGAAGGGAGTGACCGCCGAATTCAATCTCAATATACTAAAAAGACTCAACCGCGAGATAGCCTCCGATTTCGACATCGAGAAATGGAGACACAAAGCCTTCTTCAATACCCGCGAAAGCAGGATAGAAATGCATCTCGCAAGCACGGTCGACCAGAGGGTCAGAGTCGACGGCACGAGCTTCCTTTTCAGGAAGGATGAAACGATACTGACGGAATATTCATATAAATACACTCTCGAAGGTTTCAGGGACCTCGTATCGGACAGTTACGGCGTCAAGAGGGTGTGGACAGACAGGGACAGAAAGTTCAGCGTACAGTACTTGAAGGTAAGATAACTCGATATTTGCAGATACAACATACATTATAACCGTAATGAGCCGCCATCGAATAGAACCCGGACCAGGACAGGAATCCGTATGGGACTACCCGAGACCGCCGCGTGTCGAATATTCCCGTAAGCACGTAGAGGTCTTTTTCAATAATATCCTGATCGCGGACTCGACGGACGCCGTACGTGTCCTCGAGACAAGCAGTCCTCCCGTCTATTACATACCCCGCGGGGATATAGAGATGAAGTTTCTGATCCCGGGCGGCAAAATGACGGTTTGCGAATGGAAGGGCGCGGCGTCCTATTATACGGTCTCGGTCCACGGCAAACGCGCGGAAAACGCCGCCTGGCACTATCCCGATCCGGCGCACGGTTACGAAGTCATTAAAGACCACATAGCCTTTTATCCGCAGATGATGGACGCATGTTACCTCGACGGGGAGCTTGTTAAAGCCCAGCCCGGGAGATTTTACGGCGGATGGATAACAGCGGACATCGTAGGCCCTTTCAAAGGAGGACCCGGAACGGAGGGGTGGTAATGTACTTCACGTCTCTTGTTCTTAACGAATGAAGCTCGACCCAAAATTCCCACAAAGCGGATATTCAATTATCCCTCACGAATTTCCCATTTCATAAATAATTGCCCGCCGGCTACTCCGACGTGAAATCGAGAGTCATGGTCAAGCCTCTGATAGTCCCACGGGCCTTCTCGAGGGCCTTGCTCTCTTTGTTGAATGTGAACTCCGTCTCGAACTCGAAGTAATCCGAAACCGGACCGAGAGCGCCGTTCTTCAAATAATAGAGGTAAGTGTATTGAATAGCGTCATCCTTTTCCTCAATTGAATACGGTTTGCCCAAAGTATCTACGATGTTCTCCATCCCCGGTATCTCGTCGGGGTTACTCCCCCTGAAGATCGAGCTCGCGCTCTTCGAGAGCTTGTTTATTTCCGCTTCACCCATCGAAGAGAACATCTTCTTCAAAAGGGGAATGGATATGTATTTCAGGAAGCGCTCCGGGAAGATTATTTCCTTCACCATTTCGTTCTGCATCAGTATCAGTATCGGAATATCGTACTCATGTCCCTCCCTGTCCCCCGTGAGATACTGCTTCTCGAATATATATGTCCATAATTCCCCCTCACCGTTCTCCTCTTTTTTGAGCGGGCCGTTTTTCATGAGCCAGACCATGTCCCCCGCTTCGAGAACGGGATTCAGAAATATCAGGATGAGGCCGCCCTTGTCGCTGAGCTCGAAATTGCTGTCGAAATCGTTAAGCTGGTTCTGGACTTTATAAAGCCTCAGGTATACGCAGCCCGTGACGAAGAGGAGGAAGGCAAGAAGAATCGAGCGGAGTGCAAAACGTTTAGGATTCATAAGCCGAAGATTACCCCGTGAGCGATAAAACAAATTATAGTCGGACGAGCTTCACTTCTACTTTACTCGCAACACGATAGGTTCACAATAAGGAGTAATCTTGAGGAGTCATAAAATGCAAAAACGGGAGTAATTCTCAGTCAAGAATTACTCCCGTTCTCTTAAAGGAGGATGGAGGATGACTTTTAAGTATTGCTATTAATTTTATATATAAAAGTAAAGTACGATACTTTAAATGTCAAGGGATTATTTTCGGCGGCCGGATTTATTTATAAAATACAGCCCGAAATGCTCATAACCATCTGTCAGCACTATATTTATCGAAATCATTCAGGACTCTTATTATTTTGGCATTTCGTTCTTAAGCCGGTCAAAACAATCGCTTTAAAAATATGCGGATATTCCGTAACTATTTACAATATACGGGGCGATTGGTTTATATTGAAAAATCATACACATCCATTACATTCTAGCACGGTCAGACGCTATGGGCTCGATAACACTTCTCTCACCGGCAAAGGTCAATCTCACTCTCGAGGTCTTGGGGAAAAGACCCGACGGATACCACGATATCAGGTCGCTCATGCAGCCCGTCGATCTCTTCGACGAGGTGACGGTTGAGACGACCGGAGGCGAAGGAATCGAAATCAGGTCGAGCGGTATCGATATCCCCCGGGACAAGAGCAACCTCGCCTGGAAGGCAGCCGAGTTGTTTCTCGGAGAGAGCCGTCTCGACACGGGCATTGCCATATCGATAAAAAAGAAGATACCTCCCGGCTCGGGCCTCGGCGGAGGGAGCAGCAATGCGGCGGCCGTCCTCACGGGGCTGAGCAGGATCACGGACACGCTGTCCGAGGAAACCCTATTCGGCATTTCCCCCAGGCTCGGCGCGGACGTGGCTTTTTTCCTGCGGTCGGTCGCATCGGTAGCTGAAGGCATAGGGGAGCGTATAACAGTAATCAAAGACTTTCCCCTTCTTTACTACGTCATACTCTGCCCTAACCTCCATGTATCGACGGTCGATGTCTACACGAAATGGGACGAAATGAATACCGGAGCAGCCGTCGAGAAACCATCATTCGATATCGATAAAGCAGTCGAGCGGTTCAAGGGAGAGGGCGCAGACCTCCCGCTCCGTAACGATCTCGAGGCGCCCGCGTTCGAGCTATACCCGGAGATAAAGGCATACAAGCAGATACTTTGCTCGCTCGGCGTGAAGAACGTCCTCATGACCGGGAGCGGCTCCGCAGTATACGCAGTATTCAGGGAAGAGTTCGACGCATACGAGATCTACGAATACCTGAAAACGAGCCCGACGTTTCAGGTCTTTTTCGCGACTGGCATCAGGGGATGGCACAGGCTGATTTGAAACCGGACGGCGGGACTAGAAGAACCGCACGGTAAAAATTTTATGTGTGTAAAATAATTATTTCCGAACTGAAATTTGCTCTTGCAGCGGAGGAGGACAACCTTGATATATTCACTCGGAGAGCGAAGGGTCGAAATAAAAGGCGGCGATTACTACATCGCCGATAACGCGGTCGTTATAGGCTCGGTGATAATCCACAACAACGTAAGCATCTGGTATAACGCCGTCATCAGGGGCGATTACGAGCCCATAACGATACTCGAAGATACCAATATCCAAGACGGGGTCGTGATACACACGGACGCAGGGATTCCGGCTACGATAGGCAGAGGCGTGACTGTTGGCCATCAGGCCATGCTCCACGGGTGCACGATAGGGGACAACAGCTTGATAGGTATAAACGCGGTGCTGCTCAATAACTCCGTAATAGGGAAGAACTGCATCATCGGGGCCAACTGCCTCATAACGCAGGGAAAGGTCATACCCGACAACTCCATGGTGCTGGGCTCCCCGGGGAAAGTCGTAAGGGAAGTCACGCCCGCCGAGATAGAGGATTTGAGATCGTCGGCCGGGCACTACGTAAAGAATTTCAAGCGGTTTAAAAAAGAGCTCAAGAGGCAGGACTAGGCAAGAAGAATACTTTTATCCGTAGAGCTCCTCTATGTACTCCTCCCCCTTCCCTTCTTCTGGAGCATTTGAGATCTCCTTATAGAAGTCCTCCCCGTACTCCCTCGTCTTCACCACGACAGGCATCGGAACTGCGTGCCCTAAAATCAGGGCCTGCTGCTTCGTATCGAGGCTCGCGAGAACGGACCTCAGCCCGGACGTGTTGCTCACTCCCGTGAGCACGGACTGTATGTCCTTCTCGTCGTTAAGGAGCGCCGTTATCCTCGTCCCCACCTGCGAAATAACCTCGTCGTCTATACCCGAAGGCCTCTGGTCGACTATGAGCATCGTCACCGAATACTTTCTCAGCTCCCTCGCTATAGTCCCGAATATGGTCTGCTTCGCCGCCTGGGAATTCAGGAACTTGTGCGCTTCCTCGATCGTGATCATGAGCTGCCGGGGCTTATCGGAAGAGTCTTTCGTCGCGTGGTATTTCTCTGTCCTGTCTATATATGTATCGTGGATCCTTCTCGATATGATGTTCGCCGCAAGCAGGTACGCGAGCGCGCTGTTGCTCCTTCCGAACTCGAGCACTATGCTTATCCCGCGCCCGAGGTGGTCGAGTATTTTCTTGATCGTCCCTTCGCTCTGAACGCTGTCCTCCACTATGAACGGGAGCGCCCTGATCCTGTTGAGCTTCCTCCTCATTGCGGAGAGGGACTGTACGTGCGTGCCGAGCTCTTTCGATATGTCCGCGAGCTCGTCTTCCTCCCACGAGAGGAGCTCGGAGAGCCACCTCTGCCCGTACCGCCTGTATATGGCGAACGCGGATTCTATCGCCGTCGTGTTGAGCTGAAGCTCGTCCTGGAGGAGCGCTATGTCCTCGATGTCTATCTGGTCGAGCGATATGAACGCCTCGACGTCGGGCTTCCTCCCTCTCTTCCTGGTCGACCCGGGGTCGAGCGAGAATATGGCGACCTTCTCGGGAAAGAGCTGCTTGAGCCCCTTGACGAAGCCCTTCGAGTCCTCGCTCTCAGTTTCCCAGCCGTACTCGTTGTGCATGTCGAATATGAGGTTCACGGCTTTCCCATATCTGATGACGCCCGCGAGCATGACCCTGGTTAAAAATGTCTTACCTGTCCCGCTCTTTCCGAATATGCCGTTACTCCTCTCGACGAACCTGTCGAGGTTTATGCAGACAGGTATGTCCATATCGAGCGGCGTGCCTATGTTGAAGAACCTGCCCTTCCCGTCCTCTTTGCCGAATACGGTGCTCACATCAGCGCTCGAGGCTTCAGATACTGATGCGAAATGCGGGGGGATGGTCTTGACAGGCCGGAGCTCACGGTCCCCGTGCGCGAGCATCAGCATGGGTCTAAGCTCGATCGTCGCGTATGCGCTCGTGCCGGAGAGCACGCTCCTCAGGAGCTCTTCATCACGGGAAGGCGGATTGACAAGTATGTCGGGGGACGAGGCGTCCAGCCTAACGTCCGTGATTAGTGTGAAGAACTGATTGTAAAGTCCGTGAATGACGACGAACTTCCCGGCCTTCACCTCCTCGACGCTCCTCTCTGTGCCGAGCTTCATCTGAAGCCCCTCGACGAGCGAGCCGCTCGTAATGAGACCGAGTTCCTTAACGTCCTGAGTCATATCGTCAGCATTGAGAATAGCCAAGTGGCGGGGCTTTAGCAAGAAACCGGGACGGCGGCCCGTTAATTGCTCTCGGTCGCGACGTCGATCGTCCAGTAGAGGGTAGAGCTTCCCTGAAACATGCCCTCGGCTGCGCCAGCGCCGACGTCCTCGTATACGGGGTCCATCAATATCGCGCAGTGGTCAGGGGAATCCAGAAAGGCCTCAACGACGGCCGCTTCGTCCTCAATACCGACGAGTATGGTCTCGCCCCATGCGCTCGGGTCGTACCCTTCGTTCATGAGCCTGTCGCCCGTGTCGGAGCCGTCCGAGCCCTCGTGGCCGAAGAACTGGTTCTCGGCCATATCGAGCGAGTGCCCGAGCGCCGCGGCCTCTAACCTGTCGTCCCAGCTGAGCGGGGGAGCCGCCGGGAAGAATTCATTCCCGCAGTCCCGCCCTTCCGCCCTCGCCTCGTTTATGAGCTCGAGTATAGCGGACTCGAGATCATCCGGAGGGGGACTCGCAGGGGGCGGGTTAGTCGACCCGGGCGTAGAGTCGCCCCCGCCCGACCCGCCGTCGCATGCAGCGAAGATCAGAAGTAAAATGAAAAGAACCGCGTTTAGAGTGAGCAGCTTTTTGATCGAATCATCCTCCACATATTAGTCATTCTGAACTTGTTTCAGAATCTCGTTTTACCCTTTGTTTAATTGTCATTGCGAGGAGCGATTTATCCCGGCGTAGCCTTTAGGCGAAGCCGGAAGCGACGCGGCAATCTCTTGAAAATGAGAGATCGCCACGGCCGGAACACGGCCTCGCGATGACAGAAAATAAGTGTCATGCCCGAAACATTTATCGGGGTAACCCCGGTACGCATAAATTATACCCCGCAAGAAACCCCTTTCCTCTTCTTTTAAACCGAAGCGCGATATCCGTGTCGTTGCTTTTATGTATCCTTATGATAAATTTAGAAGCCTGCTTTAGAGCACGGCCCCTTCGTCTAGCCTGGCCTAGGACGTAGCCCTCTCAAGGCTAAAACACGGGTTCAAATCCCGTAGGGGCTACCAACCGGCTGCATTAACTCAAAATACATCCAGATAGACTCGCACGGCCCACTTGTTGTATAGTTAGGACATCACAAACACGTGAGGATGAGCCATGAAAGCTAAATTTTTATCCCTGATCGTGATTCTTATGCTCCTGTCCGCACTTTTAATACCGCTCAGAGCCGGTTCCCAGAATCAGGCAAATTCGGAGGCGGCAACGAATGAAGACGTCGTTACGGGCACGGACGGGAACGATAAAATAGACACGGGCGACGGAAACGACAACGTTTCGGGAAAGGGCGGGAACGATTTTATAGAATCTGGCGAGGGAGACGACCTCGTCTCGGGCGGAGCGGGTGACGACAAGATACAGGGCGGAGCGGGCGACGACTACATAATGGGAAACGAAGGCAGCGACACGGTCAGCGACGGGCCGGGGAGCGACTTCATAAACCTGGGCCCCGGCAACGATACGCTGGTTTATTACCTCGATAACAATAAGGGATACAAGGATTATGCGGTCGGCGGCGAAGGGGAAGACACTCTTATAATCGTGTCGGACGATAATCTCGACGATTTGATGAAAAATCAGATCATCAAATATTACGAGCAGCAGAACATGGTGGGCGCCGACGTCGGGCGTTTGGGAAAACTCAATATGACCCTGGGGACGAGTGACTTCGAGCACATAATGTTCGCGACCGGTTTCACATTCTGAAAGAGCCGCCCGGAAAAAGACCCTTTAGAAAACGGAGTGGTCCTCCATCATCTTTTTTACCCTCTAATCCGAATGAAGATTCAGCTCGCGGCGTACTAATTTCAACCTCATGCGGCGAACTTGTTGACATATGTACCGCAGACGATTTATAAATTAATCAGAGCACATTATTCATGGACAAGCTCCTGATATTTCTCAACATCGCGGGCGGCATCGGCCTTTTTCTACTGGGCATGATAGTGCTCACCGACGGGCTCCGCGCGCTTGCCGGGAGCGCGATGCGGTCAGCATTGATGCGTTTTACGAAGAGTCCCCTGACCGGGGCGCTCACAGGCGCGGTAAGCACAGCGATTCTTCAGGCGTCGGGCGTGACCACGGTCGCCGCTGTAGGTTTCGTAGGCGCCGGTCTCATAACCTTCCCGGAGGCCCTCGGAATAATATTCGGGGCCAATATCGGCACCACGCTCAAAGGGTGGGTCATCGCGGTTCTGGGATTCAAGCTCAGCCTCGGGAACGTGTTTTTGCCTATCGTATTCATAGGAGCTGTTCTACGCCTTTTTTCAAAAGGACGCCTGGCCGATATAGGGTATGCAATCGCGGGATTCGGACTGGTCTTCGTAGGTCTTACCTTCATGCAGGGGTCCATGGGCGAGCTGCGGGGTTTCGTTTCATTTGAAAATCTGCCCGCCGATACCCTCCCGGGCCGGTTGCTGTTAGTCGCGCTGGGACTGGTATTCACAGTCATAACGCAATCATCGAGCGTCAGTGTCGCCGCGGCCCTGACCGCATTATACGCGGATTTAATCAATTTCAATCAGGCTGCAGCCCTTGTAATCGGGATGGATCTGGGCACGACCTCCACGGCGGCTCTGGCGACGATCGGCGGCTCGGTAGGAGTTAAGAGGACGGGTTTTTCCCATGTTATATTCAACATTTTAACGGCAGTCCTGGCCTTACTCCTGATAAATCCATTCGCCTTGACATGGAATTATTTCTCACTGGGCGAGCTGAACAGCAACGCGGAGATCGCTCTCGTCGCGTTTCACACGTGCTTCAATATACTGGGCGTGATCATAATACTGCCTTTCACGAACCGATTCGCCCGGTTCATGGAAAAGCTTATTCCCGAAAGAGCATCCGTTTATACACAAAAGCTGGACAGTGCTGTATTGGAAGATGCGGACCTTGCGCTTAACGCCGCTCAGTCCGCCATAAGCACGCTGTCCACGGCGCTCTTCCTGCACGTTAATGCCATTCTGGGCGATAAGGAAAGGGGCAAAAGGGCGGACCTCGAGGAGCTCCAGACCGCGCTCAACGATACCCACGCCTTCCTCGACCGTATTAAACCCGGTTCTACCGAGGGAGCGGAATGGGAAAGGCTGCTGAATATGTTTCACACGCTCGACCACCTGCAGCGGCTTCACGAAAGGTGCGAAGAGGACGAGGACCGCGCCGTAACCGCGAGAGACACCCCGGAGCTCGCGGAAGAATGCAGCCTGCTCATAAGCTGCGTAAGAAGCATCGTTGACGATATCGAAGACAATAACTGGCTCCAGGCTGCGGAGAAAGCGAACGACGCCTCTTCAAAAATCCACCTCAAAGTCAGACCGTACAGAAGGAGCGTGATGGCCGGGATCGCAAGGGGAACTTACGACGTCTATCTCGGCACGGGTAAGCTCGAAGCGGTCAGGTGGCTGAGGCGTGTGAGCAGACACGTTGCGAGGATAACTGAGCACGTCCAATTGGCTGTCTTAGCCAGCGGGAAATAATCCGGCAGCCGACTTCGGGAATCTATGAATCTATACCCGCCGGAATCACAATTGTGCCTTACGCGCCGAATAATCAACCATCCTTCCTCACATAGCGATAAACATCGACGCTGTAGCCGTCGTTTTCTACCGTGATAGTCTCCTTAAGGTCGTACATGCGTGATAATCTGGCTCTCTCGTTTGCGTTAACGTTGTCCCTGTCGTAATTAGGATAGGAAATAAAATAAAATTCCCGGGGAGCATTGTCAGCGGTAATTTCATCGGAGAACATGAATGGAAGAGATCTGACCTCTTCCCCATGTATGGACCGATGACCTGACCCGGTGTCAAAAGCGCTGAAATCAGGCAGCCATGTGAATTCCCGCGCGATGGCGAAAATTCCTGCCCACCCCACTCTTCTGAATATCTTTTCCGTTATGTAATGGAATTGAGTGAACTCGAAATTATAGACGAGCTGGTCCTTTCCGAAGCCGTGCTTGAGCTCGTCGTATCTCGCCATTTGAAGCATTTCATGTGATCCGAATTGAAACGTGCCCATGATCTTTTTCGATACCGGATCGACAGTCCTGAAAGACGACGCCGTCAATAACACGAGCATCATGGCCAGTGCAACCGTAATAAGCAACTGTTTCCGCAGAACGTTTATGAGCGAACCGCCGAGCAGGATTATCAGTATCGGAAGAACAGGCAGCATGTACCGCGGGTTGTTTACGAACGGGATGCGGGTGAGGAAATAAATAATAATTATGAACAACAGGTAAAAATACACGCCTTCGTACCCGCTGTTAAAAACCGGCCTTATGCCGACCTTATTTTTCAGCGATTTTAAATACAGAGCGCCCAGGGTAATTACGTTAACCAGAATGAATGCCGTAATTATCCAATTGAAGTTTATAATCAGCAATGATACGAGCTGAGCCAGGATTATATTGTCCGGCAAATAAAACTGAAACATCTTCATGATACCTTCCGTCCAGGAATGGCCGATTTGTGTTTCCGGGACAAAGACCATATAAAGAGCAAAGAGCGGAATAGGCAGAATCAGAACGCTTATTTTCTTGAAGAGCTTGGTTTTATCTTTGAGCAGTGAGGGATCGTTTAATACCATAAGAAGAATAAATAGAAATACACTTACGCCGTAGAGCATGAATCCGGATTCCTTGGTGAAGACGAGCGGTATGCCCACTGCTGTTGCATATAAAAACCTTTTCTTAAACAGGCAAAGTAGGAGTATCACCAAATAAATCGGGAGCGTAAAATCGAGAGACGGCTGTATCACGTGGACTAAAAAGACCGGATTAAGCCCGAAGCAGAATGTAAGCAAGGTGAGATTGACAGGGGACAAGCGGCTGCCGAAAAGGTTTCGCAATAAGGACCTAAAACATATCAGCCCCAGAATCCCGAACAGTAAATTCAATGTATAGATGAGCCGAAAATTTCCGAGATCTATCCATTGCGTGAGGCTGAAAATAAGTGTGTGCAGAAATGCGCTGTGCCTGTGGCAATCCAGTGACCCCTCTGTCACCGCCTGCATGTAACAGCGGGAAAACTGCCATCCGTCCCAAACCGGGACATAGGAAAAATACAATATGGGGATCCCCGCGAAGACGACAAGCAGCAGCCAGAAAAGCTTATCCGTG
The DNA here is from genome assembly GCA_040754335.1 of Thermodesulfobacteriota bacterium. NCBI lineage: Bacteria > Pseudomonadati > Thermodesulfobacteriota > Thermodesulfobacteriota bacterium. The sequence continues at coordinate 321,115 of JBFMCV010000005.1, read as the reverse complement.
CACCGAATATAATTTAAAAGAGCGCGATATAGAGATTTATTCCGCTCATCCATTATGCGTGCTAACCGTTCGGGAAATATTCCTTGTAATCACTTCTTTCGCGAAGACCGAGTGAGCGGAGAAGAAATATATAGACCTTCGCGATCCTTTTCCCCTTTTCCGTCAATACCACCGTTCCGTTAAAATCCTCGATAATATCCTCTCTCCTGCATTCGTTTATTCGCTTCTCGATAAAACCCAGAGAGTCGAAACGAAGATTCAGTTCCTCCAGCCCGTATGCGGTCCCGGCCCTGCCATAAAGGAATACCAGCAGCTGACATGCCAATGACCGGTCCGCGGTAGCCGGCCCCAAAAACGTATAGAGGCCGCAGGCGAATACTGCAGCCGCTCCGCTCCCCGCAGCCGAAACGGCGTATGATTGGGGAGTGGAAAACAGGCCGGAGACAAGAAAATAGCTCAGGATTGTTACCGATGATACGCTCAGAACGACGGCAACTGCCGATGAGCATAGAATGTTGATTTCCGCAAAAATCCTCAGAATTACGATTTGCAGAAGACAGAATAATAGTATCTGGAATAGAAAAAGAGATGAAAACAAAGCAAGGTCATTCAGAATCACAATATAACCTCCATGCCGTCAGCGGGCATCAATCCACTCTTATATAAAGGTCAGGATATCTGTCCGACTTCTTGTATTTTTTCCTTATCCTTACGTCATTGAAACTGTATATCCCGAAATCAGAAATAACTTTCGGATTCCGCGCGGCGACCGAATCGTAGACGTTATATTGATATGGCTCAACCTGCCTGTAGGCATCGAGACACGAGGGATCCTCCATACAGAACCAGACAAAATCAATATCGTCGCGAAATACGTTGAATTCTACATTGCCGTCGTAAACCTTGTCGTCCTTGTCCGTTATTGATAACACATACTCAATCTTGGCCAACTGCTGACGCTGCCGAGACCCATCCATATTGAAAAGAGCGAAATTGTGCATATACGACACAGGGAAATATATGGCTCCAATCAGAAAGACGAGTCTTATCAGCCTGCTGTTGGAACTGGAATAAAGAGCGTAGCTCGCAATTATGGCAATCGGGGGAATCGAGAGCAAAAAATATTGTCTCCAGAGGTTGTTAAATACGATTACGGTCAAGAGCATCAGCAAGACCGACAGAGCTGCGAACCTCCCGCACTTACCCGTCCTCATCAATATTATCAGACCTATCAGGTAAAAAACGCATGTTATTGTATTCTCTCTTGAAAATGCGACAAGAGTATGAACCTTGCCGAAGACCTGCGGGATGTAATAATTCACGAGCCAGTTCATCACGATATATTGCTCGAACGTGCCGCTCAGCAGCAGGTAGATGTAATACGGCGAAACCGCTATGAGGAACGTCCCCGCATAAATAACAGCGTGCCGGTATCCGATACGCTTCTTATATAAGTCGAACAATAGCAGCGCGCCGATGGCGACGATTAGAACGATGCTTTTTTGCAGAAAGAGAAAAGAGACGGCCAGGAATACCGAGCTCGCTATAAGACTCTTGAGAGACTTCTTATCGTAGTACGAAAACAGGAAATATATCGACAGAAGTCCGGCAAGAGCCTGAGGGACATCGGGCCTGATCTCTATAGTTTTCATATAGAACGTAATTACCGTGGAAGTCAGTATCATGCTTAAGACGCCGACCTCGGCGCTCTTGAACACCCTGACGGATATAAGATAGGTTGCAGCCAGAATCCCCGCGGTGAGCAATAACATGACATAGCGACTTGCGAATATGGAATCGACGGTTTCCCCATATGTACGGATGACCGCCGCAATTATGTAATCGTAGAACGGGTGGTGGTGCTGAAAGAAGTCAATATAGATTTTCTGTCCCTGAACGATCTTCCATCCCGTGTGCAGGTGCTCGATCTCGTCCTGGTCATACTCCCTGTTATACGAATAGAAAAATATGGAGACCAGTATCCCCAAAAACAATACCCATAGAAGAACTGTCCAGACTATATCATTATGATTCTTTAGCATTTAGATTGTAGTTACAATGCTAACCGTGACTTCACTTTCTGCCAAAACATGATGATGAACTCCGCATGCCGGTCGGTTATTCAATTCAACAAGGCCGGTTCCGGGGCGAAAAGTAAGGTTAAGACATTTTTCTCTTCCGTTCCAACCACGTGGATATCAATTCTTTCAGCGACTCTCATCGACCTAATCCACTCTTATTAACAAATCCGGATACCTCTCCGACACTTTATAGTTATTCTTGATTCTTACGTCATCGAGACTGCCAATTTCGTAAGTCGATATGACTTTAGGCTTCTTTGCAACGATCGAATCATAGACGTTATATTTGTAACCCGTTACTTTCTTATACGCATCGAGACAGGACGAATGCTCCATGCAAAACCAGAAATAATCGATGTCGTCACGAAATACATTAAATATGACATTGCCGTCATAAACTTTGTCGTTTTCGTCGGTTATCGACAACACATATTCAATTTTAGCCAGCTGATCTCTCTGACCCCGTCTATCCAATCTGAAAAATCCATAATTGTGAGTGTAGATTAGAGGTATATATATTGCCCCTATTACAACGATTAGCCTGAACAGCCTTCTGTCAAAAACCGAATAAAGCGCGTAGCTCGCGATAATACAGAAGGGGAGCACTGCAAGCACCAGGTACTGCCTCAAGATGTTATGAAACAAAATTGATGGGATGATCATCAGAAGGAGCGAAAGCGCAGCAAATCTCCTTTCCATGCCCAACCCGAACATCGTTATCACGCCTATCAGGTAAAGGACCAACGTAATGGTGTTCTCTCTCGCGATTACAAGATAGATATCCAGCATTCCTGAACCCTCATGAAGATGATAGTTGACTAACCAGTTTGTCACAAAATATTGCTCAAAAGTACCGCTCAGCAAGACATATATGTAATACGGCGATATCGATATTATAAAGACCGCCGCGTATAGGGCTGCATGCCGGTAGGTAACGTACTTTTTGAATACGTCGTAAAGCAGCAGTGCGCCGATAGCAATAATTAAAACAATGCTTTTTTGCAGAAAAAGAAAAGAGACTGCCAGGAATACCGAACTGGCTATAAGACTCTTGAGAGACTTTCTATCATAGTAGACAAATAAAAAATATATTGATAAAAGTCCCGCCAGTACTTGCGGAACGTCGGGCCTGATCTCGATCGATTTCATATAAAACGTAATGTCAGTCGAGGTCAATATCAAACTGATGATTCCCACTTCGGAATTCTTGAATATTCTGAGAGACAACAGATAGGTCGTAATCAAAATACAAGCAGTGAACAATAACATGAAATAACGACTAACGAATATGGACTCGACGGTGGCCCCGAAAGTACGGATAATTGGTGTAATCAAGTAATCGAAGAACGGATGATGGTGCTGAAAGAAATCGACAAATATTTCCTGACCCTGAGCGATTTTCCATGCAGTATGTAAATGCTCTATTTCATCCGGATCAAATTCCCGATTATACGAATAGAAAAAAATAGAGACGAGGATTCCCGCAAATATCCCCCATAACAAGACCCGCCACAGCACGTCCTCAGTATCTTTTTTCATCAGAATTTTGAGATGCGATGAATATCTTTGCAAAACGCCGTTTCTGGACATGATGTTGTGATTTATGCCCGCTCATTTATTCAATTCGACGAGGCCGGTCTCCGTGATCAAAGCGGACTCCTGATATTCGTAATCTGTGTTCGTGGCCCATAGATTATTTTCCGCACCGTTAACTATGTTTTCTGCTGCCAGGATGCCCATCAATATGCTGTGGTCCTGGTTATTATACTTAAACGCACCGTACCGTCCGATCACGGTCAGCCCCTTCATTCCGTCAAGGTACTTCTCAATCGGTTTCAGAAGTTTTTTGTACCCTTTCATGTATACCGGATAGCATCTGTTTATTCGGTGCACATAACCCTCGCTCGTATCTCCGGCCCTCGCGAGCCCCGTGTCGTTTATCTCCTTCATTCCCAATTCGATCAGCTTATTATCGTCCCATGACCAGAATGCGTCCGATTCATCGCACCAGTATTCGAGCGCCAGTATCGAGTTGCTTGACGCTCCGTATAAACGGGGCGACCAGTTCCTGAAATTTGTGATCCTCCCCACCTTCATCTGCGGCGAATGGACATAAACCCAGTTGTCGGGGAATAGATTATCGTTCCGGACATTCAGATAGACCAGTATTGTATTCCTGAACTTGAGGGCTTTCGCGGAAGCAATCGCCTCCGTATCCGCACCATGCAAACCGAGAACGAGCAGCGGCAGCGGCATAGTAGAGACGATTTTATCATAATTCTCCGTCCTGCCGTCCATAAGCTCGATGCCCTTAACTTCCCGTGCCGTATTGATAACCCTTTTGATTGGCGCCTTCAGGTAGATATTCCCGCCTTTCTCCGAGACATAAGCCGCCATCCGCTCATAGACCATTCCCGTACCTTCCACGGGGTAAGCGAACCTGTCTACGAGCGTCTTATGCTTACCCGACTTATCGGTCGAGACCGCGGCCTTGAGCGCCTCGAAAAGCGAAAACTTTTTAATCCTCTGTACGGCGAAATCGGCGTCGAGCTCGCTGCAGGGTATACCCCATAGCTTCTCGCTGTAAGTTTTAAAAAAAATCTCGAACAGTCTCCTGCCGAACCTCCTGACAACCCAGTTCTCGAACGTCTCCTCACCCCCGCTCTCCGTAGGGGCAGCTTTCTGCCGCATGTAGCTTAATAAACAAAGAGACATCTCGGCAGCCCCGAGCTTCGTGACGACGTCTACCGCCTGAAGGGGGTAGCGGTAGAACCGGTTATTGTACAAGATCCTCGTCAATCGGTCGACCATCAGATAGTCCCTGCCCACTACCTCGAGCCAGAGCCTGTTTACGCGGGGGTCTTTGCTGAAAAAACGGTGTGGTCCAAGATCGACACGCTGATCCCACAGGTCAAACGACCTCGCAAGCCCGCCGACGTGACCGCTCGCCTCGTACACGTCTGTTTTTATACCCGCCTTAGCCAGCTGATACGCACATGAGAGACCAGCGGGACCCGCGCCTATGACACCGACCTTCATCATATTTAAGCTCTAGTGTGTGTTGATCCCTCTGGCGGCAATCCCACCGGAATCACTAATGATAATAAAATAATTTAATTGATTTGAAAGCCGGTCTAAAAAATAGCGCATTCCAGTCCGTGCTGCGGCAGTCCCGAAATAAATTGAGGCATGGGTCGGGTGCGCCCGGTCCCGGAACGGCATCCGGCCCCGGAATCTGTATAAAGCGCCGGCTGGATATGATAATATCGTAGGCTGGACCATATGAGCTCCCCGGCCGGTGCTTCATTTACAAAACGGTTGTCCGTAATTCAGCGGCGGTGCCGTCATCCGCGAGCGCCGTTATTCAGAATCGCATTTGTTTTGATGTCCATACTTGCGGTAACGAGACTGGGATATCAGTTCTGGCGCCTCCTGCTCGACCATAATTGGAACGGAGCGATCGATCTCAGAATCATCTATGAAAGCGTCGACCAATGGTTCAAAGGAGAGGCGCTCTTTGAGATCATACACCTTCCCGCGACCTACGCGATAATCTGGCCGCTCACGGGATGGCTCTCCTTCGAATCGACGAGATGGCTTTGGGCGGCTTTATATGCAGTCTCAATTGTGTGGCTCTTTCGAATAGTGTCAGCAGAAACCGGTATCGAGAAAAGGGAAGAGAGAATATTCGCTGCTCTATTTATCCTGTCAATCTACCCGACAGGAATAACGATCGGGAACGGTCAGGTCATCCTCTTTCTCCTTCCGTGCATCCTAACGGCTGTGTTGATGGAGAGCGAGCGTGAAATCAGCATAATCAAGGACGTCATTCTCTCCTTGCTTTTCCTTTTTGCCTCACTCAAGATCACCGTTACAGCGCCGTTCTTTCTGATAGCGCTCATTACCCAAAGAGCTATCCGCCCTTTAGCTATTGCAGCCTGCGGTTATTCAGTTCTGACCTACGTTGCAATATCGTACAGAGACGAGGGCCTTGTTCAGACGCTTCAAATCTGGCTTCATGATTGTTCCGCCGTGGCGGCACGGGGTGGATATGCGAACATCCACATCTGGCTCATTACCCTTGGCCTCGAACGATTAATATTCCCTGCCTCATTCGTCCTCATCGCAGCGTTCTCACTCTGGTTATTCAAATTCCGGAAAATTGACATCTGGATTCAGCTCGGGGTCGCTGCTATTGTCGCTCGTCTCTGGACTTATCACCGCCTGTACGACGACCTGTTGATTATCGTTCCGATGATTGCAATCTTCAGAATAGTAAGAACTGATAAACTTTCTCCGAATGAGAGTCTCGCAGCCGACCTCCTGCTCCTTATCTCCTGGCTGGCCCTACTCTCTCCCGGGTCCTTCCTCCAGCTCCCTTTTCCTCTCGGGACACCTTTCAGAACCGGCCAGGCGTTTATCTGGCTATCGATGCTGGCATTCCTTCTTTACTACTCCTATAAAACAGAGAGGACAGGACCCGTCTTCAAGAGCTGATATCCACAGGAAAGTCCTGCCTGACCCGCGTCGATAATGCCGACTATCATATATTTACCGCTTACTCCGGCCAAACATTCCGAAATCGGCATCCCACGAATCTATTGTTATGAAACATGTATGGTTTATTGGAATACATACCCGCACTCCTGACCTTTATCCGCTGATGAATTCGATAATATTCTATGCGCCGCCCTCATTGACTCGCTCGATAAGAAAAAATATTATATCGTCCAAACACGAAATCTATCGGCATCTTATAAATTATGGCTTTCAACATTAGCTCCTCGACTCTTTCCCGTCTCTCCGCTATCGAAGCATGGTCGGCTAGGAACCGCAAGAGAATTCTCAATGCGTTGTTGTGGTCAATGGGTATTCTTGCCGTGTCGAGGCTCTCTTACGAGATATGGCGGCTCGTGTTTGTACTTGAGAAAAACGGAGGCGCCCTTTTTCCTCATAATACTTATTTCCCAAAGAGCTTTCAGGGTAATAATATCTGTTGCCGCCGCATATATCTTTCTCACATTCCTGGCGCTCTCGTTCCGTGACATGGATATTATTCAATACTCGTCCCGCTGGGTCGAAGTTAATTCAATTATCATCACCAGAGGCGGTTACGCCAACATCCATCACTTTCTAGGCCCCTTCGGCATGAAATACCTGCTGCTCCCTTCCTCGCTGATATTGATGGCCGCTTCGGGAATATGGGTTTATAAATACCGTAAAACGGATATATGGATCCAGCTAGGCGTCATAGCCATAATCGCGCGGTTATGGACCTACCACAGGCTCTATGACGACCTGCTGATATTAATCCCTATTGTTGCGGTATTCAGGTTGTTAAGAAGCGGAGGGCTTTCAGAAAACCAGAGAAGAGCAGCGGTCTTGATTTTAATCCTCTCCTGCCTCGGGCTACTTTCACCTGCCTTCTTTCTCCAGCTCCAGCCCCCGCTCGGGACACTATTCAGGACCGGCCAAGCGGTTATCTGGCTATCGATGCTCGCTTTCCTTCTTTACTACTCTTATAAAGCAAGTAAGGCAGGGCGATCCGAGACTGTTTGAATACAAAGCTACGAGCCGGACAATAGCCTCGCTTGCACAGGATTATTTTAACAGGAGTGTACGTCCCAAAGAGTGCCGCCGGCCCTCTCGGACCGGCAGCAGACTATTCAGATCACTTAAACATTACAACTGTGTCGTCGGACATACCGGAGAAGTGCAGAACTCAGGTTTCGGCGGATTCGAGTCCTGACAGCTCCCGGCTACGTTCTGTCCCACCGGGCTGAAGTTAACATTCCAGTCTGGGTTATCGGGGAAGCAGCACGGCGCCGGAGGGGCAATAGGCTCGGCCGGGGGATCATTCTTCAGATTGACCGCAAACCCGTAGCAGCCGCCCTCGGGGCAGTCGACCGCTCTCACAGCCCAGCTGCATATATTGTTCTTATTATCCCCGAGCGACTTTGTGCATTCAGCGTAGAGCTCGGGGTTGCTCGTCTTCAGCTTATCAGAACATCCGCACGAGCCCGTAGCGGCGGAACCGGTCCACGTGCAGAAAGTCTCCGGCTGGCACCTGTCCTTCCTGGCGTTATCGAACTGCGTCTTGAAGTCACTGAAATCCACCGTAACTTCCAGGATGCCCGTCGACGGGTCGTCTTTATACCATTTTCTCGTCCATTTAGCCGGCCAGCTTATAGAATTAACGTCGAGCGGACGGCTCTTTTTAAGGGGGGACTGTATTCCGCTTACGTCTTTCTCAGGATCGAACCCGTTCCCGACATAAATCTGGTAAGTCTGCTTCGTGTTAGCCTTGGCGAATATGAAGAGTACGTAATAAGTTTCACCGCCCTTAAATACGTTCACGGAAGGCTTCTGAAGAGGCGCTAGATTCAGACCCGCCCTCTGGTTCGCATCTGAAACCGTAGTATCAATGTAATAAACGCCGTGGTTTGCCGTGAGGTTGCTCCTCTGGAAAAAGTTCATTCCCATCATGCGTATCTCGGCGCCTTTCGTGTTGCTTGCTTCGTCTTTGGTAAGTAACTGCCTGTAAAGCGGGACGCCGTAGCAGAAAGAGCTCCCGCAGTCGCTGTTCCAGAACGCGTTACTGTCATCGCACGTATTATTCGGAATATCCGCGCAATTACTGGTATCGGCGCATGGTTTCTTGTCCACTTTACATACACCGCCGCAGTTCTTTTTCGCCACACAGTCCGGATATATGACCGTCGTTACATAGTCATAAGGACTGGTTTTGGCCGTCTCCTCCGACTGACATTCGAGCGTTTCAGTCGGAGCGTTAAAAAACGGGTCCTCATTTACGGATATCGTGTTCTTAAGCCCGGTCAGCGAGCCGTCGTCGTCGTTGAGTATGGTCTGCCTGTCGATAGCAGAGAAATTGCCGAACGATCCCCCGAAACCTTCGGAGTTGTTAAGTGTGAAGGTACAGTAATTCTGTTTTGTGCGCTCGTCGTCAGACTGGAATGCGAACTTGCCCGGCTGAAACAGCGGCTCTATAACGAAATGGCGTATATCGACGTTGTTCCGGAAATAGAGGTTCGCAGAGTGGAATGCCGGAGGGTAGTAAAAGCCGTTCGGCTGTTTCCATGCGATCGCTGCGTTCGGCAGATAGCACTGATTTTTCTTCTTATCATAAGGCATAAGCGGAACCCTTCCGTACATCGACTTACTTGCCGAGCAGCTACCTTGCCCAACCGTGCAATCGTCTATAAACGTCTTTTTGATGTCGAAAAAGGCATTCGAGTCTTCGAAACTCGGGCCGTCGTATATATTGAACAAACGCTGGTTGTTCGCGAAATTTGCGAGGGGGAAGCTTATTCCCTCATCCTTGAGTAGGCAATAACTATTGACTACGACGCCGTTGGTTTGGTCCGCGCATTTAAGATTCGTACCCTTATTGACAGGTCCCGCGGCCGACGCGAGTGGATTATTGGGCTGAGTCTGACCTATAAATACATTCTGCCTAGCTAGCTGCCACTGTCCGGGGAAGAAATTCGATTCCGTATAGTCGCCGCCGGTCACGAATGTCAGGCCCGCGCTCTGTACGTCCGATATCACGCTGTTTATGACGAGATACCACCGCGGGCGGAGCCATATTGCCGAAAAATTCGTCTCGGCCCAGTGAAACGCAGTAGTAAGCCGGTCTATAACAGCGACCACGCAATTTTTTCGGTCTCCCGATGTACAGACGGGCGCATTAGAACAGTCAGTCTGGTCGCATTTCGTAGGATTATGCGAACCGTTAACCTTGGGATAATATCTTTCCCCCTCCCCCGGCTTAGGCGCAGGTGAAATGTTTCCTACGGTAACAGGCTCGAGGGTCGGGAACGTGCCTCCAATACCGCCGACGCCGAGACACGGGCTTATATCCTGTATGGAATTAAAGGCGTTCATCGCCGAAGAGCAGTAATTGCCCTTGAAATTCTTGAGCGGTGTGAGTCCCGCCCTGCCCAGATTACTTTGCTGCGAGGCGTAGGACTCCCATTTCTGGTCCTGCGACATGCCGCTTATAGCTCCCGGCAGCCACCAGTAACAGATGCCGCATGCGTTCGCCCCCGCGGCCATGTTGTATTCGAAGTCATTCCATCCGTTCATTATCCAGAACACTGCTGGCTGCGCGTAATCACTGTGGTAGGGGACGGCAACCGTGTCCTGCTTTCCAAAAGGTACGTCGGCAACTGCGTACGCCAGAATTCCGGGCACCTGGCGCGGGTTCTGTACGTTGTTGAGCGCAGCCCGGGCGAAGATACCTATGTTCGAATATAACTTGTTATCCGTCTCCGTGCCGTCCTCGAGATAATATCCGTGCCCTATGGACTTCCAGCCCACGTTCCTCGCGGCGGTCACGTTCTGCGTGCCGTGGAACGTAATCCACCTGGTCATAGACTCGTTTATTGAAGAATCTTTAACGAACGTAGTAGGAGGCGCTTTGCGGAGCAGGTGCAAATGGACCGGGTAGCGTCCCTTCCGCCCTCCCTGGCCCAGTTGGTAAAACTCGACCCCCTGTATCTGTACGAGCTTAATGCCCTGCCTTAACATGGTATGGCCGCCGTAAAATCCCGTCGGGAAGCAGTCGAACTTGCACTTCCTGCCGGATTCAGCCGGGATACTGTCTCCCGCGGACACTATGCGTATGCTGCGGGAGAGGAGCGCGACAGCGGCCCTGGTCTCGGCAAGCGCCTTCCCGTTGTCGACCCCGCCGTTGGCTAGTTTGATATTGAGACTCAGGCGCTTAAGATCGTCACTCTGAAAGTTGAAGTCAGTATCCGGGTAAGTATCCCCGTTATGCACCCACCTGAGACCGCACTTGTCTACATTGGGATTATCGGTGACACAGCCCGCGGGCGGCATATTCGTCGCGGGGTCGACAATAGTTATCCTGAGCTTTCTCGGTCCCTCTTTCTTTACGATCTGAAGCTCCTCGGAATGCCCGGGAAGGTAGTCCGTAGTGGTGACCACTATGCGGTCCCCCACTTCCCAATCCACGTCGCGGTCGAGAAAGATTAGTGTTTTGGATGCGTCTTTGTCGTTCTTTAGCCTCACCCAGCTAGTGCCCGAGTCGTAATTTGGAATGTTGTCCCCGTATTTAGCACCCTTCTTGCCGTATAGCTTCAAAGTCCCGCCGTAGGATACAGCTAATACTTTTCTGCCGAAGAAACCCGTTTCGCCCTGCGTATTATCGTGCTGAGTATACTGGTAGAAATAATCCGAAATGTTACCCGGCGGCAGGGTGACTTTTGATCCACCGTTTGAGGTCCACACATTCTTGTCTATGCCGCACGGCGGATCATTTGTATTCTGCTTGGGAGTCCTGCATTCAATGCCCGTCTTGTCGCTGTCGCCCCCGTAGAGGTGTATCGTTAGGACGCTCTTATTTTTCCCGAACGGCGCCTGCGTGGTTCCCGCCGATATAGTTCCGTTGTTCTCGACCAGTATAGACTTGGCCCAGAAATGCGTCTCTCCGCCCCCGTCCACGAAATTGAGCACGCCGTTTTGTATAACGTTTACGTTCTGATAAAGGTATACTCCAGCCGACACATCGCATTTAGCAGATATAAGGAGGTCCTTCGTTCCGTCCCCCGGCGCGAGCTTACCCTCGGAACATGTGTCTGTTGGAGCGGCCTCCAGCTCCTCGCTCAGTGAGACAATATCTTCACCGGCGTCGGCGCCCGTATCAGCGGATTTGGTTTGTAAGACGCCCGTAAGGTTTGCATTACCGAAATTAGCCCCCGTCACATCCGCGCCCTCCATGTTGGCCGCGGTGAGGTCCGCGTCTGAGAGGTCCGAGTTTATAAGCACCGCGTTCGTGAGATCTGCACCCGCAAGTGTTGCACCCTTGAGCTTAGCCCCCGTCAGGTCAGCGTTCCTGAGCTCCGCCCCCTTTAAGTTAGCCCCTGAGAGATTCGCATTAGCCAATATCGCGTCATTAAGCTTCGCCCCCTCAAGGTCCACTCCGCTGAGATCGGCATTGTAAAGGTTCGCCCCAGAAAGATCACACCCCACGCACCTGTCCGTATCGAGAAAGGTTGATATATTCTCGAGCGTCTCGTCCGACGCAGTGCTGAGAGTAGATTTGTTGTTCTCGGGCACTATGAACACGGCCACGTTCTTCTCCGTCTCCTCGTCGTGGAACACCCTCATCTCGTAATCCCCGGCCTCCACCGTCCCCGTAGCGCATTCCCCGTTCGCATTAACTTGAAGAACCTCAACGCCCTCGTCGTCTACCAGCACCATGTAATGCCCCGCACCCTTGTTCCGGTCGTCCCAGCAGAACGTCTGCTCCATCGGCGCCGTATATCTATACGGGATTATGTCGTAACCCTTACCCCCGGTGTCTTTCTCGAGAACGCTGCAGTCCTGGGATTCCAGAAGCACAGCCACTATGTCCTCCCCGGGCAGGGCTACAAGTCCGGGGTCCGTAACGAAGTCGTTCTCTGTCCGAACGCTCAGAGAATCGGAGCTCCCCTTTACGGGCTTGTTGAACCTGGTCGGTCCTAAGATTAATAAAATCGCTGTTACCGGAATTATGAAAATAATGAGAGGGAAGTATTTCCTTATCCTCGTCACGGCTGAATATCCTCCTTCAAGGTATTGCCCCAATTATAGAAACATCCAACTCCATGATAATTTTAACGCTTCTTGTATTTATATATCAAAAGAACATAAAAAACCAAAAGACTACTGTTTATATCGATTGATTAACCCGGTAACCGGTTTACCGCAGGGAGGAGTTTCGAACAGGGTGTCGTTACGACACGCGACACCCCGCTCGAAGCAATGCTGTAAGGACGATTGAGTGCAGACGAATTTGTCGTACTAACTCCTCATCTTCCTGCGTACAAGGATGCTTGCGGGTATGAGAGAATACGCGAGCAGGAGTCCGGCGAGGCTTCCTTTGCCGCTACCGGTTCCGGCGATCGCGCAGTTCCCGCCTCCGTCATCTTCAACACCCCCTCCGTCGTGCACGGCGTCGAGGTGGTCGAAAATCCCGTCACCGTCCGAATCGATTAAACCGCACGGGGCGCCCGTAGCGGGATGAACGCTGTCCGGAAGTCCGTCACTGTTCGAATCACCGGAATTATCGTGCTCACCGTCCCCGTCCGCATCCACACAGCCCGCAGTTTCATTCGTGTCTGTAACGCCGTCCCCGTCCGAATCCGTATCCAGGAAGTCCGGTATATCGTCCCCGTCCGTGTCGTGGAGCGGCAGGAGAGCGCCGCCCGTTTCGGGATCGTGCGCGTCGTGGTGGCCGTCCCCGTCCGTATCAATATGGTTGTCCGCAAGTCCGTCCCTGTTCGCATCGTTGTTCCCGCCCGCTTCGAAGTGGTCGGGGATGCCGTCCCCGTCCGAATCAAGGTCGAACTCGTTCGGTATCCCGTCCCCGTCGGGGTCGTTGAGTATCGTCAGGCGCGTCGAGCTCAATACGTTTGTAGCGCTCGATGACGATTCCATGCTGTTAGGAATGCCGTCGTTATCACCGTCGGAATCAACGTCGTCCCCAACTCCGTCGTTGTCCTTATCAGCGCCTGGGGGAGGAGGCGGGGGCGGAGGTGGAGGCTCGGTCGGAGGCGGAGGTGGAGGCGGAACACCCGGCGAGCAGAACTTGGGATTGTCTATCGGCGTAGTCGAGCACGAGCCCGCGACTTCAACAGACGCGCGCGTCAGGCTTATATTCCAGGGAGCCTCGTTCGGGAAGCACACAGGCTTTGGGCGGTGTCCCGTGGGTTGGAGGATATTCCCCTTATTGTCCGCGACGAAACCCGGATTCGGGAGTTTGAACGAGAAACCGAGGCACCCGCCCTTGGGACAGTCTATATCCTTTCCCGCCCACTTGCCGCATATATTGCCCGCCTGGCAAGCCGCAAGCTGGTCACTCGGGAGCGAGGTCGAGCATCCGCATGTATCCCCGGTCAGGGTGCAGAAGCTCGCCGGCTGGCAGAAATCTTTCTTTGTGTCTGCGAATTCCGTAGCGAACGAGCTCATATCGACAGTGACGGTCAGTATGCCAGTATTGCTGTCGTAATTCTTCGTCCACCCGACGCTGCCCCAGTCGGCCGGTCCTGCAGGGAACATGATCGGAAAACCGGCAATGTTGGCACGTACGATGTTGACATCGGTGTCAAGGTTAAGCCCTGTGCCCACGTATATCTGGTATGTCTGCTTCGTGCTCGGCTTGGCGTAGAGGAAGAACACATAGTATGTATCCCCCGGCTTAAACACGTTCAGGTTCTGCGCGGTCTTTCTCTGCTCGGCCTCCGAAACCGTCGTATCAATGTAATAAACGCCGTCGTTGAGCGTCATCATGCTCCTCTGATAGAGATCCATCCCGGCCATTCGGATTCCCGTTGTGGACAAATCAGGATTGTCCGCTGACGTCAAGAGCTGCCTCTCCAGAGGGACACCGTAGCAGGATGCGTTAGTACATGGCCTTGACCAGTAAGAAACATTGAGATTACACGCATTGAGGCCAAAGTCGCACGTATTGTCCGGATTACTCAAATTGCAATCGTTGTTAGTGGAGCATGACTTGTGGTCGATCTTGCAAACCCCGCCGCAGTTGCTGTTATCGAGGCACGGCTTCTGGTCGATGGCGCACTTTGCGCCGCAGTCCTTGTTCCCCACACAACCCGGATAAATAATGGTAGATAGGTACTCGTACGGACTCGTTTTTGCGGTGTTGAAGGACTCGCACTCAGTTGCTTCAATCGGTGCGTTAAAGAAGGGGTCGAGGTTCACTGAAATAGTTTCACCCTTGGCGGGAACAGGGGGACTCAATAGTCCGGTGAGCGACCCGTCGTCGTCGTTTAGCACGGTCTGCCTGTCGACACTGCTGAAGTTTCCGAACATATTGCTTGCTGGAAACGTGCAGTAATCCGTTTTGACTTTATCCTCATTCGTTGTATATGTACCGGCATCCCAAAGAGGCTCAAGCACATAATGTCGTATGTCCACATTGTGGAAATAAAGCTTCTCCGAATGGAAAGCAGGGGGATAGAAAAATCCGTTCGGCTGTTTCCATCCTATAGCCGCGTTCGGCAGGACACACGCGTTCTTCGTCTTGTTTACAGGTACTCCTATAACCCGCGTATACATCCATGCAGGCATGCCGATTCCCGGTCCGAACTGGGGACAATTGCCCGGCTGGCACACCGGGTTGAGATTTGTTTCCGTTATGTCGAGGTACGCGTTCGTGTCCTGGTAATTGGGGCCGTCGTATATGTTGTAGAAACGCTGATTCACGCCGAAATTGTCGATCGGCATGCTTATACCCTCCGCTGCCGACCTGCAGTGGTTGGCATCGCCGTTGTCGCAGACAAGGCCGGAAATCTTCATGTCTGTGCTCTTGAGCGGGTTGAACGGCCCTGCGTTCGAAGAGAGAGGGTTATCGGTCTGTGTATGTCCTACGAAGACGGATTTCGTCGCAAGCTGCCAGAGACCCGGGATTACGCTCGCAAGCGTATAGTCCCCTCCGGTAACGAAGCCGAGCCCGCCGTTCTGCACGTCTGAGAGGAAGCTATTTATATAGAGGTACCACTGCGGACGGAGCCATATCGCGGCGAAATTCTGCTGAGGCCAGTGGAAGGACGAAGTGTACCTGTCGAGTACAGTGACCATGCACTTGCTCCGGTCGCCGGTGCTGCACCTGTTCGGTATCGCCGTCGGGCCGCAGTCAGTGCCGTCGCACCTGGTGGCGAAGCGTCCGCCTCCGGGGTCGACCTTCGGGTAATAGGTTTCCATGTTTTTATCCCCTGCCGGCGTCTCGGCCAGCGGGTTGGTAAGCGGAGTGAAGCTGCTCACGCCTATGCATGAATCAGTGGCTCCCACGGTATTGAAGGACATCATTGCCGACGTGCAGTAGTTGCCTACGAACGATTTAAGAGGCGTCATCCCTGCCCTGCCGAAATTTTCCTCGTACGTCTTCATGTCTACCGTCTTGACCGGGCCGCTCTGCATCGAGGCGTAGGATTCCCACTTCATGCCCTGCGAAGCGCCGCTGTTGGCGCCGGAAAGGAGCCAGTAGCACACGCCGCACCCGGTTGCGCCCGCGGCCATGTTATATTCGAAATCGTTCCACCCGTTCATGATCCAGAAAACGGTTGGATTGTAGATATCCGAATTATAAGGAACCAGCGGAGCGCCGGGGTTCCCGCTCCAGGCGAGTATGCCCGGCACCTGGCGCGGGTTCTGAGGGTTGTTTACCGCCGCGCGCGCAAGTATGCCTATATTCGAATAGAGCTTGTTGTTTATCTCCGTGCCGTCCTCGAGATAAAAACCGTGGCCTATGGACATGAAACCCACGTTTCTCGCGAGCGTAACGCCCTGGGTCGCATGTATGGTGATAAACCGGGTCATCGAATCCCATATGGAGGAGTCCTTCACGAAAGTGCCGTCCGGAACTTGCCTCGCTATGTGGAAGTGGACCGGATAGTGTCCGAGCCTCCCGCCCTGCCCGAGCTGGTAAAACTCGACGCCCTGTATCTTGACCTCTTTAGCCCCTTGTCTCACGCTCGTGTGGCCCCCGAAGTGATAGGTCGCGGGGGAGCTGCTGAGGCAGTCGTATTCACACGTGGGGTTCGCGGCGTTGAAAGTGTCGCCCCCCGAAACTATGCGTATGCTGCGCGACAGCAGCGCAACTGCAGCCCTTGTCTCGGCGGCCGGCTGGCCGTTGACCTTGATGTTTATTCCGTATGAAGTAGGTATCGCGGTCAGGGGGTAAGTGACGCCGTGGTGCCTGTACTTCAGCCCGCCGGGTATTTCCGCGCCCGTGAACGGGTTTATGACCTTGAAATTAAACGTCGTACTGCTGACTGGCGGCGCTATTATTTCGAGGACCTCGGAATGCGCGGGGAGATAGTCGGTCGTAGTGATCACGATCCTGTCCCCGACTCCCCAATCGACGGGACGGTCGACCGTAAGCTGCGTGGCTCCGACGTTGACCGTGCCGTTTAGACGCACCCAGCTCATTCCGGAATCGGAAGGCGAGGGAGCTGTATCGGGATAAAGTGCCCCCTTCTTTCCGAACAATCTCAAAGTCCCGCCGTAAGAGACCGCGAGAGTCTTGTACCCGAAGTAGCCATGAGTATCGCCCGAGTCAACAGGCAGGTGATGGTACTGGTAGAAGAAGTCGGATACCGGACCGGGCAGGCTCTGCTTGCTCGTATGGTCGTTGTTCCATATGTTGGTATCCACGCCGCACATGTCGCCCGTTTTGCAGAGAACGCCTTTTCCGCCGTTGCCCTGGTCCTCGCCGTATAAATGAATCGTCAGTTTACCGCCGGCTGCGCCGATAGGAGTTGTTACAGAACCCGCAATTAGGCTCCCGTTATTTTCCACAAGTATGTTGTAAGCCCAGAAATGAATTACGGCGTCCTCGAAAGTGAGCGAGCCGCCGTTATATATATGAACGTTGCGGTAGTGGTAAGTCCCCGCGCCGACCGTGCACGGGCCCGTGACATCGAGGTCCTCCCCCGTTCCGGCGGCTATTGCACCAGTAGTGCAGGTGACGGTTGAAACCATGTCCTCGTGGACCCTCGGTTTAATCTCTTCACCCGTGTCAATATTATTTCGTACTATCCCTGTCGTAACCGCCCCTGAAAGTTGAGCGTCCGTGACGTTAGCCCCCGTTACGTCCGCGCCCTCCATGTTGGCCGCGGTGAGGTCCGCGTCCGAAAGGTCCGAGTTTATTAGAACCGCGTTCGTGAGGTCCGCTCCTGCAAGCGCCGCCCCCTTCAGCTTAGCCCCCGTCAGGTCAGCGTTCTTAAGCTCAGCCCCTTTCAGGTTTGCTCCGCTCAGATCCGCATTAGCCAATATCGCGTCATTAAGCTTCGCCCCCTCAAGGTCCACTCCGCTGAGATCGGCATTGTAAAGGTTCGCCCCAGAAAGATCACACCCCACGCACCTGTCCGTATCGAGAAAGGTTGATATATTCTCGAGCGTCTCGTCCGACGCAGTGCTGAGAGTAGATTTGTTGTTCTCGGGCACTATGAACACGGCCACGTTCTTCTCCGTCTCCTCGTCGTGGAACACCCTCATCTCGTAATCCCCGGCCTCCACCGTCCCCGTAGCGCATTCCCCGTTCGCATTAACTTGAAGAACCTCAACGCCCTCGTCGTCTACCAGCACCATGTAATGCCCCGCACCCTTGTTCCGGTCGTCCCAGCAGAACGTCTGCTCCATCGGCGCCGTATATCTATACGGGATTATGTCGTAACCCTTACCCCCGGTGTCTTTCTCGAGAACGCTGCAGTCCTGGGATTCCAGAAGCACAGCCACTATGTCCTCCCCGGGCAGGGCTACAAGTCCGGGGTCCGTAACGAAGTCGTTCTCTGTCCGAACGCTCAGAGAATCGGAGCTCCCCTTTACGGGCTTGTTGAACCTGGTCGGTCCTAAGATTAATAAAATCGCTGTTACCGGAATTATGAAAATAATGAGAGGGAAGTATTTCCTTATCCTCGTCACGGCTGAAAATCCTCCTTCTGAGTAGTGTTCTCTAAATTAAGAAATCCACGCCTTTTGAAAATTTACAGTTAAACGTTTTTCGTTGTCAATAACTTACGTGTAAGTACTCGCCGATTAACAATTAATTCACGGAAAATTTCAACTAAGCGATACCCGCCTTATGCGCCTAAATAAATTACGTGAAATGAAACCCGGACGGATGAGTTGCTTCGCTCTCGTCGATCAGTCAAATCCCGCCTCCGGGATGAACGTGCAGCTTCACAAAATGAATCGAATATTATAATATGTCCCCACGTGGGAACGGATGAGAAGATGACACTTAAAGGCTTGTTAAACAGCCAGTCCGTCTGGCTATTCCTGATAATGCTTCTGATTTTCGCACTTAGGCTGCCGGTCGCGGACGTCTCGGTGATAGACTGGGACGAGTCCGTTTACTTTACTATCGCCCAGGACGTAGCTAACGGGGGAGTGCCTTATAAGACCTCCTGGGACACAAAAGGCCCTTTTCTATTCTTCGCGTTCGTCCCCGTGATCCTCCTCTTCGACGAAAGCATCGCCGCGCTTCGCATCTATACCACGCTCTATCTTCTTCTATCCATGTTCTTCGTCTATTTGTTGGCCCGGAGGTTCTTTCAGGGCTTTACATCCCTTATCCCGCCTTTAATCTACGGCCTGAGTTTTACGACGCCGGGTATGGGAGGGCTGGCCTCAAACGGCGAGCTCTTCATGATGCTTCCAGTAATTCTGGCTCTTCTCTGTTTTCTGGATTATGAGAAAAAAGGGGGATTGACGCTTTTATTCCTGAGCGGATTTTTTACGGCGGCTGCTTTCTTTACGAAGGGCACAGCGGTGTTCTCAGCCTTCGTAGTGCCTCTGTTTATAATTTACAGGAACGTTAAACACCGAAGGTTCGATATAAAATCGTTCATAAAGGAATCGGCCTCGTACTCCCTGGGCGTCCTGTCGATAGTATCGGTCCTCACCATATATTTTTCGATTCACGGAGCCGTATACGATTTCTATTATACGTATTTCGTTATCAACGGCAGATACGTAGGGGCTGTTTCGTTCAGGGAAGCGGTAGATAACCTGTACTATTTTATTTACGGTGCTGTCGTATGGAGCCGAGACTTCACGACGCTCCTGGCCACCGTTTCGTCGTTAGTCATCCTGATTCAGCTTTTTAGGCGGAAGTTCGGCGACGAGGGAAAAAGGTCTCTCCTGTTCATCGCAGCTCTAACGGTTCTCTCGCTCGTCGGAGTGCTCTGGGGAAGGCGTATGTTTCCGCACTATTACCTTCAAATGAGCCTGTCTTTCTCTCTATTGACCGCTCTCGGCGTCTCGAAGCTCGGGCTCGGTGGAAAATACGTCCAGGCGCTGATCGTCATACTCGCGGCGGTGTTCCTGGTCCACTACCCCGTAACGGAGACGATCCGGTACGTGAAGAACGAAGACAAGGTGTGGTTCGAAGCGGACACAAGCTACGCGGTCGCCGATTATATAAGAAGCAATACTTCGGAGGATGACACCATTCTCGTTATCGGCGGGCAGCCTATAGTACAATTCCTTTCAGACAGAAGGGCGCCTATAAAAGACTTCTGGTGGCCCAATCACCACGAAGTCCTCTTCGAGATATTAAATCTTAAGGAAACGGTGCCGCCGGCGTTAAACGCCAACAAGCCCGAATATTTCGTTGTCTATGAAGGTAAACACGAAGGGCAGATAACCCGCATCGACTATATCGACGAGTTCATCAGCGATAATTATTATCTCGAGAAAGAGATCGGCGGATACAAGCTGTACAGGGTGAGGGAATAGAGGGGTCAGTTCTCGCGCGTATCAAGTGCCGGAGAGGCTCGGGCGGGGTTCATTCCGGTAGGGACTTAGATCTGGCTCTCCTCTCCCTCCTCTTCTTCTGCTTCCGGAGTTTCTCCCTCTTGATCGCCCCAGGCGACGGCCTGCCTGACACCGTTTCTTCGATCTTCGATACGAGCACCCTCCGGGCGAGAAAACGATTGAGCCCCTGTGAGCGTTCTTTATCCGCCCTTACCACTAATCCAGTCGGGATATGCTTCAGCCGGACACATGTAGAGACCTTGTTGACGTTCTGTCCGCCCGGCCCCCCCGATTTGAGAAACGTCTCCTCCAGGTCGTTTTCGCGTATTCCAAGCTCGGCCATCCTTTCAATGAGGGCTTTCTCCTTCGCGGGGCTGACGCCGAACTTGCTCATCTCTCAATTCCGCTCATAGACTTTGCTCGTGTCATTGTATACGGGCGCAGGGAATGAAACCGGCACGGAGGTTTCGTTTATTCAGGTTCGAGAACGTCTTCTTCCTGCTCCTTTATCAGCTTCGACCTCTCTTCCTTAAGATCCCTGACTTTCTTCGTCGTATGGACCATCTCGCGCAGATAAGAATCGGAAGGGTCGTGCTTTTCCCCGAGGCGCCCCAGGAGTTTTGAGACCCCGAAAATAAGGACTATGAGAATAATAATGCCGACAGCGGTTCTCCAGCTCACGCTTGAAATTATAGGTTTCCAAGCCCTCCGTTTCAATAGCCCCGCGGAGCACCGGTTTCTTGAAAGGGTACTAAAAACATTTATAATAATCCGATGGATCCGAAGGAAATCAAAGCCATGATTGAGGCCGGAATGCCGGGTTCTTCCGTCGATGTGGACGGGGACGGGACGCATTTCGAAGCGGTAATCGTATCAAGCGAATTTAACGGAAAGACACTGCTCGAGCGCCACCAGCTAGTATATAAGGTCCTGGGCGACGCCATGAAGGAAAGGATCCACGCGCTATCGCTCAAGACCTACACCCCCGAACAGCGGGAAAAGATTAAATAGAGCTCGAAACACGGATCGTGCCGTATGGTCAGGCGCTTGAATTTATAGCAGATCGTTTAGAATCGGGAGGCGGTATAAAATGGAAGACGTGCAAAAGAAAATAGAATCGCAGATCGCGAACAACAAAGTGATTTTATTTATGAAGGGAACGAGGGAAATGCCTCAGTGCGGTTTTTCGGCGAAAGTCGTGCAGATATTGAACTCCTACGGCGTCGATTATGAGACCGTCGACGTGCTTGCGGACCCCGAGATCAGACAGGGAATCAAGGAGTATTCCCAGTGGCCAACGATCCCCCAGCTGTTCGTCGGCGGAAAGTTCATAGGCGGGTGCGATATATGCGTCGAAATGGACGAGTCGGGCGAGCTCGAACCCATACTCAAGGAAGCCGTGCGGGAATAACCTAGCCGTTATCTAGCTCCGAATAGTATTCCGAAAGCTTATCCCTCAGGAAGAGCCTCGCTCTTAACACCCTCGATTTCACCGCCGGCACCGAAAGCTTCAATATGCTTGATATTTCTTTACTCGTCATTTTTTCAATATCCTTCATGTGAAAGACCACCCGGTACTCTTCCGGCAGCTCGCCTATGGCTTTTTCTATAACGTTTCTACCCTCCTTTCCGAGGAGCTCGGAATCAGGCCTGCCGCTCCAGTCCCTCTCCTCGACACCGTCGAGCACACCGTAATCGTTATAGGGCTTATAGTCGTCCAGGCTCAGCACCCTGTCGCTGCTCCTTCTCGAATTCCTTATATACATGAAGCTCGCGTTCGAGGCTACCCTGTAAAGCCAGGTCGAAAACCTGGATTCTTTCCTGAATGTAGCCAGCTTTTCCACGAGTATGAGAAAAACCTCCTGAAGTATTTCTTCGGCATCGTTCTGATTATTCGTTATCCTATAGGCGAGCCTGAAAACCTTGTCCCCATACCTGTTCACGAGCTCGTTGAATGCTTCTTCGTCCCTTCCGGCGACGAACAGGCTCACGAGCTCCTCGTCGGGAAGCTCGCTTACGCTGCGCTCGACACCCCAGCCGGCTTTATTCTTGAGACTCAATACCGAGATCATCCTTTCATGAGCAGATTTAGCGGACTTCATAAATACGCCTCCTGATTCGATAATATAGTTGACCGGTCTGTTTGTTCGTCAACAAAAAATATATGCCCCGATCTTTTTACCCTTGAGAACATGCACCCGTCTTCTTTTTCGGTATGCATAACTTCAGCACCCCTTCACCGAGCCTTTGTATCATGCACGGGTCGTTAAATGTCTTGCCCAGCAGGTAAACACCCTCGATATAAGCGACCACGGCTTGCGACGTGACGGAGGGGTCGGTATCCGAGGGCAGCACACCCTCTTCGACGGCCTGCGCAATTACCTTTTCCAGATACCTCACCCATTCGCAGAATATCTCCTCGATCTTCTTCCTTATCTCCTCGTCCTGAGTGCTCAATTCGAGGGCCAGATTCCCGAAGCCGCATCCGGTCATACACCCCGTGCAGTCCTTTTGGTTTGACTGGTATTCATAAGACCTCGCGAGCAGCGTCTGGAACTTTTCGAGTGTCGTAGTCTCGGAGTTAAAGACCGGGTCGAGAGTCTCATCCTTGAACTTCTTCCATATCCTGTCCAGGGCCGCCAGAGTGAGATCGCGCTTCGAAGGGAAAAAGTGATAAAAACTACCCTTCTTCACCCCGGCGTGCTCGCAAAGCTCCTGAACCCCGACCGCATTGTAGCTGCGAGTCCCTATGAGCTCTATCGCACTGTTTAAGAGATTTTCTTTTGTATCGCTCGTGCGTCCCATTTGATTCAAAACCTTTAGTTGACTAGTCGGTAAAATATTACCATTCACAGCAGCACTGTCAAGAGATTTTTTAATTTACAGCTAAATTTGTAGGGGAATAGGGCTGGAAGTGTTGTAACTCGCTGTATCCCAACGTTTATTTTTTCAGAAAATATATAGGTTTGAATTGCCGGGCTCAACAAGTAGAGCATAATCATGTAACATACGGCCCGACGACCCATGTTCAATGCTCGATAAGGCTCTTGAGAGCCTGCGCGCAATCCGAATGCCTTAAGGTTGAAAGGGCTTTCTTTTCTAACTGCCTTATCCTCTCTCTCGTTAGTCCGAACCTGGTTCCGATCTCGTTCAGTGTGAACGTCCCCTGATATCCGATGCCGAACCTCATTTTTATGATCTCCCTCTCCCTCTCGTCGAGCATGCGTAACGCCCGCTCGACGCTCTCGGGGATGGAAATCTCGGCAATGAGCGAGTCTACGGGCGTTGAGCCAGAATCGGGAATATAATCCATATATGTAGCCTTCTCGCCGGCCCATACCGGGGAGTCGAGCCTTACCATGTTGACCCCGTTTCCCGATTCCAGTATCTGTTTTACGTTCTCCTCGCTCATCTCGACTGAATCCGCGATCTCGTATGGGTATGGCTCCCTTCCCTTCTCTTCCACAAATTTTCCCCGCTCGGCCCATACCTTCCCGGCCTTCTCGAGAACGTACGCCGGTATCTTTACCGTCCGCGTCTGGTTGAAGATGCCCCTCAGCATCGACTGGTTTATCCACCAGCAGGCGTAGGTCGAAAACCTGTAGCCCCTCGTGTGGTCGAACCTCTCTACCGCTTTCATGAGACCGAGGTTTCCCTCCTGTATCAAATCGAGGAACGGGATCCCTCTCCCGACGTATTTCTTCGCCAGACTGGCGACCAGTCTCAGGTTAGCCTTTATAAACCGGTTCCTTAGCCTGGCTCCGGCTCTCGTATATGCTTCGAGGAGATGAACCAGCCTCCTCAAGCGGTCTCTCTCCCCGCTGTTCAACACCGGTTTGTCTGCGCATCCGTCTGCAAGCATCTTGAGCTCGTCCATGAATAGCTCACCGGCGGCTCGTCTGCCGAGTAGCCGGCTTATCGCCTTCTTTATTCGAAGCGAATGCGCCTCGCACTCCTTCATCTTGGCGGCAATCTCTACCTCCTCCCTCCTCGTGAGAAGTGCTTCCGTGCCTACCTCTTTAAAGTATGCATTTACGAGCCTTAGCTCCTGGTTGAGGTCTCCGGACACGAGCCCCCGGCCCTCAGCGACAGGGCCGCTCTCCGGTTCATCATCACCTTCCGTAAAATCGAACTCGAAGCCCTCCTGGGGAAGCGCCTCCTCCGGTAATTCCCCGGATTCGTAATCAAGCCCATCGAAGGCCGCCTCATATGAAACCGCCTTGTGCATTCAGACTCCTCCTCGATACCTGTCTATAGGCCCGGATGTTTCAGGTAGCCGAACTCACCCTGAACGGGGGCTCTACAATGGAACTACGTCTCAACCGAGAAGGGCGGATTTGCCCATAAAGAAAACGCCGGCGATGCAGGCGGTCATCAGGCAGGCGAGTGTGGCTGCTATTAACGCCCTCAGTCCGACGGAGGCGATATCCTTTTTCCTCGACGGAGCAAGGGCCGCCGCTCCTCCCACGAATATTGCCATGGAGGCCACGTGAGCGAAGCCGCACAGGGCATAGGCCGCAAGTACGGGGGAGCGTGGGTCGGCTATCGTCCCCTCCCTCATCGCGCGCGCGAGGTCCTGGTAGGAAACGACTTCCGTGACCACGGCGCGCTCGCCGATTATTTTGGATATTTGATAAGCGTCTGAAAGGGGTACCCCTATCACGAGCGTAAACGGATAGAATAAATACCCGAGCAGTCCTTTCAGGGACCAGTCGATATCTAATCCGAGAAAATTATTCAAATACGAGCCGAGACCTCCTGTAACGAGGTCGAGCAGCGCTACGAGCCCGAGCACCGCAACGAGAAGCGCGACTATGCCAACGATAAGCCTCACCCCGCCCTCGGCTCCGTTGATCACGGCCTCAAACAGGCTGGCCTCCCTTTCGAAATAAGGCTCCACCTTTATCCCCAGGGTCAGCGGGACCGAGTCCTCCGGGATTATCAGCTTGGACATGACGAGAGAGGCTGGAGCCGAGAGTATGGACGCCGAAACGAGGTGCGCCGCGATCGTAGGGAATTCGCTCCTTAAGCTGAAAATATAGAGCGCGAGAACATTCGATGAAACGGTCGCCATGCCCGCCGTCAGGACCGTGCAGAGCTCGGAGCGGGTCATCCGGTCGAGATAAGGCTTTATCGTCAGGAGCGATTCGATCCCGACAAAGATATTAGACGCCGTGCTCACGGATTCCGCCCCTGATACTCTCATCAGCCTCGAGAACATCGAAGAGAATCCCTTTACGACCCTGGGCATCACGCCCGTGTAATAGAGGATGGACATGAGGGCCGAGAAAAAGATAATTGTCGGAAGGGCCTGGAAAGCCAGAAAAAACCCGAGCGAGCCCTCCCCCGCGGCGTTCGTGCCGCCCGGTGGGAGAGCGAGCCTCCCGAAAAGGAACTCCGCGCCCGCAGAGGCAGAGCCCAAGACCATTACCACAATATCGTTAACGAAGAGGAATACACTCGCTCCCGCAGGCAGGAGGAATATAAACGCACCGAACAGCAGCTGGAGCGAGATTCCCCATATCACCACCCGGTAATTCACGTTCCTCCTGTCGGAAGAAATAAGCCACGCGAACCCGACGAGTATGAATATCCCGGCAAAGCTGATAAAGTTATAGAGGCTCATTGACGTCATCCGACTCACTGCGGAGCCCGGCTCCCCTCCCCGGGAACCGCCCGAAAGGGAATCATCGGGATAGTCTCGTTTTCTGCGTAGAAAATATAAGCGCGCTGAGCGATGCCCGGCCTTCCATTAATTTCTTGATTGGAACGGCGGCGGGAATCCAGGTTTTCACGCTCGTCATCCAAATAAAAACGGTACTTTAACAAATTGCAATATCGTATACAATATAACCCACGAAAAACGGAGGAACGTAATGGTAGCAAGATATTTATATATATGCGTAATCCTAAATTTCCTCTTATTATTCGGGTGTGCCAAAGGCCCGACCAACGTAAATGTATTTAAAGCGCCCGAAGCCTCCTATTCTGCTTACGAAGTCGTTCTGATCCCGGACTTCAGGAAAACGGATCTGGAATGGGTGCCTTATGACTCAGGCACCGTAATAGCGGATATGGTGGCCGAGGAGCTTAGGACTCAGGACAAGTTTAAGGTCATAAGCCGCGTGAGCGATTTCGAATCGAGCGGCGATCAGAAGATACTGCTTGTCGACGGGATCGTAAGCGGATATACCAGGGGATGTAAGTACTGTGAGTATATTTTCATGGGTTACGACGACAAGGGAAAAATGTCCGTTCAGGTCAGGGTAACTTTGGTCGATGAAACTACCGGGGAAATCTTAGCCGATGTTGGCATAGACGGCAGGGCAAAGCCCCCCGGAACCGGAAGAAGCAAGTATGTGAGAGTTGTTGACGAGATTGTGAAAGTCATAGACGCCGTGAACAGCGGCAAGTCTTGATAGCTTTACACTAAAAAATAACAATCTCGCTCCCCTTGCGGATTCCGGAATCAGTAATCGAAGCCGCGCCCGGATTCAAGACGGACTTTCATGGTTTAATCGAAGCGCTCTTTCGTAAACTTGTGAAAATTTAGCGATTACTTATACTTAGTCATAACCGAATCCATACAAGAGGGGCAGGGATTGTGGTGAGGGAGAAATGAAAACAAAGGTTCTATTTTTTATACTCGGTGCTCTGACAGGTTTTTCTATTGCCTATACGCATTACGACCTGGTTATTGCAGCCGCGGCCGGCGTCCTTCTGGGAGCCGTATCCACAGGCATTGCGCTCTATCTCGAAAGAAATATCAGGAGCTACACACCTAAATCTTTTCTCGGAGCGGCTATCGGAATAGCAGCCGCTTCTCTTTCCTTTTTCGCCGTAAAGGAGGTCGTTTCGGGGTTCGCGCTTCCGGGCGCGATTTCTCCTTTGATCTCGGCGGCGTTCTTCCTGTTTCTATTCTACGTCGGAATAACGATCGGATACCGGAAGGGGAAGGAAACCGAGCAGGCTGCCGGTAGAGGTCGGGTCCATACGAGAATGGTGACAGAAACGAAGATTCTCGACACCAGCGTGATCATCGACGGCAGGATAGCCGACGTCGCAGAAGCGGGCTTTATAAGCGGTCCTATGATAATCCCCAAATTCATTATCAAGGAGCTCCAGCACATCGCGGATTCGTCCGAGCCCATAAAGCGCGTCCGCGGGAGAAGGGGCCTCGACGTCCTCAAGAGAATGCAGAAAGACATTCCGAACGTTTCCGTAAAGATCACGAACCACGATTTCCCGAACATAAAAGAGGCCGACCTCAAGCTCGTGGAACTTGCGCGGAGGCTCAAGGGAATAATCATTACGAACGACTTCAACCTCAATAAAGTAGCCGCTCTCCAGCACGTCAAGGTAATGAACCTGAACCAGCTTTCGAACGCGCTTAAGCCCGTCGTCCTTCCCGGAGAGACGATGAGCATCCATGTCGTAAAGGAAGGGAAAGAGGAAAACCAGGGCGTAGGGTATCTGGACGACGGCACTATGGTCGTCGTCGATGAGGCCAAGAGATACCTCGGCGACCAGATAGAGGTATCCGTTACGAGCGTGCTCCAGACCCCGACCGGCAGGATGATATTCTCGAGGGTCAAGGAAGATGACAGCAAGCACGCGGTTTCCGACTACCGTGGATAGAATTCGCGCCTCGGCTGTCATTGCGGCGGCCGGTCAGGGAAAAAGGTTCGGGGACGGCTTGCAGAAGCAGTTCATGCCTCTCCTTGGGAAGCCCGTACTCGCGTATTCCGCGGAAACGTTCTCGAAGTCGGACCTTATAAGCGAGATCGTAATAGTCGTCCCTTACGATTGCGCGGGATCGGTCAAAGCCGATATAGTGGACAGGTTCTCCATAGCGAAAGTCACACGGGTAATACCCGGCGGCCCCGAAAGACAGGACTCGGTCTTAAACGGCTTAAATGCCCTGTCGGGAAACCCCGGCGTCGTGGTCGTCCACGACGGCGCGCGTCCGCTCGTAACAATCGAGCTACTCGAAGAGGTGATCAGGGAGGCCTTAATCTCCGGCGGAGCTTTGGCGGCGCTCCCCTCAAGCGATACGATCAAGAGAACGTCCATAGACATGCACGTGGAGGACACGGTCCCGAGAGACTCTCTCTGGTTTGCGCAGACACCTCAGGCATTCAGATACGATATATTGAAATACGCCTTCTCGAAGGCGTACAATGAAGGGTTTACGGGTACGGACGAATCCCAGCTCGTCGAGAGGACGGGCGTTAAGGTAAAGATAGTGAAGGGTTCGCCTTACAATATCAAGATTACGACGCCTGAGGACCTCATGCTGGGGGAGCTCATATTAAAAATGAGACAGGGTGGGCAATAATAAGAGCGACGGCATCCATTCCAAAAAATATGCCCGCTCGCGATTGATCACGTTACAGGCCGCATATATGTACAAAATAGGATTCGGGTTCGACGCCCATAAATTCTCGGAAGGCAGGAAGCTCGTACTCGGAGGCCTCGAAATACCGTTCGGCCTCGGCTTGTCGGGACATTCGGACGCGGACGTGCTGACTCACGCTATATGCGACGCGCTCCTGGGAGCGCTGGGAGAGGGAGACATAGGCTCTCTCTTCCCCGACAGCGACCCCCGGTATAAAGGCGTGTCGAGCCTCTCGTTCCTGAGCGAGATTCTCCGGATGTTGAACCGCGAAGGATACGAAGTCGAGAACGTAGACAGCGTCATCGTATGCGAAAAGC
Source organism: Thermodesulfobacteriota bacterium (assembly GCA_040754335.1). Classification (NCBI taxonomy): domain Bacteria; kingdom Pseudomonadati; phylum Thermodesulfobacteriota; species Thermodesulfobacteriota bacterium. The sequence goes on along the minus strand of JBFMCV010000005.1, from coordinate 292,013 downwards.
CCAGGATCGCCCCCCATGTTCAGGCTATTAAAGACTCGCTCTCTCAAATCATGGGGCTCCCCGGAAACAGGATCGGGGTAAAGGCCACAACCACAGACCGCATGGGGTTTACAGGCAGGGGAGAGGGCATAGCGGCTTATGCAATCGCTTTGATAAAATCCACCTCATTTACATGATTTCAACGAAAAATCAGCCCGACATTCATTTACTTTAGGCTAAATGTATATACCTATACAAGATATATATACGTGTTATAATTTTATAATAAGTGCTGCTGGGGGGATTTGAACCCCCGTTACCCGATCCAAAGTCGGGTGTCCTCGACCCTCTAGACGACAGCAGCAAAAACATGTTTGAGCGGAGAAGGATATTTAGGGTATCTTTCTCCGCTTTCTTCGTAATTATCACCTTTCAAGAACAAGATCACGATTAAACGCCTATTCTTTTTTATTTTTATCATTTTCTTTCTGATACCATGTAACTAACCCATACGTTGCGGGATCTGTTTTGATAAAGATCTTATGTCTTGCCATACTACGGCCTATTGCGACCGCCAAAGCTTCTTTTGTTGTATCTTTACCGTAGGTTACGTTGATTTCTTTCAAGATTTCATCCATGTGTAAGGGTGTTTTCCGTTTATTTAGAATCATCTCCACTGCTTCAGAAATGGTTAGATTTTGTGTCTTATCAGTCGGTTCAATCGATAGTTTCGGCTGTGGTGACTTTTCATTTGCACCACCCATTAACTCATATGCCCGTTCAAGAGCCTTTAGATCTTCTTCCGCTTCTTTAAGTTCAGCTACCGCTGAACGAAGACGGGCTATATCACGTTTTTTCTGAGCTATTGCTTCTCTAATCTCAATCATAATAACACCTCTTCGAGTGTGCTTTTTTAATATAACTGAATCACCAAACAAAAACAATCGGCCAAGTGATGATTCTGTTATGATTATTATAGCATCATTGATTGATACGTCAAGGAGGGATTGATATAAACAAACCAAGCCTCAGTTGGGTCGATGAATTGATTACAAAATGAAGAAAAGACTCCGATAAAAACTAATTTTCGATGGATCCCCTTACTAAACCGAACCGATGCTTCAATCATAAATGATTATGGGTAGTACGACGATGATTCTCGATATTGAGAATATCACTCTCTTCGTCATATAATTGATACTCAAACCCGGACCGGACGTCGGATACTTACGGAACACACGATAATGCGGATCGCAGCCATCTTACGGGATTTCACGGCAAGGTATAAAATAATCCCCCCTCTCTCAGGACTCTGCGCAGGCATTCTGTTGAACGAGTATATAGGGACCCCCTGGCTCGTTATCGCAATAACGACCCCTCTTTTCGGCATAATCGCCCTCCTCGCACCGGCCCTGAGGTTCCTTTTATTCATCCCGATCGGCATTCTTTTCAGCGTGGGCCCTTTATATTCCCCCGGCGCGGGCATTACGTCGTTCGAGGGAACGAAGATCGACCTCGAAGGTACTGTCTACAAGTCTCCCGAGAAAAAGGAAACGGGATCCAGGCTCTTTTTAGATACGGAATATGCGATAGCGGACGGGGTCCCAGAACCGGTGAACGGAAAGGTCATAATCTCGACGGCTGAAGACGCCCCCGGGATCTCGTACGGGGACAGGATACGCGTTATAGGCGTAAAGCTTAAGCCCGTTACCAATTTCAGAAACGAAGGTGCGTTCGACGTCAGAAAGTACTATGAAAGACAGGGCGTCTACGCGACGGGGTTCGTCGAGGGAAGCGAGTACATCATCTCGTTCGGGCGCGATAAATCGTATAGCTCCGTCATATATTCCCTCGACAGGCTCAGGCTCCGGTACGGGAACTTCGTTAGGACGAATTTCCCGCCGCCCGGGAACGAGATACTTAACGCGCTCACCATAGGAGACGACGGCGGCATCCCGCCCGGCGCGAGGGTGGAGTTCTCGAAAGCCGGAGTGGCCCATGTGCTATCCGTGTCGGGTCTTCACGTAGGCGCTGTGGCCGTGGTCTTCTTTCTCTTGATCAAATGGCTTCTCAAGCGCTCCGAGTACATGATGCTTCGCTTCAAGGTGATGAAGATCGCGGCGGCATTAACGATACTGCCTCTCTTCTTCTATACCGCCGTCGCCGGCTTCAACACTCCCGCGGTCAGGGCCTTTATCATGATATCCGTTTTCTTCCTCGCGATAATGGCCGGGAGGGACGAAAACAAGCTGAATACCCTGGGCGTTGCAGGGTTCGTCATTCTCCTCTGGCACCCGTGGTCTTTGTTCGAGCTCTCGTTCCAGCTCTCGTTCGCGGCAGTTCTCGGCATCCTGCTCGCGCACAAGTTCTTCCCCTTCAGGTTCGGCACGCTAAGGGATAAGGCGGCGACTCTCGTAAAGACGACGTGCGCCGCCACGTTCGCGACGTTCCCGCTGATAATAAACTCGTTCGGCATACTCCCCCTCGTATCCGTACCGGCGAACATCGTCTTGGTGCCGCTCGTCGAGCTTCTGATAGTGCCTCTGGGCCTACTCTCTTTCCTTGTATTTATGATTTCCGAACGCATAGCGTGGGCACTCATATCCATCAACATACATTTCATCAACATGATGGTATTCGGCATCGGGCTGCTGCTCGATATACCGTACTCGTCCCTGACGATACCCCCTCTCGGCGCGCTCAGCCTTCTGCTCTTCTTTGCCCTCGGCATAGCCATACTGCTCGCGGGAAGATACGGGAGGATAAAATTCATCCTTCCCGCGATAGCGCTCGCATTCGTACTGAGCGCGGCGTACCCGGTTATCGAGAGGTATCGCGGCCGCGGACTAACGGCAAGCTTCCTCGACGCCGGAGAGGATAAAAGCATTGTCTTCTTCGAGCTCCCGGGCGGCAGAAACCTCCTCATAGACGGCGGCTATTCGAACCTCGACAGGAAGGGGTACATAGAAAGAAACGTGGCCGGCAGATTCCTGCTCCATTCCGGAGTGAACGGTATCGACATACTGATTCTGACTTCGACAGATAAGGACCACATGAGCGGCGCGAAATACCTGCTCGAGAATTTCAGGGTAGGTAAGGTAATAACGAACGGCGACAAGCTCGACGGCGGGCTCTGGGGAATCATCAAGGAGAAGGGGATAAATTGGCAAGACCTTGCCGGCATGGACGAGATCCCACTTGGCGATGGATCGAAACTGGAAGTATTTAAGCCCGGCGGCGACTTCGTAATCAGGGACTCTTCTCTCCCCCGCCCGCTCGCGCTCAGGCTTGCTTTCGAGAACCGGATTTTTCTCACGGGCGAGTCCCTCGGCGATGCCAAGGCTCTTTCGGCGCTCACGGGCACTTACGGGGAGAGGCTGAGGAGCGACGTCCTCTTTATTTCTCCCGTTATTACAGACGAAGCGTTTTCTTCATTCCTGAACGAGGTATCGCCCCGCATTCTGGTAACGGGAGAGCATGATCCGTCGCTCATGGCTGACGACGTTCCGCTAAGAGAATCCCTAAGGCATGTTGCAGTCTTCGATACTTCCGTCCTCGGAGAGGTAACCGTCGAAACGGACGGCACGGATTTGAGCGCGGAATCTTACGGCAGTGAAAAGAAAGTCGACTTAAAGTAAACTTTCTCCGTGTCGAAATATCTGCTGATTCTGGTCGTAGCGGCCCTGGCTGTTATATATTTTTTCTTCCCGCGCGGGAACGATGCGGGGGATATAGAAGCGGTATTCAATAAAATGATAGTCGCGGCGGACAATAAAGATACGGACGGCGTAACCGAACACTTCTCCCTTCAATACAAAGGCGAATACGGAGAGAGCTACCCCGCCGTGAAGAATATAATCAAGAAGGCCATTGAGCGGTACGACAGGATCGAGGTCTCGTACTCGGGGCTCTCCGTCGTCTTCGGCAAAAACGAATCCGGCGAAAAGGAGGCCGCGGCAAACCTTGATGTCCTAGTCAAGGGACACGAATCCGGAATGCCGCATACACTGATAGGAAGCGATGGGTCCCCGGACAACGTCACGGTCACTCTCGAAAAATCGGGAATCGGCGGATGGAAGATCACCGGAGTCGAAGGACTCGACACCCCGGGAGATTATTAGCGGAGGCCCGTGTCGGTGAAATAATTCACTCGTCGGCCCCGCCCATCCTGCCGTGTATGAAGTCGCTCAGGATCTCTATATCGGTTTTTTCCGCATCGCTCACGGTCCCTGTGAATATGATCTTCCCGTGATGGAGGAACGCGATCCTGTCAGATATCTCGAAAGCGCTCTTCACGTCGTGCGTGATTATGACGGCCGTTATGCCGAACTGGGCCTGCATGTGCCTTATGAGCTGGTTTATCCTGCTTATATTGGGCGGGTCGAGCCCTGTCGTAGGCTCGTCGTAAAGTAGTATGCGCGGGTTCATCGCCATCGCCCTCGCGAGTCCGACCCTCTTCTTCATACCGCCGCTCAGGTCGGACGGCATCTTGTCCTCTATCCCCGGAAGCCCAACGAGCTCGAGGTTTTTAGCGACCATGTCCCTGATTTCGTTCTCCGGCAGCTTCGTATTCTCTCTCAGCGGATATGCGACGTTCTCCTCGACCGTGAGCGAATCGAAGAGCGCGGCGCCCTGAAAAAGCATGCCCATCTTCTTCCTCACGTTGACGAGATCATTCTCTTCCATCGGTACGATATTTTCTCCTTCCACTATAACGTCCCCCGAGTCGGGTTTCAGAAGCCCCGTGATTTCCTTGAGCAGCACGCTCTTTCCCGAGCCGCTCCCGCCGAGCACGGTGATATTTTCCCCTTTTTTGATGGACAGCGTGAGGCCCATATGGACTTCCTTGGGGCCGAAGGATTTATAAACGTCCTTTATGTCTATAATTATTTCATCCTGCATCCGATGTCCGCCGTTTCAATCAGGTGATGATAAATCACTAACGGTGATTAAATTCTCAGAAGATCATTCGGGATTGTAATTATACAACAATAATTTGTCAAAAAGAGCCGGGGCTCTCGCGAGATAACACCAATACGCCATAAAAATTGACATTTCCCCCCAATCGATGTATAAAGAAAGGCTTATAACAAACGGTTGCACGCCCCTAATAGCCACTCTTATTACGGCGCTGCAGCAGTACGGGGCAATACGCGATGAGAAGAAACGACATCAGCGCCGATACGGAGCTAGAGTACAACCTTAAATTCTTCACCCAGTTCATAATAAATCCGGCAAGAACCGGAGCCATCCTTCCTTCGAGCGACAGGCTCTGCGAGCTGATGACGGACATGGCGGGACTCGGGGACGTTTCCACGGTGATCGAGCTCGGCTCGGGGACGGGTGTAGTTACTGAAAAAATAATGCGGAAAAAAGCCGAGAGCACTACTTTCTTCGCACTCGAGATAAACCCCGCATTCGTCGAGGCTACCAAAAGAAAGTGCCCCGACGCCGTCGTCTACCAGTCCTCGGCCGAATACGTCATGAAGCACCTGGAGATGCACGGAGAGAGCGGCTGCGACCGGATTATCAGCAGCCTCCCGTGGTCTACATTCAACGGAGAGACCCAGCAGCTCATACTCGATTCCATCTACGACGTGTTAAAGCCGGGTGGCTTATTTCTGACATATGCATACGTGCTCGGGGTCGTGGCTCCAGCGGCCTGGAGGTTCAAAAAGAAGCTCTATGCAAAATTCGACAAAGTCGAAACGAGCCCGATCGTGTGGAGTAACATCCCGCCGGCATTCATTTATATGTGTGAAAAGTCGTCCCTGTGATACGGCTTCCAGCCTCAAAATACGACCCGGCCCGGCCCGGCTCCCGGCGGCCTTTCCTCCATAAGCACAAAGAGTCTTGACATAATTGTGAAAATCGATGAGAATAGCTTGTGTAGCAGATTGACCTTTCTTCGATTGAATAAAGGAGGATTGGAGGGTGGTCAATCCTGTTTCGAATTATCCATCCCTGGTACAAACGTTAGTTTCTCAAGCTTAGCCCCCGCAAATACTGGGATTACTCTGTCTTCGACTTATCGTCCGGGCGTTTAAAAACCTCTTGCAACGGCCGGGCTTCTCATATTAGTATTAAAAATGTATCAGCATCTATCCCATATCATCAAAGGAGATATGTTATGAGAAGATTAGCCAAGATATTCTGTACCGCTTTGCTTTTTGCATCGATCGCCCTGTCCGCTGTGGGGAGCGTCTGGAAGGCGGACGCCGCCCGTGCCGCCGACCTTCCCGCGCCCCAGCTTGTGACGGACGCGTGGATGTTCATAGCGGCCTACAAGACCGACCCCGAGACGCTTAAAGCCCTCCTGCCGCCGGGACTAGAGCCCAACCCGGCGGGGCATATAGTCATCAACATGTACACTGTTCCGAACGCGACACAGACCTCGGGCTTCGGGGCCTACACGCTCACCTATCTCACCGTCGAGCTGAACGGCCAGGACTCGTACGTCATGGGGTCAGATACGACGATCCCGGGGAGGTACTTCGTCTATTACTTCAACAGCTCGCCCGCCATGCGCGAATACACGAAGAAGATAGGCATCCCCGCGCAGGAAGGCATGACGACCACCACGGTAAAGGACGGCAAGCTCACTGCCGTGCTCACATCGGCTGACGGAAAGCCCCTCATCGAGGCGACTGCCGACGTAGGGAGCGAGCTCGGGAATTTCGGCGGAGGACACCTCAATTACTTCGGATTAATGACGGAAGAGAAAGACGGCAAAACGACGAGCCAGGTAGTGAAGTACCCGATACCCTGGGTCGGCGGCACGGTCGAGATGAAGAATCCGAAGATAACGTTCAAGGCCCCGGAAGACCACCCGCTCAACAAGATAAAGCCCCTAGCAGAGGCGCCCGACTGGGCGATATGGACTCAGGGAAGCTTCGTATACCCGCAGTATGTCGTAGTAAGCGAATTCACGCCGGAAGCGAAGAATTAGAACTTGTTCCACACTCCCCGCGGCGGGCTCATCCGCCGCGGGGAATTTTCTCAGCAAATTCCAACGCATAAGGCTAGGCTAAACCCGTTTTCTCTTCCTCAGCACCCCTGAAACCCCAGCGAAAAGAATGAGCAGCATTATGGCTGCATTTACCCCCGCCTGACCCGGCGAAACCTCCCCGGCAATCGCGCACCCGCCGCTTGTGTCGCCGTCGCTTACTATCACGCGGCAGTCGGCGAAATAGACCTCTATGTTCCCGTCCGGGTTCTCCCCCGTAATATCCGAACCCGAAGTGAACAGTATCCTCGTGCCGTCGCCGCTTATTACGGCGTCCGAGAAGCTGCCGCCCACGCTATCGGTTATCTGAGTGGTAATTCCCGTATTTGCGTCAAAAAGGAACACCTCTCTATTCCCGTCGGGATTATCTCCGGTCAGATTGGCGCGTGAAGTAAATACGAGACGTGTGCCGTCCGCGCTTATAGAAGGTCCGCCATTATCCGTATCAGCTGAATCCGTCACCTGCGTGAATGACATAGCAACGGTATCGAACAGGAATATCTCACGGTTGTTATCGGGGTTCCCGCCTGTCGGATTAGTATCGCTGTTGAGCCCGATAACCCCGCCGTCGGAGCTTAGCGCGGCCGTCGCGCTATTTATGCCGTCACCGTCCGTTATCTGTGTAAACGTCATCGAGACCACGTCAAATAGAAATACCTCCAGGCTCGCGTCAGGGTTTGAGCCGGTCAGGTCTGCGGAAGAATGAAAGCCGATGGTGGTCCCGTCGGGCGTTATGTCGGGAACGAGGCTGTCTCCGGACACGGTATCGGTTATCTGAGTGAATGTATCCGTATCGGCATCGTAGAGGAATATCTCCCTGTTCCCGTCAGGGTTCCCGCCAGTTACATCCGCGGAAGAGTCAAAGGCAATCAGTGTGCCGTCGCTGTTCAGCGCTGGAACGATATTATCTTCACCCGTTGTATCCGTTATCTGAGTGAATATCTCCGTCCCCCTGTCGAACAGGAATATCTCCCTGTTGCCGTCAGGATTATCCCCCGTCGGATCCCCTTCAGAAGACAGAGCGACGATGTTGTCCCCCGCGGATATATCGAAGGGAAAGCTGTCCAATCCCGCGTTGTCGGTCAGCTGTGTTATGACAAACGTATCCGTGTTGATCAGATACGCTTCGAAGCTGCCGTCGGGATTACCTCCGTTTACATCCGCATTGGAATCAAAACCCCCCAATGTCCCGCCCGAGTTCAAAAACCAAACATCGGACTCTCCGCCTACTGTATCGGTAACCTGCATAATCGTGCAGTCCTCCTGAGCCGAGGAAAAATTACTAAGGACATCGAGAGAAAAAAACGACAAGAGGAGTACTGCTGCAATTCCGATTAAGTCACTGCCCAAGCGCCCCGAAATATTCTGCTTATTACATATTGAAATACCCATGATGCCCGCCTCCTTTTGCTTCATGCCTCACTAATAATCACATGACGCATAGTTTATTTTGTCATCGCAGAATATCCCCCCTGTCGATATTAAAATAATTTTATTACTATTACAATTGGATTCTTTGGGTTACTCTCAACCTTTTTTCATCGCCGGCCTACTCCCCTACAGTCGGATAGCCCATATGCCGCAATAACTTACAGCTCCCGCCCGCCTGTCGTCTGAATATATACATACCCTGTCCTTCGTCTTCTCGACTCCCCTCTCCCCTAAGGGGAATTTCTAATCACGATTGCTTTCTCCCCACCCTTCGTGTATTCTGTAAATGTTCTGAAAGAGCGTAGATGATCTTCCTGGGCTCTTTAATGTTCTCTTACAGAAAATGGTAAGTAGACCCTTCTGAATTTATTCCATTCCTGATTAAACCAGAACGGACCCTACTAGTGTCGTGAGATTTAATCGGGAGCTTGATGCAGAAACTCAAAATCGGCGTAATCGACTTCATCACAAAGTCCCCTAACCATTCTATCTGGGCGCGCGTTATGCACGCAAACTTCATGGGCATCATGCCCCAGGTCATAGCCAAATGGTGCGAGGACGCGGGACACGAGGTTCAATATTTCATTTTTACGGGGCTCGAAGACCTGGCTAAGGACGCGCCGAAAGACGTGGACATGGTCTTCATAAGCGCCTTTACTCAATCCGCAATTCAGGCTTATGCGCTTAGTGCGAAATACAGGCGGGAGGGCGTAGTCACCGCTCTTGGAGGTCCTCACGCACGCTGTTACCCCGAAGACGCGGTCAAGTATTTCGACTACGTAATGGGGATCACCGACGAGGAGCTATGCCGGGACGTGCTCGAGGACTGCAGGCCCTACAGGCCCGAAGGTGTGAGCTTGTCGGCGAAGAGCTCACCGAAACACCTCCCCGGAGTGAGGGAGCGCTGGAAGTACATCTCGAAGGCGCTGGAGAAGACGACTTTCCTCTTTAAGGTAGTCCCGATGATCGGGAGCCTCGGCTGCCCTTATACATGCAGCTTCTGCATCGACGCGAGCGAGCCTTATCAGCCGCTCGACTTCGATATGCTCAAGGAAGATTTAAGATTCGTCCGGACGAAGATAAAACGGCCGCTTGTGAGCTGGTACGACCCCAACTTCGGCGTACGTTTCGACGATTACATGAACGCGATCGAAGAAGCCGTACCGGTAGGGAGCATCGACTTCATAGCCGAGAGCAGCCTCTCTCTCCTTTCCGAGCCCCACCTGAAGCGCCTCAAACAAAACTGCTTCCAGGCCGTACTGCCGGGCATCGAATCCTGGTTCGATATGGGGAATAAGTCCAAGACCGGGGCGAAGCAGGGGATGGAAAAGGTAAAGGCCGTCTCGGAGCATATAAATCAAATACTGAGTTACATACCCTACGTGCAGACGAATTTCGTCGTCGGGCTCGACAGCGATAACGGGGCGGAGTCTTTCGAGCTCACGAAGAGGTTCGTCGATCTCGCTCCCGCCGCTTTCCCTGCCTATCCGCTTATCACGGCTTTCGGCAGGGCTGCGCCGCTCAACCTCGAATACCAGAGCGAGGACAGGGTGCTCCCGTTCCCGTTCCATTTTATGAACAACAGCCACGCCTCTAACGTGAAGCCCAGGAACTACTCATGGCCCGAATTCTACGACAATATAATCGGGCTTGCCGAATACTCGTACTCGTGGCGCTCTATCTACAACCGCTTCAGGAAAACGAGGACTCGCATTCCCCGGTGGATGAACCTGATGCGCGCCGTCTCCACGGAAGGCTTCGGGCGTCTTCGGTACTATCGCAAGATAAGGAAATTTTTGGACGATGATGTTCAGTTCAGGGCGTTCTTCGAGGGCGAGACGAGGGAGATACCCCAGTTCTACATCGATATAATGAAGAAGGACCTCGGCCCCCTCTGGGAATACCTGCCCGAGGGCGCTATCTACCACGACCAGAACGCCTACCTCAAGTCCGAAATGGAAAAGAGGCAGAAGAAAGCCCAAATCGCGTGAAACCGAGATTTATTAGACCTAATAACATTACAAACATAGCTATAGACAATATTAGAATTGGATTAAGAAATTCTGGAAGGATACGGTAGATTCTAAAATTATTCATTACAGTAACTTAATGCTATGATTAAATATATCCGGTCTCACGTTTCTAGTACGTAGAACGAAATTATCAGGATTCATATCACTTACGACCCTTAAATGATTTTTACCTAGTGGTGAATTTTCCGGCTCGTCAAGTACAAAATCTGCGAAAACAACTGCTTTATTCTCCCACAGCGAATCGTACTTATCTATACTATATACTTTCTGTTCCACAATTGTAGCCAATGAGTTCAAGACTAGATATGACAGGAATTTAACTGCTTCAGTACTACTTTTGAAAACGGGAAACCTATCTAAAACACAATCTAGTAAAATGCATTTACCATCAGTCATAACATGTATCTGAAAACAAGTTACTCGCTTCTCTATGCTAGCAATTTTGTGAGCGACAAAATCCCTGAATGATTCATCATTGCCAACTGTAGCAAGTAATCCAAGCACCCAGCTATTCGATATATTTACAAACTCAAGTATGTTTTTTGCTTTTTGATCCTTGTGTGCAAAATTATTCAGAATCTTTTCAAGACTCCTATAACTCTGCGTTTTGCTATTATATTTCTCCGAAACCAACCATGTCAATCTATCTAACGCTGCTCTCCCATGAAGTAGTAATGATTCAAAATCCGCAATTGCTTCTTGACCATTTAAAACAAACAAAAACTCTTTGCCTTTATTCTTTGTGGCGTTATCACTAGCTGACTGTATAAATTTATCGTAAAATTCCCTAATTCTACTGATTTGCATCAAACAAGCATCAAGCTTTACTAGGCAACCTAAAATTGCCTTCATGCCGGCTTTGTCTTTTCCCCAGTTTTCAGCAATATATCGCTCCAATGCTTTCCATTGCATTTGTGGTTCATCACCTAACAAACGCCACCCTTTGTTTTCGCCCACCTTTGCAATGTAATTTATTTTCGGGCCAGTCATATAAATATTATAATAGTAATCAGATTCTTTTAACTTTTGATAGTCTGACCGTGCTTCTATAACATCCGACAGTATGAAGGAAAATTTTCCATCAAGCTATATCAGTAATCTTGATAATACTTTTTCTGCTCCCTCCTCGACCAATCCACAATTACCCCATTTATCCGCTATTACCAGCTCCTGAAACTATGTTCAAAAGCCACTCCGGATACGACATCGAGTTCCCCGCGCCCAATTCAACCCCCTTAAGCCCGCCGAGAAACGCTTCAACCACCCGCGTAAACGCGGCGTGCATCGCCGAATCGTCGGGATACGCTTCGAACGCAACCGTGCAATAAGGCTTCCCGCCGACTTCTATATCAGTGAGCTCGAAATTAATCCCGCGGTCGATGAACTCCTTCGGATCGACTTCCAATGCGCTCCCGTCGTATGTGTCTATCTTTATCTTGCGGAGTGCCCGTGTCTTCCGGACGCTTACTGTGATTAAACCCTTTTCGTTCCCGTCGAGAAACAAATTCCGGTACGCCTCCGGCATGCCCGCGTAGGACCACCTCACCCAGCGCTCGACAGACCCTTGAAACCGCCCGCAAAACGAGTGCACCCCGAGTGAAGCCGTGCGTCCCTTGACCTGAAAGTTCCCTTCCCGCCACTTGATGCCCATGTCGTCCGCCCCCGGTACGAGCAGATACACGTCAGGCTCGCCGCCGAGTCTTCCCATCCACACAGGCGGGCCGAAGCCGCCCTGCTTTGGAATAGGCGAGCTGGTTTCAAACCAGCTCCCCAGGGCGGGATTTTTATCGACAGCCCCGTCGAAAAACCACCTCACCTCGTGACTGGCGAAAGGTATATTCTTCGCATACATTGCCGGATTCACCCCGCGTGATACATTGACTTTAATTATACGATTTTATTCCGCCCGCCAGGGCGCTGTGTGAGTTGTTAAGATCGCTCACGGAGATAGATGGGATCGAACCGCCGAAGTCGGCAAAAAGCTGTCCTTCAGTTCGTCTTCTTCCCTTTCGGCTTATCCGCTGGCACGCCCTCGTCGGCCACGGCTATCGCCTGAGCCTCGTCAGCAGGGTTCGAGAGTATGATGATTGTCGTAAGCTGACCTGCCGCCGCAGGCCTGATGATCGTCTTTTTGATTTTCGTGTCGAGGCCCTGCTTGTTCAAAGCCTGACCCACCGCGGCATCGAGATTTACCCGTCCCTGGCTCTGCGTTGCGGCATCGAGGTCCGCGAGTATAGCCGCCGCCTGAGATGAGCTCACTGCATCCGTCGAATATACGAGCTTATAGAGGTTGCTCTTCGACGAGTTCAGGTTCGACCCGGCGCGGGAAAACGGTACGACAAGCATAATAAAAACAGCCGCCGCACATGCTAGGTACATGCCCCTCATTTCTGCCACCCCCTTCCCGGAGCTCTCATTACAGCGAGCCTAGTTATCACAGATATTAGCACATTGTAGCGAGAAATCGCTATGAGCGAAAATTCAATAATAATTCGTTACCCTCTATAACTTCATAACTCGCTGTAATCGTTGATATATGTTTCTCATTTATCTTTGGCACATCCGTTGCACCATTATCTCAGCAAATAAATCAAACGGAGGTAAGTGCAATGAAGAAGTTAATCGCAGTCACGGTATTAGGGTTATCGCTCGGTTTTTCCGCCCTATCGTTCGCTTCCGACTACATGGTCCTTTACACAAACGGCCCTGCGGTCTGTGAGCTGAAGAGCGAGACGATAGGCGGGGAAGTAGAGACGAGCCCGATGAGCTTCTACCTCAGCCCGGTCAAGACGCACGGCGACGATACGTTGACCACGGTTGAGGAGACGAGCGATGAGAATACTCTTCTCGTGTTCGGCGTCAGGATATAACAAAGGTTTAAACGGGCTGGGAGTCTGGTTCGAACGAGACTCCCGCTCTATTTAGAATTTATGAAATCAGGAGGGAGAAAAAATGAAAGACGATATTTCTAAAAGAATAATAGTTTTCGGATATGGAGTGGTTTCTTATTTTTTATTTGTTGCAACATATTTATACGCCATAGGTTTTGTAGGTAATTTTCTGGTGCCTAAATCCATTGACTCAACCCCGGAAGCTCCTCTATCTCAAGCTCTATTACTGAATACGGTGTTACTGGGAATCTTTGCCCTGCAACACAGTATAATGGCCAGACCGGGATTTAAACGTATTTTGACCAAACTCATTCCCAAAGCAGCCGAGCGCAGCACCTACGTATTATTCTCGAACCTCGCGCTTATATTGTTATTCTGGCAGTGGCAACCTATGGGGGGAACCATATGGAACGCAGAAAATGAAACTTTAAGAATAATTCTGTACTCACTTTTTGCATTCGGGTGGGTGACTGTTTTAGTGACGAGTTTTCTGATAAACCATTTTGATCTATTCGGACTGCGCCAGGTATGGCTCTATTTGATGGGTGAAACGTATACTCAGCTTAAATTCGGAACGCCCGGACCGTATAAATACATAAGACACCCGCTATATGTCGGATGGTTGTTTGCTTTCTGGGCGACTCCGACTATGACCGCAGCCCATCTTTTCTTCGCTATCGCTACGACCGCTTACATACTCGTTGCCATCAGATACGAAGAAAGAGATTTGATATCAGAGCACGGTAGGGCGTACGAACAATATCGGGAGTCTGTTCCGATGTTTATACCGTTTACCAGGAAGATGAAACATCATACAGAAGAGAAGACGGTTGATACCGTAGCTTGAACTCGTGATATGGGACTGGGGCCGGCATGGCTGGTTTTCCGAATCCGATCCCGCTATCACAAAGCATGGGAGGTTATTATGAGCAAGATTCTAACGATATTAAAAGAGAATTATCTCTTTAGTATGTACAAGTACTATATCATCGATAGCGTCTTTATCATCAAGAACAGAGGTTTTAAAGAACTGTTACGAACCCGGGGACTGAAATTTATTCTCGTAGTGATTGCTTATTACATTGTAAGAGATTCATTTATTTATCTCGTTATTCCTTTCCTGGCAGCGAGCGGATTATTTTGACGGGGTGCTGAGCGCTTAAATAAGCCTGGATAGAAGGGCTGATGATATCATGTACACAGATCACATATCTAACTGGAACTAACTCAATCGTATCACAACCACCTGTAATCACTGGTGGAGATGAGGGGAATCGAACCTGGCGTCCGCGTTGCGGACACAGCCTCGCAATGAGCAGGGATTCATCAAATCTGAAACACGCAAAGCGGCCCGGACTAACTAAATGGCCGCTTACTCAGCTGGCAGTAGTTCGCACTTGTGACCGTCCGCACACGCATATCCCTCCGCACAGTCGCCGTCAGTAACACACTGCTGCTGACATGCTCCTCCGACACACGCATACGGGGTACATTCCTGCTCTATTCCGTTGGTCAGCTTTACGGTGAGAGCGTCCTTGCAGAAAGACGATATGGTGCCGCACTTGCCGGTTGCCGTATCGCACTTCCCAGCCTGAGAACAGTCCGCATCGCTGACGCATGACGTTTTGCAGGTGAGTCCTTCAGCATCACAGGCGTATGGCTCGCACGGATACGCGAAGTGCTTGACGCAGCTTTCCGTTCGCGGATCAAACTGGTAGACAATCGTAACGTCGTTCTCGCATGATGAATCACAAACCTGGTTCTGCTTTGCAAAGGAGAAAGGGGTCGCGGCGATTAAGAAGACCATAACAAGAACAACGATTTTGTCTCGCATGATCTAACCTCCTTTATTTAATTTACGTTCGGATGGACGTTATCAGCTCTGTTGAGCGGCCACGCCCTTGCCACCCGTCAAATCAATCTTACAATACGAGACTGGAAAAACTAAGCTGTTTTTTCTCGGGCTATCGATACAAGAGAGGTAGTAAAATTGAAGATCGCCCGGATCGGCAAAAACCTATGTTAGAAGAATCCGCAACCCCCTGAGATCACTGGTGGAGATGAGGGGAATCGAACGTATTTCTTAGCTCCAAAGGAACACCCTATAAGAGACATGACTCTTTAAAAAGAGCCTACACTCTCGCATTAGAAAAAGCAGGTATAAAAGGACTGAGGTTTCACGACCTGAGACATACCGCGGCAACAAGAATGGTTGAGCTAGGGCATTCTATAGTGGCGGTAAAGGAGATACTCGGACATTCGACCTTGGATATGACCATGAGATACGCTCACCCTAACGAGTCCCTAAAGATGGCTTTAGAAGGACTCTCTGCCTGTTTTTCTGACTCAATTGGTGACAAATCCGGTGACAGGAGAGATTTACAATCAAGGGAAGGTGACGCAACCCCCTGAAACCATTGGTGGAGATGAGGGGAATCGAACCCCCGACCTCCGCGTTGCGAACGCGGCGCTCTCCCAAGCTGAGCTACATCCCCACGGTTTCACGATGCAAGATGCACGATACAGGATACATGATGTGACATTTTTTTATCATGCAGCATGAATCTTGCATCTTGTATCCTGAATCATAACGGCAGGCAAATTATATAACACATTTCACGGCGGGCTTCAATTGACTGGCGGCCTATTACCTCGAAGCCTTGACCGCCCTGTTAGAAGCCCAGCGCTCGAGCTTCGATATCTCCTCCCTCATCGTGGTCGAGAGAGGCACAATCGAGGAAGCGGCGATTATGAGCTCCCTGTCGTCGAGCTCCTTCCCCTTTGAATAGGACTCGAAGAGCGCCGAAATGACGGCCTGCTCTATCTCGGCCCCGCTTAAGCCCTCCGTGTTCTTGGCGAGGGAATCGAGGTCGAACCCTTCGGGGTTCTTACCTCTGTTCTGAAGGTGTATCCTGAAAATCTCCTTCCTTTCTTTCAGGTTAGGCAACGTGATGAAGAATATCTCGTCGAACCTGCCCTTCCGCAGTATCTCGGGCGGGAGCAGGTCTATCTGGTTAGCCGTAGCGGTGACGAAGACTGGATACGCCTTTTCCTGCATCCATGTGAGGAAGTACCCGAATATCCTCGCCGTAGGGCTGTCCCCGGACTTCTCCCCGCTCCTCGTGATTCCCGCCTCGATCTCGTCTATCCACAGCACGCACGGGGCGCTCGCCTCTACCGTCTTTATCGCCTTCCTGAACGCTTCCTCGGGGCTCCCGAAAGATTCGCTGTAGACCTGATTCAAATCTAATCTCAAGAGCGGCAGGTTCCACGCGGTCGCTATCGCCTTAGCGCAGAGGCTCTTCCCGCACCCGCTTATCCCCATGAGAAGTATGCCCTTTGGCGTATCCAGCCCGAACTCCCTGGCCTCGCTCGAAAAGGCGAGCCTCCTTACGTTGAGCCACTCTTTTATATTCTCGAGCCCCCCGACCTTCTCTATATCGACCCTGCTCCTCACGAAATCGAGCGTCCCCGATTTCCTCACGAGCTGCGCCTTTTCTTCGAGCAGCGCGTCGACCGCGTCTTCCCCGAGCTCTTCCCTTCCGACGAGCGTCCTCCTGAGCGCGAGCTCCATCTCCAGCGCGCCGAGACCCTGGAGCGCGTTTATGGCCGCCTCCCTGAAATATGGCTTCATCGTACTCTGCACGCTCTCGGGCGTATAGTTTTTAATAACGAAGTCGAAGATCTTGCCGGTCTCAGCCCTGTCGGGGAGGTCGATATCGACGACGGCGACTTCCTTCTCGAGCTCAATCGGAACTGAAAGGGTGTTTGAAAGTATGAATATCGTGTTGGACGACTTTCTGAGCTTCTGGTACGCGTCTTTCAGCTTCCTTATCAGCCTGGGTTCGTCGAGAAAATAATTCACGTCCTTAAAAACGTAAAACCCCTTTACCTGCTCGACCATCACCCTGTCGAGCGCATTTACCAGGTTCTCGGCTCCCTCCCTGAATCCGTCGTTACACGCCCATACGGAGAACTTGCCGGACTCGCCGTATACGTTTTTCCCTATGGATTTGAGCGTATTCTCGACCCTCTCCTCCTCCCACGAGACGAGATAGATGATCGGGTAGCCCGCTTTTACGTAATTCTCGATAGTCTTTGTGGGGAACGCCATGACTATTGGTAAGTATATAGCAAGTCTGTCTGATTAGTTGCGGGAATGCGGATTATGAAGGATAGAGGACTATTACATCCCCTGCGACGTGACCCTCTTCGGGTGCTCTTTACGCCAGCGTAGCTTGTTGAGCGCGTTCACGTACGCTTTTACACTCGCAACCACTATGTCCGTATTGGATCCCTGACCCTGGGTTATGACGCCTTCGTCCTCGACCCTCACGGTAACCTCCCCCTGTGCGTCTATGCCTTCGGTAATAGCTGTGACGACGTAGCTTTCAAGCGTAGGGCTGAGTCCCGTCGCTTTCGACACGGCCTGATACGCCGCGTCCACCGGGCCGTCCCCGCTCTCGGAAACGGTAACTTCCTTGCCGTCGATGAGGAGCTTCACCGTGGCCACGGGCTGCATGTCGGAGCCGCCCGAGTAGTTGGCGGTAATGAGCTTGTAAAAATCGGACGAGCGGACGAACTCTTCGCTTATAATAGCTTCGATGTCTTCGTCGAAGACGTATTTTTTCTTGTCCGCCAGGTCCTTGAACTTCTTGAACGCGCTCTCGAACGCCTTATCGTCGAGGAAATACCCGTAGTCCTCGAGGCGGTCCTTAAAAGCGTGCCGTCCCGAGTGCTTTCCGAGGATGAGCTTGTTCGAGGGAATCCCTACCTCTTCGGGGTCCATGATCTCATAGGTGATCCTTTCCTTGAGCACGCCGTCCTGGTGTATGCCCGCTTCGTGGGCGAACGCGTTCGCGCCGACGATAGCTTTATTCGGCTGGACGTTTACACCCGTAACCTGCGAGACGAGCCTGCTCGTCGGATAGAGCTGGTCGGTGTTTATTCTGGTCAGGTATGGATTGCGGTCGTTCCTGACCTTTAGTCCCATCACTATTTCTTCGAGCGAGGCGTTCCCAGCCCTCTCCCCGAGGCCGTTGATCGTGCATTCGACCTGCCTCGCGCCTTCCCTTATCGCGGCGATTGAGTTCGCGACCGCAAGCCCGAGGTCGTTATGGCAGTGTACACTCAGTATGATGTCGTCGAGGCCGGGGACCTTTTCCTTAAGAGTCCTGATGAAGAACGCGAACTCCTCCGGGACGGTGTATCCGACCGTGTCAGGGATGTTTATTATCTTTGCGCCTGATCTCACCGCGACGTCTACCGCGCGGCATAGGTAATCCAAATCCGTCCTCGTCGCGTCCTCGCACGAGAACTCGACGTTCTCCGTGTAGTGCCTCGCGTGCTTGACGGCGGTGCTGATGATCTCGAGCACCTCGTCCCTCGATTTTCTGAGCTTGTGTTTCAGATGGATGTCGGAGGTGGCGATGAATGTGTGTATTCTCGGGTACTCGGCGTTCTTGACCGCTTCCCAGCCCCTGTCTATATCGTTGAAATTGGCCCTGCATAGGCCCGCGATCTCGCAGCCCCGTATCTTCTCCGCAATGACCTTCACCGACTGAAAATCGCCTTCTGAAGAAATCGGGAAGCCGGCTTCGATGACATCGACGCCGAGCTTTTCGAGCTGGTGAGCCACCCTGAGCTTCTCTTCCGCGGTCATGCCGCAGCCCGGGGCCTGTTCTCCATCCCTTAAAGTCGTGTCGAATATCTTCACCATATTGTCGCTGCCCATCTCTTACGCCTCCTCAAATTCAAATTAGTCTAAGACTTAGAGCATGTTTTGTCAATTGAAGGGCTGGCGTGGGGAATGGACGGGAACCCCGTTCGGGGAATTCCCTATAAACCTGTCGGCAGGTCTATGAAAACCGTCTCTATCCCGAATTTTTTCTTCAATATCCGGGACAACGCTTTTAACCCCAGAGTCTCGGTCGCGTGGTGGCCGGCGAATATTACGTTGACCCGCGCGTCCTTCGCCGTGTGGTAAATCTCGACCGCGTCCCCGGTTATGTATAGATCGACACCCGCATCGAGCGCATTGTAAAACCCGCTGTAGCTCCCCCCGCCGCTGCAGACTGCTATCGACCTGACTCTATCCGGGCCGAACGGGAGCACCCTGCATATCGTGCTTAACTCACGGTTGAGCTTCTCCTCGATATCTTTGAGCGGAAGCCCCTTCTTGACCTCCCCTATCCAGCCGATGTTTTTCCCGTGGTAGTGAAAGAATTCTTCCGTAATCTTGGCGCCCAGCAATTTTAGGAGCTCCGCGTTATGACCGATCTCTTTGTGCCTGTCGAGCGGATTGTGGCTCACGTAGAGAGAAATATCGTTCTCGAACAGTATCCTTATTCTTTCCTTCGCCCAGCCGGTTATGGAAGGGTTGCGGAAATCCCAGAAATGTCCGTGATGCACTACTAGCAAATCAGTCTTCTCCCCGGCTGCTTTCTCGAAAGCCTCGACTCCCGCATCCACCGCAAACGCGACCTTCTTCACATTCCCCTTTCCCTCGAACTGGAGCCCGTTCCACGAGGAATCATCTATGTCATCGGTTTTGAGATAATCATCCAGGAATGCAACGATCTTGTTCAGCTTCGGCATAGATTCAAAGTATGCACAACTAACGGATTCTTGGTAAGTTCACTAGAACAAAACCCTCGGGTTCGCTTCTTTAATCCTCATACCTTGTAGGAGCGGCTTTCCTGAATAGATCCTGAAATAAATTCAGGACATGGTTCAGGACAGGCCAGCCCTTAGAAAAAGAACGGTTCTGAATGTGTGCAAGAACCAGACGCCATACCAACAAAGGCGTATGAGTAAATTATCTTCCGCGTCGTCGTTGCCTAAGCCAAAATAGGTTAGGGAGGATTTTCCTTTCCTAAAAACCGTTTATCCTGAGCGCACACGTAGTGTGCAGTCGAAGGATGTAAGGTTCTTAGGTCAAGCCTTCCCCTTCACCAACCTGTACACTGCCAGCAGAATGATAGAGCCCGCGACCGCGAATAAAAAGCTCTTGAGGTTGAAGCCGGGCTGTACTTGAGTCCCTCCGAACATCGGCATACTGGCAATAAGCCCGCCAACGAACGCCCCGACGACGCCAATCGCTATAGTGCCGATAAAGCCCCCGGGGTCCTTTCCGGGCATCAGCATCTTTGCGACTGCCCCCGCCACGAGTCCGAATATTATCCACGAGATTATCTCCATCATTTCATTCTCCTTTGTCGAGCCCCAGACGGAAACTGATGCACGTATAAAGCGACATATTACAATTTTTTCCCGAAAAGCTCAAAACCGAGATCTCTTTACCAACAATCAAGATACGAGGGAACTTTCGGCTGGTTTGTTACGAGAATTTTATCTCTGCGATTACATCAATTGAGCAGGTCCATCTTAATCATCCTGTTCCTGAGCACCTGTCTCGTAACCCCTAGCATATCGGCGGCCTTGGTCTGGTTCCAGCTGCTGAGCTCGAGCGCTTTCCTGATGACCATCTCCTCGACCGTATCCAGCGTGAGCTTGTCCATATCGAGCTCGAAGAACATCTTGTGCTCGTCGCCATGAATTTTTACTCCCTTGCTCTGCTCGTCGATCTGCACGTACTTAGGGTTGAGCGTGTCGCCTTCGCTGAGCAATACCGCCCTCTCTATGGTGCTCCGTAGCTCGCGGACGTTCCCCGGCCACTGGTAGCCCATAAACGCCATTTCTACTTCCTCGGGGACGTGCTTTATGTTCTTGTTGAAATCCACGTTGAAGTAACTTATAAAATGCTCCGTGAGAAGGGGGATGTCCTCCCTCCTCTCCCTCAGGCTCGGCATCTCGAAATTTATCACGTTGAGCCTGTGGTAGAGGTCCTCCCTGAAAAGGTTCTTTTCGACCAGGTCCTTCAAGTCCTTGTTCGTTGCGGCGACGACCCTCACGTCTACTTTTATGTCCCTCTTGCCGCCGATCCTCCTGAACGTCCTCTCCTCGACCGCCTTCACGAGCTTCGCCTGGAGGGCGGGGCTCATATCCCCTATCTCGTCGAGAAAAATAGTCCCGCCGTTAGCGTCCTCCAATATTCCGGTCTTCATCTTTTTAGCGTCGGTGAACGAGCCCGCCTCGTGTCCGAACAGCTCGCTTTCGAGGAGTGTTTCAGGAATCGCCGCGCAGTTGAGCTCTATTATAGGCTTCTCAGCCCTCACGCCGTTGTGGTGGAGAACCTTCGCCGCAAGCCCCTTGCCGGTCCCGCTCTCGCCGCTTATCAGCACCGTCTTGGGGTCGGTCGTAACGAGCTTCTCGAAGAGCTCGATAATTTTCCTGATAGCCTCGCTCTTTCCTATTAATGCATGAAACCCGTACTGCTTCTGCTCGCTCCTTAACCTCGTGTCGAGGTTTTTTTTGAGCCCGACGTTATCGAGAGCGTTCTTCACGATTATTTTAAGCTTGTCTATGGAAAAGGGTTTCTCTATAAAATCATACGCGCCCTTTTTAATGGCCGAGACCGCCATGTCCACGTTGCCGTGCCCGCTCATGAGAATTGTCACGGGCCTGGGGTCCATATTATTTATCTGGCCCAGGGCCTCGATCCCGTCCATGTCCGGGAGTCTCAGGTCGAGCAGGATCAGGTCAGGGTTGTCTCTCCTGGCAAGAAGAAGCCCTGACTCTCCGTCGTTGGCGGCGCTGACGAGAAATCCCTCGTCTGAGAGGCTCTCGCTCAATTTTTTACAGAGGAAATCCTCGTCGTCGATTATCAATACGGTCTGGCTCAATCTTTACTCCTTGACATAGAATACACCAGCGGACTCGGGTTCTCGACAGGAGCGCCTCGACACTAGACCGATATTCTGGCTTTCTCCATTGAGCTCCCGGGTAAAACCAGCGTAAAAGTAGAACCCTTCCCCAATTCGCTTGAAACAGTGATCCTCCCGTCGTGTGCTTCCGCGATTCTTTTTGATATCGCGAGCCCGAGGCCGGTACCTTGTTTTTTGCTCGTATAAAAGGGCTCGAAGACCTTATCTATATCCTGCGGCGGAATGCCGTGGCCGGTATCCGTGACTCTTATATGGAGCTCCCCGTCGACGCTTTCGGTCCCGACCGTCACCTTTCCTCCTCCCGTCCCGAGTGCGTCTATTCCGTTTATCAGGAGGTTGATGACGACCTGCTGGCACTTCTCATAATCGAGATTGAATTCTTCAGAGCACCCGAGGTCCGTTTCTATGGTCACTCCCTTTTCTTCCGCGATCGGAGACACCACAAGGATAGACCTTTCCACTATATCGTTTGGATCGGCTTTTCTGAAATCCATTTCCTTCGGGACCGAAAGCTGAAGCAGATCCTTCAGGATTCGATCGAGCCTCCTTACCTCTTTCAGGACCTCCGAAATGGACTGCTGCTGGTCATTGTCATCCGATTTGCTTTTCATTATTTCAAGCGCAACGGTGATCCCCGAAAGCGGGTTTTTTATCTCATGCGCTATGCGAGCCGCGAACTCTCCGATCGTCGCAAGCCTCTCCGCCTTGATAAGCTCGTTCTGCTGTTCCCTGATCTCGCTTGTCGCCTCGTCCACCCTCTCCCTGAGGGTCTCGTTGAACCTCTTTGTCTGCTCGAGCAGCTCCAGGTTGCTCCTGTGGGTGTCCTCTATGTTCTGAAGCATTTCGTTGAACGAGCCGGCCAGCGCGGAAATCTCGTCGGCTTCCCCCACGCTCTTGATCCTGTAGGAGTAATCCCCCTTCTTTACGGTTTTTGTGGCGTTTATCAGCCGCTCAATCGGTCTCGTGATCTTTGACGGGAAGAGGACAGTAATCATTCCCGCGAATAGCAAAGATAATCCGACAGCGATCAATACGTAGGTGTAATTATATTTCAGCTGCTCGTCGACGAGCGCCACGGCGCGGTCGACGATCTCCTTGCCGATACCGGGGTCGGGCTCGATCGTGTTGTCAGGGTTCGAGAACAGCTTATACAGGGTAGAATACCTTCCCTCGATATTGGAAGCCGCGTCGTTCAGCCTGTAGACGTTGTATACAAAAAGACCCCCGATGATAACCATGAGAATCAGCATGAGGCCGAACCCGAGCCTTATCTGTTTACTGAGTTTCAATTTTAGTCTCTCCCGACCCTCTGCGGAGGTAAAAGATAATTCTACCAGCTTTTACCCGGAAGAATTAAATGTTTTTCAAACCCGAAAATTAATAATCTCTCGATATCAGCAAAGAATCCGCATTGTAAGATTCTAAACAGCTTGTTCTGTTCCATATGCGACTGACCGGTCATTCTTCGTTCCCCCCGCCGGACGAATTCTAAATGCAACCAAAAGGAATCATTAAAAATATGCGACGCGAGCGCAGACCTGGCACGGCTTTTGCCGTTATTGCCTTGAGTATGCATAGAATATGCATGCATAAAATCCTATACCAGGGAGGTATTAGATATGAATCGTTTATTACTAGCATCGATTTTAGCTACGGGGCTTGCTCTCGGCGGAGCGAGCGGGGTTTATGCGGCCGATCAATATGGAAATCCCGAAGACGGCAGCCAGCCGTCGGAGAATTACCAGCTCGATCCGGCCCAGGATCAGCACAGTGCGGTAGGCGGACAGTATACGGTTAAGGCCGGAGACACGCTCGCAACGATAGCGGAAGAGCAGCTCGGGTCTCAGGACAGGTGGCAGGAAATAGCGATGGCCAACAACCTCGAGAACCCGGACCGGATTTTCGAGGGGCAGACGCTGACGATTCCGGCTGAGGACGGCGCGGCCGGCCAGGCGAATAATGAGGAAATCTCTCAGGAGCAGGATATCGCAGCAGAAACTTCTGCGAAAGATGCCGAATCCGGCTCAGGTGATATGACGGAAAGCGAAAAGCCGGAGGACAGTCAGCCCATGAACCGTGAGCAGGAGCTCAAGGGCGAGATCACGGAAATCAGCCCCGATAATGACAAGTTGTCACTTAAAGACGAGCAGGGAATGACACATTCCTTCACTAAATTCGAGGACGACACTATGCTCGAAGGAGTGACGGTAGGCGATTTCGTCAAGCTCGAAATCGAAAACGGCACGGTCATTTCTCTGGAAAAGGTCGAGAAGAGCGCCTGAACCGAAAGACTCTCACACACCCTAACTTCTTTAGCGGCTATGCGCTAGCCTGCTATTCAAGTTAATATGCCGGCAGGGACGTTTGCCCCGTCCCTGCCGCTTTTTTTATTCATCTCCCCCTCCCCCCTGTAGATGTTAAATAATTCGCGGATGGAATTCTCTAATTTTCTTGTCATGTTGAGCCAAATCCTGAACCACTTCCCGGCAATCTCATCCTGTATCGTGAATCTTGCGTGATTGTAGGAGCGGCTTTCCTGAATCAAGTTCAGGACAGGCCAGCCGCGAAAACAAACCTGTATTTGCCAATTATCAGGATCGCTTTGACAACACTGAATTATTATCAGATAATTCTCTCCTCGGGGTGAAAAAGACTTAGCAAGTTAATGCCCTACGACAATTGAACAATCCCGGGGTCGCATATGAAGATATCGATCTGCGCCATATTAGCTTTCTCGTGCATGCTTGCCGGCTGCATCGCCGGTCCCGGTTCCATACAGGAGCTCAACGAGAGGCAGGAAAGCCTCGAAAAAACAGTCGCGGCCATGTCAAGTGATTTAAACGACATACAGAGAAGACTCGAAATTCAGGGAGCGAGAATCAGGAGCCTCGAGCAGAATTATTCTGACATGTATATGAAAATGGACGACCTCCAGAAGAAGCGGGTCCTGCCGGCGTCGCCCAAGGGCGAATCCCCTCTCGAGGAGATACCACCACCCCCTACGGGAGACCTCTACCAGCGCGCAACCGCCCTTTACAACGAGGGGCAGTATCTGAACGCTATACTGGCTTATCAGGTATTTATCGACACTTATCCGAACGACGGGAAAGTCGCGGACGCTTATCTGAAGCAGGGCCTTTCTCTCGTTAAAATCGGGAGGCCTGACGGGGCGAAATTCTTTTTCAAGACTCTCATAGACAGGTTCCCCGATTCGAGAGAAGCCGCTCTCGCAAAGCAGGAGCTCGATAAAATCAACCCCTGATACGGCCGATTACCCGGTATATTTCCGAACAACCCGGATTGTACGAATCTGTACAACCCTAAATCTCTAATAGCCTGAATCTGTCTCTATGCTCCGTAATATCCCGGCATTATAGAACTATTCAGCGTCCCCGCTATGGCACAGGGATTGCACTTATTATCCCCAGGCAGTCAAGCTCAATTTACAGGAGGTAATCGATATGAATAAACATTCTAACTCTTGGTATAGGTATTTATTAGCTGCAGTTCTCGGCGTATTTATTGTCATGGGGATCTCGTCGACCTACGTACACGCGGTTTCAAACGGGCAAGAGCCCGGCTCCGGACTGTCAGGCGCGGCCTCGTCATCCGACTCCGCTCTGCCCAATCCGTACATCCCCGAATTAAAGGACGTCTTCTTCGACCCGGGCAGCTTTGAAATAAGGGATGACGCGAAGCCAGTGCTCGACGAAAATGTCAGCGTCCTCAAAGAATCGCCCGATATTGACGTCGTGATCGAGGCGTATTGCAGTGCGGGTGAGAATTCAGCGGACACGCTTGGCGCGGATAGAGCCGACTCCATAAAAAAGTATTTCATAGATATGGGAATTGACCCCGACAGAATCATAACGGCCGACGGATGCCGGGATTCAGCTAAACAAGTAGCTTCCGGTACGGATGATCTGGGGCTCGAAAGTAGAGTGAACTTTATTCCAATGGACAGGGTTCTCGATAAGGATTCTTTCGCACTCAATGCGTGCTGCAGAGACTCGGGAAGAAAAGGTTTGATAAACTGAAGCCTTAAACAAGGAAACCCTATTCTCAATATCTCCTCTAATATGCAAAAGCCGTTGAGCTGTCATTCCGCCCAACGGCTTTTGTTCTTTAACAGAAATTATCGTACTGAAATTTTTGAGGGATTGCCGGTGACAGAAAAGAGGCGCTCAGCCGCGATACGGCATATGCGCCTCATTTCGTCACCTTAGCTCATACGTTTCCCGTGCCCCTCTTAGCCCGCCTCCTGAGCACCATGATCGAGATCAGCACCATGAGCAGCGGCATCCCTGCCGACGCCCAGCCGGAGAGTGTGGGTATCGAGTTTATTCGTGGACCCGGGAGTGGCGTTCCCGGCGGTTCTGACGGATCGATCGTCGGAACAGGCCCTGTCGGCGTTGGTCCCGGAGGGGCCGGATCGACATCCGTATCCTCGTCATCAGAGTTGTCGCCCGGGTCAGGGTCGTTGACGTCTCCTATCACAGATGCGCTGTTCACGTTGTTTCCGACGACCGTCGGGGTAACTGTTATCGTAACTATCACGCTGTCCCCGTCCGCTATGTTTCCGAGGCTGCATGTAACTACACCCGCCGCTTCGCCGCAGCTCCCCTGCTCGGCCGTGGCCGAGCCGAATACGGCCCCAGCGGGCAGTGTATCAGTCACTACGACGTTCGTCGCCGTGTCGGGCCCCGTATTAGTAACCGTGAGAGTATACGTCAGCGGCTGATTTACAATTACAGGGTCGGGGCTGTCCGACTTTGCGATTGAAAGATCGGCGTTCTGCGGAACTGGATCGACAGCCGTATTTTCGGTATCCGAATTATTGTTGCTGTCGGGATCGCTCTCGTCACCTGCAACGGAGACCGTGTTAACGGCCGTTCCGGTAGCGGTCGGAGTAATTATGATCGTGATATTTACGCTGCTTCCGCTCGGAATGCCGCCCAGGTTGCACGTTACTACTCCCGCTGCCTCACCGCAGCTACCCTGTTCCGGCGTGGCGGAGCCGAAGGTCGCGCCTGCGGGGAGAGTGTCCGTCCCGACGACGTTCGTAGCGTCGTCGGGACCCAGATTCGTAACCGTAACCGTGTACGTCAGCTGCTGATTGACGATTACCGGGTCGGGGCTGTCCGACTTTACGACCGAAAGATTGGCGCTCGCGGGACCGGCCCCCTCGACAGTCGTGGATTCCGTATCCGAATTATCGTCGGGGTCGGGGTCGGGCTCGTTCCCCGACACTACGGCCATATTTGAAATAATACCGGCCTGTGTGGGTGTTACAGATATAGTAACAGAGGCGTTATCCCCGTTTGCTATGGTCCCCAGATTACAGGTGAGCGTCTGGCCGACGAGCGGGTTGCACGTCCCCTGGCTGGGAGTGGCGTTGTTGAACGTAAAACTCGAAGGTATTACGTCGGTGACGGTGACTCCGGTCGCCTGGTCAGGCCCGCTGTTGGTCACGGTCAGCGTGTACGTGAGGACGTTACCCACTGTAACGGGGTCGGGACTGTCGGCTTTGGTAATGGAGAGATCGGCTGATGCTTGTACCTCATTACACTGCACCTGCGCCTGGGATTGTGAAATAATAATATCCCCGCTGAGTGCGCCTATCAGCGTGAGAATCGTATTCGTCAGGTCGACGTGTATTGCGTTTACGGTTATACCTCTGCTGGTAACGCCGTCGCCGGTTACTATCTGCTCGTTCAGCACGACCCTGATGCCGAGGAGGTTAATGAGCTCGAAATTGGGCGGGGGGTTCACGGCGATGCTGAGACCGAGCCCGAGCGTTCCTCCCACGGACGCTCCCTCTATCGTCGTCGTCCCCGTAGCCGTCAGGCTGCCCGTGCCGCAGTCCCCGCTTACATCGGCAGTCGAAACGACGGTATCGGCCCCGATCGTCAAAAGCTGTAGCGCCCCCACTATGGAGAGGGCCAGGTCGTCGACCGTGGCATCGGCAGAAGTGTTGTCATTTGCGATAACAGAGCTCGCGTTCGTCGCGAGGACGCCGGTCGATAGAATATTCCCCGTCAGGCCTGTGGACAATCCGGCACTCAGCACCGTGTCAGAGTCCGAATAATCGGGCGGCGCATTCCCCGAAGCGGTGGATACGGGTCCCAGATCGATGTTGATGCCCGGGCCGAGAAGCGGCAGCAATGTCAGGTCCGCGAACGCGCCGAACGAAGAGCTGGTGCCCGTAGTCTGAGCAGTTGCGATCGTCGGTATTGAAACCAAGCTTAGAGCGATTAACAGAAAAACAGGTCGAGCCAGTCGTAAGAGATACACCCCTCCCCGATTCTTGAAGAGATTCACTTCAGCCTCCTTTAAGCCTTTTTTAAATATCCCCTGTTTTACTTTAGTGCCAATTTTAATGCATATTGCATCTATTTGTAATATATGATTTATCTTTTTGTAATAAAATCTTGTGAGTTGCCTGGAACTTAGTTGAAGATGTAATAGAGGCTTCGTTATTCTTTACTGTGTCCGGGTAATCGAATACCCCGCACGCAACCGGTGAATTCTCCCGTATAATTCTGTGAAGAAAAACATTTCTAAGATGAAAAGCCGCGCGTACGGACTCGGTTTTAGCTCGAATATCGAACAGTGATCAATCTCGGAAAAGAATTCGGAAAGGCGTTGGCTGGGGTTCTTGCATAATCTTCGAACCCCAGAATATTTCAATCTCAGATTAGGCCATCTTTTTGTTCTTCCTCAAAACGAACACTCCAAACATTCCTAATCCCGCCGCCAAAGCTATTAATCCCCATTCGGAAAGTGTTGGGATATTAGATACGAAAGTGAAAGGCACAAATTGAGTTACCAAAGCTATGTTATCTACAGTTCCGTCCGGACTGTTTACATTAACACTCGAAACACGTGAAGTAATATTTCCAAATTCGTTCGTTGCGTCAAAAAAGACAAAACCAAGATCTACGTTAAAAATATCTACGGCTGTTGGA
The DNA here is from genome assembly GCA_040754335.1 of Thermodesulfobacteriota bacterium. Taxonomy (NCBI): domain Bacteria; kingdom Pseudomonadati; phylum Thermodesulfobacteriota; species Thermodesulfobacteriota bacterium. The sequence continues at coordinate 262,919 of JBFMCV010000005.1, read as the reverse complement.
ATTCTAACATCAAGAAGTAAATTTCCTGTTGACGGATCAAAGGAAAATGGCGTTTGTAATGGTATAGTAATATCAAACGGGCACGGGGTCACCGTACAGGTTGGAGCTGACAAGGTTAGATCACCGAAAAATACCGTTGTGTTATCCGGCCCTATATTATTCGCAAAAATACTATCGAGTCCGCCCGGAACCGCCTGAGTAGTAGACAAATCTATACGTACATCAGGCAAAACAGCTGGTTCGAAGGCGGAAGGAAAGCTGCTTTCCAGACGAAAATTTATACTACTAATGTTTAATGATCCAATCTCAGAACCGAGATATACCTGCTGATACCTCATGCTAAGACAATTGCAATTAAAGGGATATCCGTTATCTATATTCCCTTCTACATTCGTAAGACTACTTGGAACTACAACCGCACCTTGTGCAAATACAGAATTTAGTGAAATTAAAATTAGAAAGGAGCAAGTAACAGCAGCTAGTCCAACTCTTCTCATCCCACCCTCCTTAATCAAACATCAAATGCATTATAATATGAAGTCGCCGACGGAACAAGTAGTAATTCCACCGGCTAACTAGCTTCGATAATCGACTTGAATCAAATGATAACCGTCGGAACCTAAAATCATGTACCGCATTGCCCGCAATTTGATTCGTCGGTGTTCGTGTCAATACACTTATCAATGCAAAGACTTTCGTCAGGTTGTCATTGAGGAATACACGTCCCACTATCACATGTCTCACCAGCCGCACATGTATTACCGCATTGCCCGCAATTTGACTCGTCTGTGTTCGTGTCAACAGACGTATCAGCGCAAAGAGTTTCGCCAGATTGTCATGGATTACACGTCCCATTAACACATGTGTCACCCGGCGCACATACGACGCCGCATTGCCCGCAATTTGATTCGTCGGTGTCCAAGTCAAAACCATTATCCACGATGCCATCACAATCGTTGTCTAAACCATCGCATACTTCATCACTAGCTTGGCATACACACGCCCCACTATCACATATTTCACCGAGCGCACATACAGTGCCGCATTGCCCGCAATTTGATTCGTCGGTGTCCAAGTCAAAACCATTATCCACGATGCCATCACAATCGTTGTCTAAACCATCGCATACTTCATCACTAGCTTGGCATACACACGCCCCACTATCACATATTTCACCAAGCGCACATACGACGCCGCATTGCCCGCAATTTGATTCGTCGGTGTTCGTGTCAACACACGTACCGTTACAATCAGTTTCACCAGGTGCGCAGACTCCGGGAGTAGTGCCCACTATAATTGGCAAAGTTACCACACAGTCGGCTTTTTCATTAGATTTGCACTGAATAGGTATCTCTTCACAGACAGCTTCAACTTCTTGTCCACAGTCAACTGCACAAGTACCTTCAGGAATACCTTCTTTGGTACAGTCAATCGCTGTGTTTGAAAAATCATTAGGGCATGGAACAGCCCTCAAACTTTTTTGCGTTTCACAAACACATTTAACTGTTACATTACAATCTTCAGCAAATGCGCCCGAATAAATACCTAATAATACATAAATAAATAATATTAAATAAATGGATCTTCTCATGATTTGTTGTTCCTCCTTATTGAATTTTCACCTCTTCCTCACAAATATCTTATTTCCACTAGTGATCTGAAAGCACAGTGTAGTACCATATCTAACATTTGTCTGTTTTAATTGCTAGTATTAATTTTTTATCATACTTAAGTATTAATATTTATTCTGTACCCCCATTAAGAGCCTATTTAAATAAATCCAGTAACTTTCGTGGAATAAAGGAGCGGCATTAAAATATCGGAGGAGGTTATTGACCTCCCCCCGGAAAACCGGATCTGATAAAATTGGAGGAATTTAGCAAAATACTTAATTAAACAGGAGTGATTTTGTCATGAAAAAGTCCAGGCTCACCTAGGAGCGGATTGCGAATGCCTTGGGTTGAAACCGTCACGAAGGTATCTGAGGTATGCCGGAAGACATGGGTAGCGGAGAATGCGTTCTACAACTGGAATTAAAAGTATGGCGGCCTGGAGGCATCGAGAAAAAAACTGCGTAATGCGTAAAAAATGAAAACGTAAAAATAAAACGACTGTTTATTTCCGGGATTATATTCGGGAGCCTCCGGGCGAGCATCGTCTTCCCCGTGCCGGGAGATCCTATCATTAGCACGTTATGTCCCCCGCTTGCCGCGACTTCGAGCGCGCGCTTTACGTGCTCCTGCCCTTTGACCTCGTGGAAGTCGACGTCGTAGGTCTTGGCGTGCGTGAAGATCGATCCGATGTCTACTCTTGTCGGATGTATTTCCCTCTTGCCTTCTATGAACTCTACTATATCATGGAGCGATTCCACGGCGAATACGTTTACGCCCTCGACGACCGCGGCCTCTTCGGCGTTCTCCTTGGGGAGTATAATCCCCTTGAGCCCGGAGTCCCTCGCGCATATCGAGGAAGGCAGCGCGCCCTTTATCGGCTTCACCTTTCCGTCGAGAGAGAGCTCTCCGAGGATCACGTATTCCAGCAGCGGCTCATGGTCGACGTAACCCAGCGCCGCGAGGATGCCGAGCGACATCGGGAGGTCGAAGGCAGAGCCGTCTTTCCTGATATCCGCAGGGGCTAGGTTGACAGTGACTCTTCTCACAGGGAATTCGTAGCCGCAGTTCTTAATCGCCGCGCGCACGCGCTCCTTTGATTCCTTGACGGCCCCTTCGGGGAGCCCTACTGTGTTGAACTGGGGGAGCCCGAACGCGAGATCGACCTCTACATCGACCAGGTATGCGTCAACTCCGAGCACTGCGCTTGAAAGGACCTTGGCGATCACAATTAGGGCTTTATTATAACCATTATTAAAAGAATTTTGATACCTTACTAATCTTGCTATGGATTTTCTTTCCGCTCATAGGCTGTCCGGACTAAGAGTGGTTTAATAAATTATTTCCTATCGTTCCGGGGACGCATGCCTGAAACCTGATTTTTGATATGGAATCAGCCATTTCTCATGGTTTAATTGATGTTACGACTTATCGACTCAAGGAGGCAGGATTATGAGCACATACGTATTGATTCACGGAGGATGGGCAGGCGGCTGGGTTTGGGACAAGGTGACGCCGCTCCTCGAGAGAAATGGACATAAAGTCGTTACGCCCGATCTGCCTAGTCACGGGAATGACGAAACGCCGATTCAAGAGGTTACACTTCAGTCATATGCCGATCAGATCTGCGAGGTTCTGAAGGCGCAGTCCGCACCAGCCATCCTGGTGGGCCACAGTTCGGGCGGTATTGCCATCACGCAGGCCGCCGAGTATTGCCCCGATAGAATTGAGACACTTGTCTATCTGTCGGCATATCTCCTGCCGAACGGGGTGTCTCTTTTGCAATACGTAACGGGGGACACAGAATCATCTATAGGCTCTCTATTGATAGTCGCTGAGGATCAGAGCTGCGTCACGCTCAGGGAGGAGGGACTAAAAGCCGTCATTTTCGGCGACTGTGCGGATGAGGATGTGGACCGATTCAAATCGCTCATGGTTCCTGAGGCGGCTGCGCCTGTCGCAACACCTCTGACAACTACCGAAGAAAACTTTGGCAGGGTTCCGAGAGTCTACATAGAATGTCTTCAAGACAGGGCAATATCGCCATCGGTACAAAAGGAGATGTATACACACATTCGTTGTGAGAGAGTTATCTCGATGAATACCAGTCATATGCCGCTTTTCTCAGCGCCGGAAGAGCTGGCAGGACATTTGAGCTCATTGTCTCTATAGGGCACGAGGGAAGAGACTTCTTTGATTATGTCCTCAGCGGGGCCTGGTTAACAGTCGTCCTGTCTTGTCACCTGTGTCAGGGTTAATTTGGCAACGTACATCATATATCAGCTGATCGCCACTTAAAAATTGATTGACAGAAAGGGCTTTCTTGCGAATATTTATATAGTTCAAAGTAAGCACTTACTTACACTTTCTGATAAATCTTAAGCTTTTGCGCGGGACGATATGAAAAGCCTGAAACAAACGGATTGTTTATAATTATCGTAGTACGGCGGTTTGTCGGGACATGCCTTCTTGACCGAGGGTTTGAGGGATCGTGACAGCGAATCGACTTACCTTAACACATTCTCGAACAATAACCGTGGGAGGCAGGATTTGATCACTCCCCGCCTAGGTTACTTCTATATAATCTCCGTTCTATTGTTGACAATCACGGCATGTTCCGGTGGGAGCGATGAACGCGGAAACGGTACGGATCGAGAAAGCGAGGGCGTTCCCGTCAGGGTCGCAAGGGTCGAGCAGAAGGACGTGCCCGTTCAACTCACAGCCATAGGCAACGTTGAGGCGTATTCGATCGTCGAAGTCAAGCCGCAGGTGAACGGTGAGCTGGCGAAGGTCTATTTCAAGGAGGGCGAGAACGTAAGCAAGGGCGAGCTCCTGTTCCTTATAGATACCAGGCCTTATGAAAATGCCCTCAGGCAGGCGGAAGCCAATATGGCGAGGGACTCCGCCATGCTCAAGAAGGCGGAGCAGGACGCGCTCCGCTACGAGGACCTCATCAGTAAAGGGGTGGTGTCGGCGCAGCAATATGACCAGGTCCGTGCGGAGCACGAATCGCTCGAAGCAACGGTCAGGGCGGACAGGGCGGCGGTCGAGAGTGCGAAGCTCGAGCTCGAATACTGTTCTATACGATCCCCGATCGACGGGCGTATAGGGGAGATACTCGTCCACGAAGGCAATACCGTGGAATCCCGCTCGACGCTGCTGGCGGTTATAAACCAGACGAAGCCGGTGAACGTCAATTTTTCCGTGCCCGAGCAGTTCCTGGCCCTGATAAGAAGCTATTTGGCGGAAGCCGGCGACTTGAAAGTCTATGCAAGCGTGCCCGCGGGCAGCCGCGGAGCCGTGCGGAGGGATGCTGATGCTGAGGGCATAAAAAATACCGTGGATCTAAGTACGGAGAATGAGCCCGCAGTCGGCACGCTCAGTTTCGTAGACAACCAGGTCAACGAATCCACAGGGACCATCATGATGAAGGCAGTTTTTCAGAACGATTCGGAGACACTCTGGCCGGGCAAGTTTATCAATGTGACGATCAATCTCACGACGCAGCAGGACGCGCTCGTAATACCCGCGCGCGCAGTCCAGACCGGCCAGCAGGGGGATTACGTCTACGTAGTCAAGCCCGACTCAACTGTGGAACAGCGCCTTGTGGCTCCGGGAGCGAGGATCGGGGATGAAGTGGTAATCACGAAAGGCCTCGAACCCGGGGAGATCGTCGTCACCGAGGGACAGCTCAGGCTCGGTCCCGGAGTAAAGGTGAGGATCGAAGAAAGCACGGGGAGAGTATCCGAAAAAGGGTCGGAAGTAAGCAGCAATTAGTGCGAAACCGGAGAATTAAGGAAATCGGGGGACTCGGCATTTGAACCTTTCCGGAATATTCATCAGGCGCCCTGTAATGACGTCGCTCATTATGGCGGCAATACTGCTTTTCGGGATCGTCGGTTACAGGGCACTTCCGGTAAGCGACCTCCCCAACGTGGACTTCCCTACCATCCTAGTCAGCGCAAGCCTCCCCGGAGCGAGCCCGGAGACGATGTCCTCCTCAGTCGCCACACCTCTCGAGCGGCAGTTCTCGACGATCGAGGGTGTCGATTCGATCACCTCGGTGAGCTCGCTGGGCTCTACGCAGGTCACTATCCAGTTCGACCTCAGCAGAGAGCTCGACGCGGCCGCCCAGGACGTTCAGACCGCGATATCGAGGGCGACGCGGCTCCTGCCGCAGGACATGCCTCAGCCGCCGACGTACAGAAAGGTAAATCCGGCCGACCAGGCAATAATCTACTATGCATTGAGGTCCAGCAGTCTCCAGCCGTGGGAGCTGAACGAGTATGCCGATACCATCCTTGCCCAGCGCATATCCATGGTCAAAGGGGTTGCGCAGGTGCAAATCTTCGGGTCCAAGAAATTTGCAGTCAGAATAGAGCTAGACCCCAATGCATTGAGCAGCAAGGGGATCGGTATCAACGAAGTCGAAGAGGCTGTGAACAGCGCTAACGTGAACATGCCGACGGGCGCGCTATACGGGCCCGATAAAGCCTATACGATCCTGGCATCCGGCCAGCTTTATAACGCAGAGGCTTATAAGGACATTATTGTCGCATACCGGGACGGCTCGCCTGTACGGCTGAGTGAGCTTGGTGATGTTGTGGATAGTATTGAGGATGACAGGAATGCGGCGTGGTTCGTTACGAAGGACTTTCAGGAGCGTGCGGTGATCCTCGCGGTCCAGCGCCAGCCGGGCACCAACACGGTCGCGGTAGCGGACGGCGTGAGGGAAGTCATACCTTCACTCAAAGCTTACCTGCCTCCGACCGTGAACCTCGACCTGCTTTACGACCGCTCCCAGTCGATAAGGGACTCAATGGCGGAAGTGAACTTTACCATGGCGATTACTCTAGGGCTCGTCGTCATGGTCATCTTCATCTTTCTACGAAACGTCTCGGCAACCATCATTCCGAGCCTCGCCCTGCCCCTGTCCATCGTTGGGACGTTCGTCGTCATGTATCTCTGCGGGTACAGCCTCAACAACATCTCCATGATGGCCCTTATCCTGGCGATAGGGTTTGTCGTTGACGACGCCATCGTGATGCTCGAAAACATAATCAGACACATGGAGATGGGGAAAAAGCCCCTCCAGGCGGCATTCGACGGCTCAAAGGAAATAAGCTTCACGCTCGTCTCGATGACAATCTCTCTGGCCGCCGTTTTCATACCGGTGCTTCTCATGGGAGGGGTGATAGGAAGGCTTTTCAAAGAGTTCGCCGTATCGATCATGGCGGCGATACTTATTTCCGGTTTCGTATCACTCACACTTACACCCATGCTCTGCAGCCGCTTCCTCAGGAGCGGGAGAGAGCAAAAGCACGGGCGCCTTTATAATATGATGGAGAGATATTTCGACTCCATGTTCAGGATGTATGAATGGAGCCTCATGCGAGTGCTCCAGCACCGCTTCGCGTTTCTCCTGGTAAACGCCGCGATACTTTTAATCACCGCCTACCTGTTCATGATAATCCCCAAGGGGTTTTTACCGAACGAGGACCAGGGAACCATCTTCACCATCACCGAAGCCCCCGAGGGGACCTCGTTCGAGAAGATGGTCGAATACCAGACTCAGGTATCCAATATCTTTAGAGAAAATCCTTATATAAGGGCTTTTTACTCAGCCATTGGAGGCGGCGGGGGCGGTACGACGGGTACTAACCAGGGACGCATGCTCATGAACCTCGTTCCCCGCGAAGACCGGCCGAGCTCATTCGATATAATAGATGAGCTTCGCCCCACTCTCGCGGAGCTGCCGGGGGTCACCGCTTTTATGCAGGACCAGCCGGAGATAAGGATAGGCGGGCAGTTCTCGAAAAGTCTTTATCAGTTCACGGTCCAGAGCCCGGATGTCGAGGAGCTTTATAAATATGTCCCCATTCTCGAAGCGAGAATGAAAGAGATGCCGGAGCTAAAGGACGTCACGAGCAACCTCGAGATCAAGAATCCCCAGGTAAACGTGGAGATAATGAGGGACAAGGCGTCCACTCACGGGGTATCGGCCGCGGAGATCGAAAACGCGCTCTATAATGCCTACGGAGACAGATGGGTGTCCACAATATATACGCCTACGAACCAGTTCCAGGTCATTATGGAGCTTAAGCCTGAGTATCAGCAGGATGTAAACGCCCTTTCGAGGCTGTACGTCAAGTCAGCCGACGGTACGCTCATACCGCTAGAGACGGTCGCGAGGTTCACCGAGAACGTAGGTCCCAAGACCATAAACCACTACGGGCAGTTCCCGGCCGTGACCATATCTTTCAACCTTACTTCAGGAGTGTCTTTGAGCGAAGCGGTCGATAAGCTCGATAAGCTCATAGAAGAGACCCTTCCGGGAAACATGAGCACGAATTATCAGGGCGTTGCCCAGGAATTCCATAGATCGCTGAGCGGTCTCGGGCTTCTTCTCGTCTTTTCGGTTCTTGTCATTTACCTGATCCTGGGCATTCTCTACGAAAGCTTCATCCATCCGATCACTATCCTGTCGGGTCTGCCCTCGGCGGGGTTCGGCGCGTTGCTGATACTCTTTATTTTCGGGATGGAGCTGAACGTATATGGTTTTGTCGGGCTTATAATGCTCATAGGCATAGTAAAGAAAAACGCGATCATGCAGATAGATTTCGCGCTCGATGCGCAGAGGAGTGATGGGAAGAGCCCTGTCGAGGCGATCTACCAGGGCTGCCTCATCCGTTTCCGTCCCATCATGATGACCACCATGGCAGCGCTTCTCGGGGCGCTGCCTCTGGCACTCGGCCACGGCGCGGGGGCCGAGTCGCGCCGCACGCTGGGCCTGACTGTCGTAGGAGGTTTACTCTTCTCCCAGCTCATCACGCTTTACCTTACGCCTGTGTTCTACGTGTACATGGACAAGTTCCAGAGCTACGTCCCCAAACTTTCCCTTTCGCGTCTCAGGGGAAAGCGGCCGGGAGAGAGTTACGCGTCGCGGTGAGTGAGGATTGACCGGAGGGAACACGGAAATCCGCGGAGACGTCCCGAACCGATTCTAAATCATATCTAGTCTGCGCTGAGCTTCACTTGAATATGAGGGGAAGCAGTCTACTGAGAGCAAAGCAGTTTATAGATCGTGTTTCAGATCGATTTCATAAACTGCCCAGTTGTCAAGGTCTTTTATTTTGTGCATGAAGGCCAGGCTGTCGAGTCTCTTTTTAATCGCATCATCCTTGACTGCAATTAGGCGTGTCTTTTCCTTCCTCATGTATTGCAGAATGTCGTCGTCCCCCATCGAAAGTAAAACGGAAGGGATTCCGGAGAACTCGTCCGATTCCTCTCTGTCAAACCTGACGCGGTCGAAGTGCCTGGCGGCGAGCTCGACGTAAAGGTAATCCCAGTAAAAAAGCTCCACCATGACGGTTTCCTCAGGATCGGCGACGTCTTTCTCCATGCTCTCTTTCAGGTATCGACCGATGCTCACGGCCGCTTTCGCACTTTTTACCTCAAAGTCGATTGCCTTCATGAAGTTGAGGCCCAGTATGAAAATCACGAGTATAGCCGCAGCGGCGCGTCTTATGCGGACATCGGTGAAGTATCCGCTGTATTTAAAAATGACGACGATGCCCAGGGCCGCGTACGGGAAGAATAATATTGAAAAGGGGAGCGAATAACGGCCTGGAGCGGCCGCAGCCGGGACCGAGAGGACGTTGAAAACGGAGTAGAAAATCAGGGTCCCAAAACCCACCGCGAACGGGAAGAGAGTGATCTCCTTCCTCTGCTGGCCGCCGAGCCAGTAGAGTCCGATAGGGAGGGATATCCAGAGCACATTACCGGTTGACGCAACCAGCCTGGGATAGTAAGAAAGCTTTTGAAGCGGTCCGATGTGATAGCCGTTGTAAAAACCCTTTGTAAAATCCGAGTGTCCGCGGAACATGGCGAGCCATTGTCCCGTCGCAAGATACTCGCTCGGAAGGTAGTTAATAATGAACAGGTTGCTGAGTATGAAAAACCCGACGAGCTTGACGAGTCCTCCGTAGTCCTTCTCCCCGAGCATGCGCCAGGCGAAGAAGCAGAGACACAGGTTTACTACGTTCACGAGTATCCAGCTCTGGCTGTGGAAGCCGGTCGATAAAAAAACAGGAGGCCGCCGATAACCAGATAGAGGCCTCTCCGCTCGGATACCCATTTCGATATGTAGTAAAGTCCGGCTACGAAGGGAGCCAGATAGTAGATATCGAGCATCGGCGTGCCGCTCAGCCAGATGAACCACGGGTTAAATACGAGTAAAAGGCCCGCGAGAAACGTAACCGGCAGCCGTCCGAACAGGTGCTGAACGAGCTTGATGAAATAAACGAGCAGGAAACAGGAAAAGAGGAAGGCGGTGATCCGGGGAGTCCAGATGACGTTGTCCCACACCATGAGCGCGAGGCCGTTGAGATAGGTCTCGAACGGCAGCCAGTTGCTCATGTATATAGCCGTCGGAATAGTGCCGTCGAGAGCCCAGCGCGCAGCCGTGATGCCGCGGGAGTATTCGTCCGCGCTTACGCTAAGAAAGCCAATCCTGTATAGATAGAGCTGCACGGCCAGCTTTACCATTAGTAGTGCGAGTATTGTCAGAGTCAGGTTGCTTACGTGAGGGTAGATTCTCTTTTCAAGACTGTTGTCTGTGCCTGTCATATAGAGAAACCATTTGTGCTTTTTTGAGTCAGCGCTTCCGCGTGCGCGGCGGCGATCCATCATAAGATGGTTTCTGACAATTATATGTGAAATTAAGAAAAATTATACGGCATTGTGTTCTCCTGCGGGGTTCCGAATTCTGAATCGCTGCGATATGAAGATTTCCCGTGGCGCGGTCTCCTGTGTATACGCATGTCTGCAAACCCGAATTTTATTGACATATAATGCTAAATATCCTAAAATTAAAGTAAAATATAAAAACGTGGATTGGATTAACGATTCGTTATGACGGAACCCGACCCTGATTTGTGCAGCTCTGACTTATTCTTTGAAAGAACCCCCGCCCCAAGACCGGATTTTTTTACAGGTAATATTCAGCTAAATAAGCAAGTTTCCGGGATTTAATCCGCATGATAAACGAACTTAGCGCTCTTCGTCTCATCGAAGAGCAGTTTCCGAGCGCATCGAACTGCGTCGAGGCGGGGATTGGCGACGACGCAGCCGCATTGAAGGTGAGTCCGGGGAAGCTGCTCCTCGCGACTACGGACTGCCAGGTCGAGGACGTCCATTTCCTGAAAGCCGGTATTTCCCCCGATGAGCTTGCGAGAAAATCGGTCGCGGTTTCGGTGAGCGATATCGGAGCCATGGGCGGGGTGCCGAAGTTCATCCTCGCGTCGCTCGGATTCTCGAAGAACGAGGGCGAGGGATTCCTGAGGGAGCTGATAAAGGGGTTCAAGACCGCCGAGCAAGAGTTCGGAGTGAAGCTCGTTGGGGGGAACCTGAGCTCGTCGGAAAAGCTCTTTCTGGACGTAACGACGCTCGGCGAGGTGGAGCCTGAATACATTGTCAGAAGGAGCGGCGCTTTACCCGGGGATGCGATATACGTGAGCGGGACGCTCGGGGATTCCGCGCTCGGGTTGAAGCTTCTCATGGACGGAAGGAATTCCGATGTATACTCCTATTTAACCGGGAGACACAAACACCCGACGCCGAGACTTGCTCTCGGCAGGAGGCTTGCCTTAAGCGGAGCGGTTACTTCGATGATCGACGTTAGCGACGGACTCCTGCTCGACCTCGAGCGCATAACCGTCGAGCAGGGCGCGGGGGCGAGGCTTCATCTGAGCCGGATTCCGGTCTCCCGCGAGTACTCGGAGCGTATTTCTGATTATACAAGCGATTTTTATGACACTGCATTGAGCGGGGGGGAAGATTACGAGCTGCTCTTCACGTCGCATGCCGCACGGAGGCAGGAAGTACAGGAAATCTCAGGCGCTCTCGATATACAAATAACGGAGATTGGCGAGGTGACGGCGGAACCCGTGCTCACCGTGCTCGGTCCGGATGGTAATGAAATCAGTATAAAAAGGAAGGGATTCATTCACTTCGGTAATTAAATGGACGACGTACCGTTAAGTTATAATTTTTTGTTAATTATTCTGCTGCTTCTGCTCTCGGGCTTTTTCAGCACATCCGAGGGGGCGCTTTTTTCTCTGGGCAGGCATCAGCGTGAAAGGCTCCGAAAAGAGGGACGTAAGAGCTCAAAGCTCATAGAGAAGCTGCTCCACGAGCCGTATAAGCTCATAATAACGATCCTCTTCGCCGACGAAGTCGTAAACGTCGCTTATACGAGCGTCATCGGTCTTACGGTTAATGAATTCCTGCAGGGTTACTCTGAAAATTTCATTACTATTTTATCTATAGCGATCGCCTCACCGAGCCTCCTTCTTCTGGGCGAGATAGGACCAAAGACACTCGGCGTAAAGTATCCGAGGATCATCGCCGGTATCATTTCATACCCGCTTCATCTGTTCCACCTTCTGATTACACCCGTGAGATGGGTACTCGTGATACTGTCTATAGGGTTCACCAGGGTATTGGGCGGAAAGATCGAGTACGAGCACAGTAAGGAATTTACGCCCGAGGAGGTCAAGGTCCTGGTGGGACTCGGCAGCGAGGAAGGCGTGATCACGGACATAGAGAAAAAGCTCGTCGGCAGCCTCTTCAAGCTCGAGGAGGTCCCCGCGTATAAAATAATGACCCCGAGCATCGACTGCTTCCTCCTGCCCGCAAACCTCTCGCGGAAGGATGCCGTGTACGAAATCAAGAAGAGGGGATTTTCGAGGACTCCCGTTTATGAAGGGGATAAGGACAACATCATAGGCGTGCTTTATGCCAAAGACCTGCTCTCTTACGATCTCGCGGACGACACGATACTCAAAAACATCCTGAAGCCGCCTTATTTTATTCCGAGAACGAAAATGGCGTTCGATTTGCTGAAAGAACTCCAGCACGAGCGTAAGCACATAGCTATAGTCGTCGACGAGTACGGCCGGTTCGACGGCCTTGTGACCATGGAAGACATACTCGAAGAACTCTTCGGCGAGATCGAGGACGAGAGGAGGGTGGTCAAACAGCCGCAGGTCAGGTGGGACGGCGAATCCCTGATAATACCGGGCAGCATGAAGATAGAGGAATTTAACGATACGTTCCTCTTTACGGTCCTCAGGTTCGGCGGACTCGAAAACCTGGGCGATGAGCTCGAGCAGTCCATACTGCCCGCGCAGGAGGACCACGAGACCGTAGCCGGGTTTATATTCGATATGTTCGGGAAGTTCCCCGACGAAGGGGACAGCGTTTCGCACGGGAGCCTGGTTTTTCTCGTCAATAAGGTATCGGGCAAGAGGATTACCGAGATTAAGGTTCAGAGGATGAGGGAGGAGGTGGCCGTTGTCGCTTGAGCTGCTGATCGTGATAATCGCGCTCTCGCTCCTGATACAGGGCTTTTTCGCGGGCTCCGAGATAGCGCTCATTTCGTGCGACAAGGTCAGGATGAAGGTGCTCGCCGACAGGGGCTCGAAGAGCGCGAAGCTCGTAATGAGCGCGTTCTCCGAGATCGAGCGGTTTATCAGCACGACTCTCGTGGGGATTAACCTGTCCCTGATAACGAGCACCATAATAATGACTTTTTATATCCATCACAGGTTCGGGAGCGGAAAGGAATACTACACCGTTCTTATCCTGTCGCCCCTTATCGTCATATTCGGTCAGGTGGTGCCGAAGGCGGTGTTCCAGAAAAAAAGGGATACGATAATCCTCTGGTCCATATATCCGCTGTGGCTAGCGTCCAAGATTTTTTATCCCATCCTGATAGTCGTGAACATTTTCACGAAGAAGATACTGACGCTGATAGGCAGCACGGAGAACACATTCATAACGAGGGAAGAGCTTATAGGCGTCATAGAGGGCGACACGTCGATTCCTAAGGTGGACTACAAGGAAAGGATCATAAAGAGGATTTTCAGGTTCTCCGAGACTACGGTAGACGAGATAATGATCCCGCTCATACACGTGAGCGCGCTCAGCGACGAGGCGAAGGTCGGCGACGCCGTGCGCATGATCAAGGAAACCGGCTACTCGAGGATCCCCCTTTACAGCCATAGAGTGGACAATATCACGGGCATGCTCCACTCTTTTTATCTAATCGGGGCCGACCCGAACGACAGGGTGAAAAACTTCTCGCGGCCGCCTTTCTATGTGCCCGAATCCAAGCTCGTCGACGAGCTGCTCGACGAAATGAAAGAGGGCAGAGCGGGAATGGCGGTTGTAGTGGACGAGTACGGGGGCGCGGTCGGGGTGATAACGCTCGAGGATATTATAGAAGAAATCGTCGGCGAGATAGAGGACGAGTACGATAAGGGGATCAAGCTCTGGAGGAAGATGGGCGAGGGCGAGTATCTCGTGAACCCGAAAATCGAGATAGACGTGATAAACGACGACCTCGGCCTGGGCATCCCGGAGAGCATAGATTATGAAACCCTGGGCGGCTTCCTCTTATCTGAATCGGGCTCGATACCGAAAACCGGTGATAAGATCAAGCTCAAGAACTGCGTGTTTACTATCACCAGGGCGACTACCAGGTCCATCGACGAAGTGAAGCTGGTTATAACGAAGAAAAAATAGCCCGGTAGAATCCGTTTTCAGAAGTCCTTTACAGACGACAGGAGTAGGGATTCCATTTCCCGCATTATTTCTTTTTCCCTTTTCTTTTTATGGTCGTATCCGAGGAGATGGAGCACGCCGTGGACGATGAGCTTCTTGAGCTCGTCGTGGAGTGTGCCGCCGTATTTGATGCTGTGTCTTTCCGCCGTGTCGAGAGAGATAACGATATCGCCGAGGATTGTATAGTCCGGGCCGCCCTCCTGCGGGAAAGAAAGAACGTCCGTCGTGCGGTCAATATTCCTCCAGTCCCGGTTGAGCTCCCTCATTCTCCCGTCGTTTATAAACGAAAGGGAAAGCTCGGTCCCTGAGGGCAGTCCCATATCCTCGAGCACCGCGCCCGCGATCTTCCTGAGCCGGGTCTTGTACGCGCCTCCGAGCCCGCCCGTTTCGTCCGAGATCGAGATCTTCATTCCCGGTATTTTACTCGCGCATAAGGGCGTGCGGAAGATTGGTACAGCGGTAAAGAGCCCGCAGCGCTCATTTGGACAGTCCTTTAATTTCTGATATGATTCATAACCATCTATGAAACAAAGAAAAGCGAAAACCGAAAGGGTTACGTCGGAGGTCAAGGTCAAGGTCGATATCAACCTCGACGGCAGGGGCGATTTTGAAATAGACACCGGGATACCGTTCTTTAACCACATGCTCTCCCAGTTAGCCAAGCACGGTTATTTCGACCTTAAAATAAGCGCCGAGGGCGACCTCGACGTGGACTTCCACCACACGGTCGAGGACGTGGGGCTCGCCCTCGGGGAGGCGTTCCTCAAGGCGCTCGGCGACAAGAAGTCGATTAGAAGATTCGGGGAGGCTTTCGTGCCGTTCGACGAGACGCTCGCTTTCGCCTCCGTCGACCTCAGCGGTAGGCCCTATCTCGTCTACAAGGTCAAGGTGCCTAAAAGCAAGGTGGGCGAATTCGACCTCGAGCTCGGGGAAGAGTTCTTCAAGTCCTTCTCGAACACTCTCATGTGCAACCTCCACATAGAGCTCAAGTACGGCGACAACCTCCACCACATGATCGAGGCTATCTTCAAGGCGGTCGGCCGGGCGCTCGACAACGCTACGAGGATCGACCCTAGGTCGTCCGGCATTCCTTCCACCAAAGGGAAACTCTGATCCATGATCGCGATAGTCGATTACGGAATGGGCAATCTGAGGAGCGTTAGCAAGGCGCTCGAGAGCCAGGGTTTTACCGTCAGCGTTACGAAGGACCCCCGCGACATCGAGAAAGCGAGCGGTCTCGTGCTTCCGGGTCAGGGAGCATTCGGTGATTGCGTCAGGAATCTCGAAGAGAACGGCATTACGGAAACAATAAAGGAATTCATCGGGTCGGGGAAGCCTTATCTGGGCATCTGTCTCGGTCTCCAGGTGCTTTTCGAGGAGAGCGAGGAGTCGCCGGGCGTCTCCGGGCTCGGATTGTTGAAGGGCAGGGTCGTCAGGTTCCCCTCCTTTAAAGAAGAGCGGCTGAAAGTCCCGCACATGGGCTGGAACCGGATCGACATAAGAAAGAGATCCGCATTGCTGGAAGGGGTTCCCGACGGGAGCTGGTTCTATTTCGTCCACTCGTATTACCCCGTGCCCGAAGACGAGAGCGCGATAGCCATAACGTGTAAATACGGGCTTGAATTCACAGCGGCAGTAGCGGTGGACAACATCTTCGCCTGCCAGTTCCATCCGGAGAAAAGCAGCTCCCACGGGTTGAGGCTTCTCAGGAATTTCGGCCTTCTCTGCGGGGAGAAGGCAAAAGCCGCAAACTAATTAACCGGGCTGTTCGTCACCGTGCTCTGAGCGGGAGAGGAATTCTCAGCCGGGGCCGTATTCACCGGCGCAGCCACGGCTGAATTCCCGTATATCGCCTTGTATGCCCCGTAGCTCCTCAATATTCTCCTTATGTAGTTTCTCGTCTCCCTGAACGGAATCTCTTCTATGAACTCGTCCTTCTCGAGCCCGTAGAAATCGACTTTCCAGTCGGCCGCCCTGCCGGGGCCTGCGTTATAGCTCGCGAGCGCGAGCTCCACGTCACCGTCGAACTGATCGAGGACCTGACTCAGGTAAAAAATGCCCATCTCGATGTTTATTCTCGGGATAGTCAGCATCTCGGTAGTGAAGCCGCTCAGCCCGATCTGGCTCGCTACCGTCCTCGCTGTGGGGGGGATGAGCTGCATGAGGCCTACTGCGTCTGCGGGGGAGACGACGTCTTTCTGGAACCTGCTCTCTTCCCTAATGACGGAGTAGACGAGCAGCTCGTCGACGCCGTATTTTTTCGCATATGAAGCAACTATGTCCCTGTAGCCTCGCGGAAAAGAAAGGCTGTTGGCCTGGGGGAGCCCGATGTCCTGGGCCACTTTTATGGAGTTATAGTAATCCTCCACTTTCGAATAAAGGAGACTGACCGCGACGAATTCCTCCTTGGTGTTCGCCAGCGCCTCCATCTTTTCGATCTCGAGCCTCGCGTCCTCGGGCAGTCCGAGCCTGATAAGCATCTCGGCCTTTTCCTTCTTCGCGGCGGCCGAGGGGTTGAGCGTCGTCGCTTCGGGGCTCACGTTCGGATAAGCGGGCGTGTACCCCGTTTTCTTTTGAGCCATATAAGAGTGGTATGTCGGGGTGGTCATCCCGGCTAGCTCCATGTACTCGGCTCTCGCCTCGTCCCTCCTTCCCTGCTTTTCGAGCGTCCTTGCCTTCCAGTACCTCGAGTTTGCCGCGTTGAAGGCGGAGGACGAGTTGGTGAACGCCGAAAATGTTGCAAGCGCTTCCGCATACATTCCCCGTTTGTAATATATCCAGCCCAGGTTCCACGCGCCGTCCTCTGAGAAGCTGTTTTTAGGGTAAGTCCTTATGAGTAGGTCGTAGGTCTTTATCGCCCTGTCGAAATCGTCGTTTATCTGATAGAGCCTCCCCGCGTTGTAAAGCCCTTCGGGCGCGAGCTCGCTCGAGGAGAATCGGGTATGGATACTGGTGTAGAGCGATGCGGCTTCCCCGTCGAGACCCTGTTTCGATTTGAGCTTTCCCCTCCAGAAAAGGGACTCGGGGGAATCGATCCCGCTCAGCACGTTTTCGGCTTCGTTGAGCCTGCCCGCGTTGACCATGGCTATGCCCTTTCTGGTTCTTGCGTCAGTGCTCAGGGACGTGACCATATCATAGTTCTGTGCAGCGGAAGACCACCTCGAGAGCTCATAAAGCTTGTCTGCCCTCTGGAGGTAATCGGATTCGGTCGGTACGAACGGGACGCCCGTGGCAGCACCGACCTCCTTTGCTGCTTTCTGCGCGCTGTAAGAGGATTTTGTCTCGGGGAATTCGACCCACACCTGTTTATAAGTATTCACTGCCTCGGAGTATTTCCCCTCTTTCTCGAGGGCTTGACCGAGGCTTTCGAGAGAGGACGCCTTGAGCTCCCTGTCGCTTTCCTCGGCGTAGAGGGACCTGAATATGCGCTCGGCGTTGGCGTAGTCGCCTGACTCCGTGTATATGCCGCCGAGCCTAGCGAGGGTCTTTTTCCTGACGCCGCTGTCGGGGTAACCGGTTATGACCTTGTTGAATTGCGCGGCCGCGTTTGCGAGGTCGCCCAGGTTCTCATACCCCGCCCCCTGATAATAGATAACGTAGTCTGCTATTACGGGGAGCTCGGTTTCCAAACCGGTAAGCCGTGTCACGCCTTCCTGGAACTGTCCGAGCTGTATGAAGCAGTAACCCTTTTTGAACCTGTCCTCGGCATCCGTCTTTGCGGGCAGGTAGATTTCGGACTGGCAGTTTATCTGGGCGCGCGCGGACGAATGAAAAGTGAAGATGGCGGATATTGCAACCGCGGAGTAAAGCGCGGCATACGAAAGCGCATACAAAAGAATGTGCGGCTTCATGCCGCTTCCCGGCCGGTCTTTCTTCAGAGTCTTCAGCATACTCACCTCCCTCTTTTTTGCGGATCGAGGTAATCCCTCATGCCCTCGCCGAATAGATTAAATGAAAATGCCGTAATAAAAATAGCTAGGCTCGGGAATACTATGAGGTGGGGGAATGTCCTCATACCCTGCCATCCCGTGCTCGCGAGCGTCCCCCAGCTCGACTCGGGCGGAGCGATGCCGAGTCCTAAAAAGCTCAAGGTTGATTCCGCGAGTATTGCGTAGGGCACCGCGAATGTGAGCGTTATTATGAGCGGACTCAGTATGTTCGGAATGATGTGGTAGCCGAGTATCCTCGAAGGGGAGGCGCCGAGGCTCTTCGCCGACTGGACGAATTCGACCCCTTTTAACTGGAGGACGCTCCCCCTCACGATCCTCGCCACGCGCATCCACGCCGTGAGGCCGAGCGCGAGCACGATCCCGAGGACGCCCCTGCCGATGACGAGCGTAATGAGGACTATGAGAAGGAGGTCGGGGAGTGAATAGAATATGTCGACGAGCCTCATCATCGCCTCGTCCGTCTTCCCGCCCATGTAACCTGAGACAGCGCCGTAAAACGTCCCTATTATCAGCGCGATGAGCGCCGTGCCGAGTGCGACGGTTATGGACACCCTCGAGCCGTATATTATCCTGCTGAGGAGGTCTCTGCCCTCCTGGTCCGTGCCCATCAGGTGTTTGCCCCCGGGCTTCGCGAGCGCGTTCCTGAAGTCGGTCTCGTCGTATGCGTACGGCGCGACGTACGGCGCTGCGAGGGCCACGCCGATTATCACGGCTATAATCAACGCGGTTATCGTGATCTGGATCTTCACAAGCATCGGTCGCCTGCCTATATACGCCGGGACGGGAGTATTCAACTGACCGTCATCCGGCCATCCGCGAAATCACGGATGACGCACAAGGTTTGCTGCGCCTGTATTAATTCGTCTGCTGCTTGAATCCCGCTTTACCGCTCTCGCTCTTGTGATAGGATGCCTTTACGACTGTCTTGATTCCGCCGCGCACGTTGAAGTCTCCGGTGACCTCGGCTCTAAGCGGTTTGCACGCTTCTACTATGTCGTCGAGGATTTTATTGGTCACGTGCTCGTGGAAGGTGCCGACGTCACGGTAAGAAAAGATATAGAGCTTGAGCGATTTGAGCTCTATGCAGAGCCGGTCGGGTACGTATTTGATGTTGATCGTGGCAAAGTCCGGCTGACCGGTCTTGGGACACACGCATGTGAATTCGGGACAGGTGATGTCGATCTCGTATTCCCTGCCGGGGTATTGATTTTCGAACGTCTCGAGCTTTTGTGAAGGGGTCATTTGCATCTTGATTTATGTTTAAGAGTGTACCTCGATTTCAATCTCGTATTCGCCCCTGGATTTTTTGACCCTGTTTTCCTTATACCCCTGTTTTACAAAAATCATGCCGTGTTTGGACGCTTCTTTTAAAGCCTTTTCCACGTTTTTTTTGAGCTCTTCCTTGTTTTTCGCCTTTACGGTAAGAGTTTTAGCGGGCATGCAATATCTCCTTTCGCTTGTTTTTCTACAGTTCTATTTTATCAAATGGGCGAATGCTATCAAGATACTTGACGGAAAAGGCATAATTATAAATACTTTAAGGTCTACTGGGGCATAGTATAATGGTAGTACTATGGACTCTGGATCCATCAGTCTAGGTTCGAATCCTAGTGCCCCAGCCAATATTAATTCCCTCAAATAGTCCCTACTATTTTAATCTAATCTATCTTCTTCTCTTCTCACAAAATAAACCACTAAGAAAGTGACTGTAAGAGATTTTTCTTTTCACCCATCTCTAAGTGTAGGAGTATTCAGAATGCATTTATTTGAAGTAAACGTCAAAACCCGGGTCAACGCGAATCCAAAACAAATTTTTATTATTTTATAAATACTAGGAAATCCAAACGTCTACCCATGAGTACAATAAAAGTATAGGGGCAAAACAAATAGGCCAAAAAAGCCGCCGGAGATGTATTTATGGAACAAAAATATATGACGATTTCCGAAGCTGCGGAGTACTCTGGATTGAGTAAATGGACATAATATCGACACTCAGCTAGAAGAGAATTACCTATGTTGAAATACGGTTCAAAAGTTTTAATCCCAATACAGGATTTTGAAAATTGGTTAAAGACATTCAGATGCGATTTGAATATAAGCAGAGGGAAAGGTGAGTAAAAATATCCCGAACAGTATTAATTTGAATCAGTCGGTATTCGGTCGCTTACGTGAATCACAAGCGGGGCACATATTGCAATTTCACGCCTAGATAGATACTAAGGGCCTAAAAAATTTTATCGCGTTTTCCTAGTGGAGTAGTGAGCATGGGATTTAAATTTAAAAAACTTACTGAATTTGCAGATAAAGAGGGGGAGGAATGAGAGTGAAAAGCAGAAATAAGTGGAATGGTAATAGCTTAGGTAATAATATGCCTAAGAATAAGCAAAAACAAAGCGAGTATGAGCCTCTCAGAACAGGCTGGATAAAGCTCGATTTGCAAGAGGCCTGGCGAGAATTTATCTCTCGTTATGACTACGACCTGTTTGTCACTTTAACATTTCGAGACGAGATAAAGCCCTGGATTGCTAAGAAGCGATTCGAGAAGTGGCTTGAGTCTCTTAACCTTGAACTCTTCGGCGAGGAGTATAAACAGGAAGGGCTTGGCATTCGGTATGCGCTCTCTATAGAGTATCAGAAAAGGGGAATCCTTCACTTTCACGCCCTGCTAGGTGCTAAAGGGCTAAAAGAGATTAACAGGGAGTACATGGCTAAGCTCTGGAAGACTAACGGACAACGAAAAGATAAGGCTGGACCTTTGCTTGACCGGATTGTTAATGGGCATGCAGTGATAAAGCCTTACGACCCAGCCGGGGGTGCAATTCGTTACATGACGAAGCACATCCGCAAAGGGGTTGAACCTGATATTTTCATCCCTCGAATAGAACGAGAGGGGTAAATTTGCATTCGAGACCACTGAATTAGTGGGTTAGTCGATTGCTACTTACATTCAGACCGAAACAAGTTGAGGATTTTCCTCTCTTGAATAGTATAGGTATATCATAATAATGAAATATTTGAGTTGATTTTTCTTGTAAACTACAAGTTGAGCTTAGTAGCATTTATCTATGGTCTTTTATGGGGTATACAACATCGGAGGCAGGCGGATGATGACCTCAAATGAATTGACAACGGCAGGTGTTGATGCCCCTTTTGATAGATGCGTTATCATAATGGGGAATAAGACGATTTCTTATTCTGAGGATGCTTACAGACTGAATAGTTAATTTTTCTGTTTGTATCTTTGAAAGAATTTACGAATATCTTACATCCAATATCAGTATTAGGTTGATGATAATTTTCTCGTGTATCAATCCGTTTTTTAGCATACGCCATCTGTGTCAATTCCTCAGAAAGCGGTTCACCTTCCAAGTTAGATACTCCAGATAATTCTCCAATGATTTAGAAGAATCTGTGCACTAATCAATCTGTATCTATTGCTATGGAGTACTTTTGTTAATCTTGTAAATGAGAATAATGTTTGCTCATTTCGTTTTCCTAGTGAAGAATAAATACTATTCGGCGGATTCTATTCGATTTCCTGACTGTTTTTCCACTAAATACCTTTTAGAGTCAATTTAACAAGATGATGCAAATAAGCCATGGACTAGGCAGTGTTAGTACACTCTGATGAAGCGACCTTTCCCGCTCGTTCCCGGTTCCTTTAAAACACGGACAGGATAAATTAGGGGGGGCTGTATAACCGCTAACATCTTGTCACCATCCACATCTTTATTTCATTCAAATTCACTGCTACTTAAATCCCCAAATTAGCCGCTTAAAACGGTTTTTAAGTTTAAACACGCACAAACCCCCTACTTTTGTAAAAAGTCGCCGTATAAGCCTGCTTACGCTAATATTTGCCACCGAAATTAGCACATTCCAAAGTCTTACGAGAGCTTATAAATGGGGAGTAGCAGAGAACTATTCATAAAGGGTGTCTAACACCTCACGAACCTCTTATCCGTACATCGTATTCCTCAATTAAAGTATCACCTTGGTAAACCTTAATAGCAGTCATTGGAACATTCGAACCCTTAATCAACTCTTCAATACGAGCTTGATAAGATGCACCTGGTGGAAAAACGTCAGTTTCAGTTTCTTTCCCTTGGGATACAATGACTATCCTTATGGAGTCCTCGTGAGGAAATTCTTTAGCGTTCATATGTGTAAGATGTATACTAGGTGAAAATAATTTTGCTCCACTTTCAATCAAACCATAATCAGCGTCATCGTAAGCCCAATCCGGTGGCTCCTTGCTTACGTGATTGTGTATGTTGATTATAGCTTTTCTTATTACGGAAATCGCATTCTCGGCCACCGATAATTCGGGGAATAAATCAGCGTCTGTTATACCCCTATGGGTATACCTTTTACGCTCCTCATATAGATTAGCCACTCTCTGCCATATACCCTCTCCCCATTTAATAACTGGATACCCACCATCTGCGAGAGCTTCATTGAGATTATCCTTAAATCTATTCCCTAATCCAGATGCACCTGTTACATCCTCGCATACTACTTCAAACACTGTCCAAGCTGTGTTCACAGCCCATCTGACATATGCCCCTCTGTCCCATTCATTGTCAGACTGCCTAGCTAGTGCTCTTGCATGGAGAGCGTCGGTCCACAGATGATATTGGTTGGATGTTATAAGTTTGGTAATTCTATTTGTCATAGTTTAATACTTCAATTCTGGCAATTGATGTTCCCATGGTGGCTCAGCACTCTTTGTTTTAGAGACCTGACTCTTAATACGCTTATATGTTTGCCCATTCCACTTATATACATCTCGACCCCATTTCGTAGGACATGCGTTGCATTCCCCATCATATATTTGATATATTGCCGTAAAATCAGGCTCCATAAAATCAACCGTTATGTACTTTTCGTTCAAAGCTAAAACCTGTGTTACATTCTTCCCATCAAACCGGAATATTGTTACCAAACCAGTATAACAAGCTGCGGCACAACGAGTCGACTTAACCATAAAATCCACATTATTAGGTTCTCCCCTTTTCCAAATACGTTCTATTTCCTTGTAACCGGCTCCAAGGGAAGGGCACTCATTGTTATGAAAGTAGTTCTGCTTTACCTCAGTCGAGCTGGGGTAAGACCATAGCTCTTCTTGGGATTCAGAATTCCTTATAACCACAGCAGTAAATGTCCCCGGTCTACAACCAAGCTGTCTTCCGATGTCAATTTCCTGTAGTTCGTAAGTTACCCCATTGATATTGAAGAATTCCAGTGAGCTTGCGAAGTGAACGAAAAGGAAAAATGTAAAGATGGTTACCAAAATTATAGTTCGGGTTATGATAGATACATTTCTCATGATGGTTATCCTTGGCTAAGAAGATACACGCATTTTAAAACATAAGGGATTAAATAACAAGCATTCTCTTATAGCATGCTGAATCCTTTATAAAGAGATTTTTGTGAGTTATGACAGTCTCTTGTGATTCAGAGGTTTTGGAGTTAGATTAGTTAAGGTCACCACATTTATGGAGAAAATGTATGCCACCACACACTTATTGGAAGAACCTAAGAAGAAAAGGGATGTGGTGATAGTTCATGAGCTCCTGCACCTCCGGTATCCGCACCACGGGAAGATGTTCTTGTTTCTATCAAAATCTTATCTTACATGGGGGTAACCAATGTCAATACTTATAAGTATTTTATTAATGATTACAATGCTCTTCATATTAAATCTAATTAATACTGGAGGTCCATTTTTTAATGTTATGGTTGGTGTTATATTACCTGGAATTTTTTGGGGAGTATTACGATATGGGATTATAGTTCAACAGATTACAGGTACTTATGAAGTTATTATTTTTACATATGGGGTCAGTTTTATAGTTTATTGCTTAATAGTGTTTGGTGGTCAAAATGAACACACAACAAAGAAAGGAAAAATTGATAAAAGGTACAAGGATAATCCATACTTGTATATTTTTTCATCGGATTATAGGAATAGGGCATCTGCTTCATTAGTATCATCCTTTATAGCTTTCATCATACTGTTGGCTATTGCGTATTTTTTCCCTTCGATTCTGGGAAATTATTAAGTACGAATGAGCCAATATATGTACAATGAGGTGAAGTATGGCTAGGACACCACAATGGATTAAAAAGTTAGGAGGGCACGCTGGTGAGTTGTATGTATCCGCCGAGTTGTCGAAACGGGGTATTCCCAATGCACTATTGCCTGAGAACTTTTCGGATGATGACATAATCATTGGCAAAAAAGACGGGACATTGCTAGGGTTTATTCAAGTAAAATCCTGTCATCCAGATAGGAGTTCAACTTTTATCCTTAGCGCAAGTGCGGAATCTTGGATGCAACTACCAAACAGTAATCTGTACGTTGTTTTTGTGTGGCTGGGTTCACCTAAGACTAATGAAAGCCCTCGATATTGGATTGCTTTAAAACAAGAGGTAGGCAAAGCTTGTATCAAACATCATGCTCATGGAACTACTAACTGGGAGAGGAGATTCTTTCCGACAGACTTAGATTCGAGGTGGGAAAATAACTGGAAGATATTCTCGGAATTTTTGCCGTGAAATACATATTAAGGACTTATCCGTAAACCCACTATGATGTCTTCTATAGACGATGGAGAGGTTACTTGCAACCTGTAATAAATAATATCTTATGTCGTAAGAGTAATAATATTGATTCTTTTTATTCCTCTTTGCATCAATACTGGAATCATTAATTGCAATCTACCTTCTAGGATTTTGATGTCTATTCGCTCAATTATAAAATCTTCTACCACTGCCTGTATTTCTGGAGGGAGAGAATTTGGGTCAAGCCAACCTAAACTTGAATTTACCATAATTTCCCAAATGTAGGTCTCGACCTGATTTAATAACTTGTATCCCCCTAATATCCATTTCTTATCATTCCAAGTAGATTCTGGTAGTAATTGGCGATGGCAATATTTGCTCAAGCTGCACCAAAATTTATTCACTTTTTCAACGTCGATTATGGCAACTTTTTTTTTCGGATAGCCCAATTTAGTGCCTAGAAGTTTCTGATATAATAAGTTAAATTCCATCCAACGCATTAATCTTTTTTTACCGACTTTTCTCCCACCTAGAAATTTATAAATGGATTTAAGAACTTGACCGAAATCATAGTTCAATTCTTCATCAGAGAGTTTTCGGTCGCTCATAAGATAGAATAATTCAAGAAGAGAGCGTTCCATAGCTAAGCGAAATTCAAAGGCGGAGTAACTTAACGGTGCATGTAGTAATCTAGATTCTCCATAAAGTCTCCAATACCTTCCTAAATGTGCATGGTATGCAGAAGTTACGTGTCTTTTCTCTGTCAGTATTGCATTTAGTTTATCCACTCGTATAAGCCGTCCGCAAAGACCAAGCAGCCTCCTTTCGGGGTTGTTATGGAGATAGTGTAAACCTATGGATGGTGTACTTCAATGCGCCCTGATGGAGAATGATGACATTAATTCAATGCAACCAATGATACTCAGGGTGTGGGTGTAACCTGGTCAATGTGGTACAGGTCTTATTTGAATATCAAATGCATCACGTTTTAAGATACTCTCATAATCTACCGCCTTAGTCTCTATTCCTTTAAGCTCAGCCCTCTTAAACATGTATGTAGGGATAGCACTTTGAATAAACGACTTGGCGAAACAAACTACTAAATCCGGATTATGATAGGTCAGCACGAGGTCGTTCCTACTGAAATAACTAATGCTGTCTAGGACACTGACGGCTGGTTGTATGATGGTATCTGCACCGAGCATTTCACAGCGTTCCCTGATATTTTTGATTATTGTTTCTAATCTTATTAGCTAGGTTACCATTTTCAGATGGTAATACATCTGCATATAAAGCAGTCATGCTTATTTTACTATGTCCAAGTTGTTTCTGAACATATCTAAGATTGTTTGTAGCGTGTAATAAAAAAGTTGCGTATGTATGCCGTGCACTGTGTATTGAATAATGCAAAGGCAGGTTTGAATCTTCGATGGCTCTTTTAAAAGATTTCATCAGGGTTATTACTGCACAATGTTTTCCATCTCTACCAGTAAATAGAGGACAATCGACGTCAACTTTTTCCATCATTGTCTTATTCTTCCAATTGATAAAAAACTTAATATGTGTGACAAGTTCTTTATCCAAATAAACATCTCTTTTTTTTCCCCTTTTCCCTTTCCTAACAATTAGATAGGGGTCTTTGGCTTTTATATTGATATCACCGATTGTTAAATTAGCAATCTCAGCTACCCGTAAACCAGTAAATAATGCTATATCAACCAACATGTAACGTTTTACCCATGTTTCACGACCATGCAGTAAATCCAGTTCAGCCTTGTCTCGACATGTTTTTATCAGCCTTGCTCTTTGTTCTAGGTCTAAAATCTTTTCTCTGTCTATGATATAAGTGGTAGAATTCATTTTATGCTCCGCAAATTGTATAGTCTATGGCTAATATTATATAGAATATTACTCTATAGACAAGGATATTTTATAGATTATTTATATTCTCTATAAGATATTTTGGGTTTTGGGTAATCTGACGCCGCAGGAGTATGTGAAAATGCATTCCAAAAAGCCAGGAATCTCAAATTTACCCAGTACAGCTTTTGGGTGAGGCTCATTTTGACAGACAGTCCTACTTATCACATGTCTGCTTTTAGGGGAACTTACAAATTGAGTCAATCTTTTTTAAGTCCCCTTGTTATAATCATTTCATTTACAAAGATTTCATAAAGCTTAATTAGTTCCTTTCTCTTTACTGATATACCCAATGCTTCTAATACAGCTAAATCAAAATCAATTCTAACATCCGAAGGGGACACTGATTTGTTTAACACAGAAATCAGGTGTTTTTCTCCCCTATCCATTTCTCTTTCCCACCACTCTTCATATCTGGCAAAAAAGTTTTTATCAAATTGCTCAGCAAGACAAGGAAAGTCAACATTGCTAAATCTGTTAAATATTTTAGCAAGGGACGTGATATGTAATTTAGAATTCGGATATAGATACATCTCATCAAAATCTGAACCCCTTATATCTACTTGCCGTCCAGTGCTCTCTTCCTTTAAAAGAAAAAACTGAGCAAAAAATAATATTGAATTTAAAAGGACACAAATTGCCTTGGCGGTATTAATATCGTTTTCTAATATAACTTTAAATTGGTCTCCGGGATGGAAATAAACCGGTGAAAAAAAAGAGACAAGATGTATATTGGGAGAAAATGGATTAATTCTACGAGCAATGGCAATATTTGTTTTGATTTTAGAAAGGGCATCTTGTATTACAGTCCAATTAACTTTTCCATTAAATCCACATGCTTTCTTAACTCTCAAAAATTCCTTATAAGAAGAACAGGCAATGTAATCTAGAGAGCTTGTGATATCCATATTGTTTAAAGAAACCGTAGTGCGCAGACCGGGAACAAACGCATCCTTTTCAAGACTGTAATGTATTCCACTATGTGTTCGAGCAGAAATATTATTTTTGTCCTCTTTATCAAAAAACAAAAATGCTTTTTCAACTCTGGCATCACTTAATCTTCTTGTTGCTAAAATGGCTTTAGAAATACCTTCTGCAAATCTATATCCCTCTTTAGAATAACTATTAGGGAATTTCCTCAAATTACTGAGAATCTCAGGAAAAAATTGAGTTATAGAATCTTTACCCACGAAATCAGAAATACCTATAAACCACATCAAATTGTCCATTCTAGAACGTATATCAGCAACAGTCTCAGAGTTTATATCGAGCTCATTAGAACGAAGATGCTCTTGGGTTTTTATTTGCGTTATAATGGATTTTATGTCTTTGTCTAAAAATTTCGTTATATCCCTCTTAATAAGACAAAATTTTACTTTATGGCCATCCAATGGTTTTTTCTTCTGTGCAATAAAAATAATATCTCTATATTCTGCTCCTTCAGAAAAGGCATAATTATTTACGAGCTTCAAGATATAAAGGGGGGTATACTCCGAGAACAAAAATTCACGAACCTTAGCACTTTCTCTCCCTCGTAGTACATTGATAGGAATAACTGCACCTAATATACCTCCTGGGCGCAGAAAATTATCCGCAAGAAAAATGAAATGCCCCCAAAGACCTACTTCTCCACCGCATTCATCCTTAAATCTATTCATTAAGATATATTTCCCTATACCTCTTTCCACTTTAGTAAAAGGTGGGTTCATAAGAACAGCATCCATTTCGTTAAGTTTAAACTCATGTTCGCCTCCTTTGGCTTTTTTGCCCTTTACCAAACTTGGGAAAAGTTCTCCTATTCTTACTCCTGCGGTATATTTGTCACCCACAAATAGTTTCAAACTATCAGCTTCAGTAATCCGTGTTTCATTTATTGTTGTCGCCACATCTAGGGATGCAAGATTAGTTACAGTAAGATGGACAGCAAAAGGCATAATATCAGCACCGTGTATATCTTCTTCACAGAACTTTTTGTGTAGAAGATGCTCATCAAAAGCTAATTGCTTTTTTCTTTTATATGCGGATACCAATATTGTTCCAGAACCACATGCAGGGTCAAAAATCCTGGCGTTATAATCATTGATGGATAGGCCCGCAAGAATATCCGCAGCATAGGGTCTGGTATAGAATGCTGCAAGCATTTTCCTTATCTCAGGTGGAAGAAGCTCATGGAAAATCCGTCCCGGAAGCTCGTACTTAATATTCTCAATCCTTAAACCGTGTATAAGGTCGTAAGTATCTTTAATAAAGGCATCTGGAATTGCTTCAAGAACATCTATAGAAAATATAGGCTCATAATTTATTTCTAAAATTTCATTAAATGCGTCTCTAAGTTTTATACGTGTAGCGGGCGGAATAAATTGCGGTTTACCCAAAGCACTTTGAAAAAGCCTTAAGAAAAGAATTTGACTTGTAAAAACATATGCTGCCAGAAATCTTACTACTTGATTCTCATCCGCTTTTATATGTCCTAGAGATTTAAATAGAGATTTATCCGCTACTACCTGCATAACTTGACTTTCTTGAAGTTTGAGGCTATGCATGATGTCTTGGAGGTGTGTTTGTAAAATTGGGACTACAAAATCTAACGAGAAATATTTTTGTTGCTTCTGATTCTTAAGAACTTGAATTTCAGTAGAAAGTTCAAAAAGGAACTCAGGAAATTTACTGATATATTCACTTTGTATTAAGTCAGAAAGAACAATTATTTTACATTCGCTGTTTCTAACAGCTCTTTCGACCGCTTCTTCAGATGGATGAGTTTTTCTTATTGAATCTGGAAAAAAAAGTAGAGTGCAATTATTAATTCTGGATTCTCTTCTGTGCCTTTCCGCTTGTATTAAATTGTTTGTTAAAATCTTATTGTTCTGTCCAATTTTAACTGGAAGTAGCCATTTCTCACCCAAGAATTCAAAAACAATGTCTGGCTCTCCATTATATCTTAACTCACTGATGCCACTTGCATTATTTTCATTAAGAATTTGCATCAAAGGATGATAAAGTGTTCTTTCAGTGATTTTCCCGCCTAACATCACACTCCTCTCCTCCCTGCTAATGTTGGCTCTCATTATCGCACTTAGAATAATCTATTGTCAATACTGTGTTTTTGAAAATTGGCTTGGTTAAAAGTATGGGTTATATTTCATTCCGTTAACAAACTAACCTTACCACTCTTAAAAGGTCTAGATTATAAGTTTGATTATACTGCTCCCCATTAAGAGGCTATTGGAAATAAGCTATTAAAATATCTGTAGTAAACAATGGGGGAGAGTAGACATGAAACGAAGGAGATGGGATTGGACTTCCCCCGGTTTGCTAGACAGATTTAGAGGTAAAATTGGAAGCAAGAGAGGAGGAGTCTATCTCGAACCGGAAGTACATATAGGAGTTCAAGACTGAGACAATTAAGCAGGCGATGGAGGGTCACTATAGATTTATGCATGCGCGGATTAGGCTTATTAAATACATTTCTTTATATCTTTAAAGCCTCACCCTTGTGAATTACACCATTTAAATTATTCGGTCTGTATTTCTTATACAAGCTCATCCCACCATTCTTAATATGCAGGGGCAGAAAACTACTCAAGTCCATAAATTTCAATATAAATGTTATCATCCTCAGTATATTGCAATGTATATATAATAGGAGTATTTAAATCATTGTCTTTTAGGAAAAATATATTTCCACCACATTCAATTTTCTGAATATCATCAAAGCGTTGATTTACTCTAATATATTTTAGAGTTATAGTCACTTTTGCCGTTAATTCATCTATAAATCTAACAACTTTCGCTGCAAATTCCCTTTCTGTTTCATCCTCGGATGTATTCTTAAGTACTACGTATTCCTCATAGGTATATAAAAAAAATCTAGATACTGCGTCTCCCGCCGCAATAACAGCTCTAGGCACTAATTGGTCTTTCATGCGACTTGTTACCATAGCAACTACTTCCTTTTTAATATTTTCATCATCGCAGGATGGAACACTAGAACTTCCCCATCCACCCAGGAATCCACACAATATCACTGTGAATATAGCTAGTTTTTTCATTGTTTATTATCTCCTTCAAAATAAGCATTCTGTGCTCAAAAATCTTAATAATTTCTGCACTTTGCCTTTTTTATAATGAACTACTAAACATAATTATTCAAGATGCTTCAATTCACATTTTCCATCACGTGTGGAACACAGTTTTTATCATAATCACTATAAGACTCTGGAAACACAAAAGAAACTACCTCAAATAAACACATCATATATGCTCGCTCAATTGAAAACAAGTTTTGATTTTGATGCTAACTAAAGGATTAATGCAAGACAGCATTTAATAATTTAGTATTCCACATGGGAGCAAGTCCTCACTTGCCTTTTCCCGTCTTGTTCATTTCGCCAGCGGTAATAAGTGTTCTCCGTTACTCCTATCTCCCTGGATATCTCCGATACGCTCTTCCCTGAGAAGAGTGAACATCTGCCTGGATTAAATGCCCTATTATCTGCTCCGGGTTGTAACATTTCCTCGCGATGTTTCCGACCTCCTGTATATAAAGGGATTATCATGCATCTAAAATTCAGCCAAATACCTGCGAACGCAAACTTCACTGCATGAGTATAATAAGTTTAATAGGGTTGATTGCCGAGAGGCCACGGTGATTGATAAATCATAAATTGTATAATTATGCATATACCATTTAAGAGGGCGGTAGATGAACAAAAATCATAAGAAAGCAGTTGGATACATAAGGGTTTCTACGACTATGCAGGTCAAAGAAGGTGAAAGTCTCTCAACACAAAGGCAACAGATAGAAGACTTTGCTAAAGATAAAGGTTGGGAATTAGTCTGCATATATGCCGATGAGGGAATTTCTGGAGCTAAGATTGAATACAGACCTGATTTTAAGAGATTAATTAGCGACGCTAACCAAGGAAAGTTCGAAGTTGTTATCTTCACAAAGCTATCAAGATTTGCACGCAATGCTAGAGAATATATGAACTTGTCTCATGAAATGGAAAAGAACGGTATA
The DNA here is from genome assembly GCA_040754335.1 of Thermodesulfobacteriota bacterium. NCBI lineage: Bacteria > Pseudomonadati > Thermodesulfobacteriota > Thermodesulfobacteriota bacterium. Next base: position 231,222 of record JBFMCV010000005.1, on the reverse strand, counting down.
ACTTTAGTAAGCTTAAAAGAAAACATAGACCCAACAACTACTACAGGCAGAATGATAGCTGGATTTTTAGCCCTATTAGCAGAATGGGAGCGTGATACTATTAAGGAGCAAATGCATGAAAACAAGATGGCTAGGTGGAAAGAGCAACGCACATTTATTGGCAAGCCACCATTCGGCTACTACTGGAATAAAGAAAAGAAACAGCTTGAAATCAATGAAGATGAAGCCAAGGTTTATAACTTGCTAGTTGATATGTATTTGAATCAGAAAATGTCTTTTCAAGACATGTGTATAAGGCTGAAGAAAAATGGAATTAAATGTAAACGTGCAAATTGGAGTAGCACAACAATTAGTTACATACTAAAAAATCCTGCTTACTATGGCAATTATATTGTTAATCAGTACGTATATGAAGATGGAGGAAGGGGGGCTGGTTCAAAAAGAAGTAAAAAGAAAAAACCTAATTCTGAATATATCGCTTATCAGATACCACCTTTAATCCCTAAAAATCAATGGAATAAGATACAAGAACAGACAGAATTTAATAAACGCAAATCTAAACGTTCTGATAAAACAGATGATTTAATATTGCGTGACGTTCTTATATGTGGACGATGTGGAGGACGAATAAAGCCAAGAGTAGGAAATATTAGAAGAGATGGCACTGCACCACGCTATTATGGTTGTTATTGGGCGGGGACAAGTAAAAAGAACTTGATAGCCTCGGGACGCAAAAAGAAATGCAGTCTGCCTTATATTTATACTAAGAATATTGAAAACGCTGTTTGGAGCGATATTTTAATGAAGTTTTCGTTAAATCCGAGCAAAATCTTAGAGCACCTGCTTAATTCTAAAAAACACGAGGATAAAATCAATCAATTAAAGGAAACAATAGCCAGGTTAGAATCGGAGTTTAATAAAAAGGAGAGAGCAAGAAATAATCTCTTTAAATTAACCGAAGAAGATGAAATAAACATCGGTGAGTTAAATGATAGACTAAGAATAAACAAAGACGAGATATTAGCTCTCAAAGGTAGTTTAGATGACACCAAACTCGAATATCAAGAGTTAGTTTCTTTAAATGAAGGCGAGAAGGATATTTTGAATTTTTTACACAATAACAGAAATCTCAAAAGCAAAATAAGAAAGGCTATTTTTAATTTAAACTTAAAAGACCGAAAACTGCTAGTTGAATCTATGTTAATGGATAAAGTCATTGTGGATTATCAGGAGGATAATGAGCTGGACGGACCGGGAGGTCCTACTTGTGACTATAAATTAAAATGGAACCCAGATATTTTGCAAAGGTTTATTGAGGAAGGAAAGATTACCAAATTAGATAAGAATAGTACCTACGATCCTCCCCGACATGAGCTTCGAGGAGGCGCTTGAGACGACCAAGATTTATTCGGTCTCCGGTCTCCTCCCCGACCATTCATCGTTATACGCGACGAGGCCGTTCCGCGCCCCTCATCACACGATAAGCGACGCGGGTCTGATAGGTGGCGGCGCGATACCGAAGCCCGGAGAAGTCAGCCTCGCTCACAACGGAGTCCTCTTTCTCGATGAGCTTCCAGAGTTCCGTAAAAATGTATTGGAAGTCATGCGCCAGCCTTTGGAAGACGGCACGGTTACTATATCGAGGGCCTCTACCTCGATCACATACCCCGCTAACTTCATGCTCGTCGCTGCTATGAACCCCTGCCCCTGCGGCTATCACGGGGATCTCCAGAAAGAGTGCACGTGCACCCCTATCCAGATTCAGAAATACAGGGCCAAGGTCTCAGGGCCGCTCCTCGACAGGATAGACATACACGTTGAGGTCCCCACCGTCAGGTACAAGGAGCTGGCGGACGAAGCGGGAGGAGAAGGCTCGTCTCTTATCAAAGACCGCGTCAACCGCGCGCGTGAGATACAGAAGGCGAGGTTCAAGAGGTCGAAGATACACTCGAACTCGCAGATGTCCCCGTCGATGGTGAGGAGGGTGTCGAAACCCGACGAGAAGGGTATTAAGCTCCTCGAAATGGCGATTGACAAGTTCGGACTAAGCGCGAGAGCCTATGACAGGATTCTCAAGGTATCGAGAACGATAGCCGACCTCGAAGGCTCGGAAAACGTCCTTGCCCATCACATCTCGGAAGCGATACAGTACCGCTCGCTGGATAGAAACGTACTGTAGACATATTGCAAACAAAACTCCTGCTGACTTTTTTGCGGGCAATTGAGACTGTCCCGCAAACATAGATGCCTCCTGATGTAATGCCTGAGCAGAATATATTGCACCACAAAATATTATAATAAAGCACCTGCCATATAAATGAGAGCGGCAAACAGCCCCGCGGCCGGCACGGTCACGAGCCACGCGAACAGCATCGTCCTGACCGTATTTATGTTAAGCCCCTTTTGCCGGCTAAGACCTACACCCATGATCGAGGACGCCGAAACGTGCGTGGTTGAAACGGGAAGACCGAAACGGCTTGCCCCGACCACGAGAAAGGCGGCCACCAGATTAGCGGAAAATCCTTCCTCATGGTTCATCTTCGTAACATTAAAGCCAAGCACCTCGGTAATGTTTTTTCCGGCGAACCAGCTTCCTGCGCCCATAGCCAACGCCCCCCAGATAAACAGCCACGCAGGGGCCGCAAGATCGCCGAGCATAAGGAATGGCACGACGACGGCGACCAGCTTCGGCGCATCGTTCAGCCCTCGTGAAAAGGACAGCATTCCGCTGGTAAGCCAGTGCATATTGTCGACGGACAACGTCACGCCGTGGGTCAGGCCAGCCTGCGGGCTGTCGCAGTCGCAGACGAGGCAATCGTCTATAGGAGCCTCCGCCTGACGAGTTATAGCGCCGCGTGAGGCTACAAGCGAGAGCTTTGGCACAGGGGTCAAACATAATCTTACGCGATTGGTAAGACGGGCGGATTTCTCAAGCGCCGGCGCTAAAAACCACGCTAGAGCAATCGCTATAAAAGGGCTTGCCAGAAGCGGCAGCGCTATTTTTGAAAAGGTGTGGGGCCAGTCGATGCCTCCCGTTCCATAAGCCATTAACCCCGCTCCGACGAACCCGCCGACTATGGCGTGAGTCGTGGATACGGGCCAGCCTCGCCATGTTGCCAGCGCGACCCAGAGAATGGGCGCAACAGATACCGAGAGTGCCAGCGGCATGTAAAAATCATGAGACTCGACATAGACGCTGCCGTTGATATTTTTTATGAGCGAGCCGCCCCAAAGCAGCCCCGCGAGCGCGCCCGCCACCGTCCAGAGCGTTCCCCATGCGATAGCGCCTCGGACGGAAGCGAGCCCCGCTCCGGCGAGTGTGGCTACGGCCTTCGAAACATCGTTCCCCCCATTGACAAACGACAGGAAGAACAGCAGCCCGGCCGCAAGAAAAACAGGTAATAAGTCAATCATAATCTCTCCAAAACTGGAGAGTCCCGCCTGATTCGCGACAGAATAACACTTAATCTAATGACTGACGGATTTATATACATGAACGGTGGCGGCGCATATTCCAGGACACTTATTTCACTCATGTCGAAATCGTTCGTGATCCGTTTCTGTGTTGTGATTCTAACGGCATTCTCCATTATGAGGGTAAAACAACGGAAATATTATATCGAATTAGACGTTTTGAAACAGTATAAGATGCAAGACTGCAATTCTTTGTTATCGTGCGTGCTTACTTATTATTTCCTTCCGCCGAAGAGCGCTATCTCGAAGACCTTGCTAAAGCAGTTTACATCATTTAAGCCGATCTCCTGAGCCGCCGGCACAGTCCTATACGGAGGCCGTCCTGTCCTCATCCTTGTCCGGCCGATCCCTTTATTTTTTCAGCGCCGGACTAATCGAAATTCCAGATAATTCACTTATGTAAATGCAATGATTGCACGTCAAATTAAGATAATTATAATGATAATCATTATCATATAATAATTATTTCCATCTAACATTCTCATATTATTGACTATTTCTTGACAGCCCGGGTTGATACAGTTAAGATGTTATTGATTATCATAATCAATATTATTATAGGGCCGGTGCGCCCTGTAATTCAAGAGGAGGAATTTGTCATGCTAAGCAAGAAGGGGATTCTGGTAACGATAGTATCTATTCTTTTCGTTTTAAGCTGCGGCGGCGGGGGGTCCGATGATTCAGGAGGTGGAGGCGGGGGTGGAACGAACGATGAATTCATTCAGAGTATAATCGACGACTATGTAGATAACGTGGTTATACCCACTTACGACCATTTACGCGAACGGTCGGCTACGCTAAGGGAGGCTTGCGAGGCCCTGGAAGCGGATCCGACGGAAGAAAGCCTCGAAGCCGCCCGGGAAGCGTGGTTTGCAGCCAGAATACCCTGGGAGCAGAGCGAGTCCTGGCTCTTCGGGCCTGTAGATTTCAAAGGCCACGATCCCGCACTCGACAGCTGGCCTGTCAACAGGACAGACCTGGACGCAGTTCTTTCGAGCGATGCCGAGCTGACCGAGGAATTTGTCGGGAATCTTGATCCCACGCTCAAGGGGTTCCACACCGCGGAATACCTCCTCTTCGCTTTTGACGTCGACGAGCTCGGCGCAAGGGAATTCGAATACCTCATATCAGTCGTAAGAGATATTGAAAGTACCTCTGAAGAGCTCTACACGGACTGGGCCGGAGGGGACGAGCCGTTCGGGGAGATAATGAAAGGCGCAGGCAATAATTCCGTATTCCCCTCTCAGGTGAGCGCTCTTGAGCAGATAATCGAAGGTATGTCGATCATCCTCGACGAGGTCGCAAACGGCAAGATTGCAGAGCCGTTCGATAACCAGGACGTGGAAGCCGTCGAAAGCCAGTTCAGCTTTAACTCACGCCAGGACTTTGCGAACGACGTTCGCGGTGCGCTGCACGCCTATACCGGAGACCACCCGGGCTTAGGGTTGATCGGCACGGGGCTTGACGAGCTCGTAGCCGAGTCAGACCCGGAGCTTGCTCAGAGGATGGAAGATGAGATCAATGATGCAATTGATGCGATCCTGGCAATCCCCCAGCCGTTCCGTGACGCGATTCTCGACCCGGACGCAGCGGACGAGATCGTCGCCGCCCAGGAAGCCTGCAGGCAGGCTTTCGATACTCTCAACAATGAAGTCCTGCCGGTAATTCAGCAATAAATTAACGTCCGGCGCCTCTTCCGAATCAATCGCCGGAATTGGCGCCGCTCGTTGGGTGAGGGAACATGATTCACACAGGTGAGACTGTACCAGGGAATTTCTATAAGCAATTCGTTTCTTTTTTTGTTTTTATCATAGCAGCGGCCCTGCTTCTTGCCGCCTGCGACAGTGGAGGATCGGGGGAAACGGATACAACTGTAAAAGCCGGCGGTGATACCAGCGTGGACAACCGCACCTCGTTCGCATTCGAAGAGCCAGCGGCGAATCTGTCCGAAGAATCCTTGATCAAGCACACACTGGGCGACGCTACTTTCGGCGACGTCTTCGTAACGCCGCCTGCAGTCGTCAATCCCGGTCTCGGCCCGCTTTTCAACAACGTTTCATGCGAGTCGTGCCACATAAAGAACGGCAGGGGGCTTCCGGAATTCGGAAATACCGGCCTCCGGAGCATGGCTCTCGTCAGGGTCTCGGATCCCGAAGGCACGCCGACGGTACAGGGCGGCAACCCCCCTGTCGAGGGCATCGGGAACCAGATACAGGACCACGCCACGTTCGGATTCGAGCCCGAGGCGGATGTGACACTGGAATGGGAGGAGGTAACCGGAACGTATCCGGACGGCACGCCTTATAACCTTAGGCGTCCGGTTCTTACCATAGTGCTTGCAAACGGAGAACCCCTCGGCAGCAACATCCTCACCTCGGTCAGGATACCCCCGCCCGTGATCGGCCTCGGCCTCCTCGAAGCCGTACCGGAGGAGGAGATACTCGCCATGGCCGACCCCGGCGACGAGGACGGCGACGGCATATCAGGACGGCCGAACATGGTCTGGAACAACATCAAACAGACGACCGAGATCGGCAGGTTCGGTCACAAAGCTTCCATGCCTAACCTGAGGCAGCAGGCAGCGACCGCATACATAGAGGACATGGGCGTTTCGAGCCCCGACATCCTGGGCAATGAACCCGCCCCCGAAATCGACGAGGAAACCCTCGAGCTGACCACCTTTTACACCCAGACCCTAGCCGTTCCGCTTCGTGCGGAAACGGACGACCCTGACGTCCCCCGGGGCGAAAGCATCTTCTTCGATCTGGGATGCAGTCTCTGTCATGCATCAGTGATGGAAACAGGGGACCACGAGCTTTCCGAGCTAAGGAATCAGGTAATCCAGCCTTTTACCGACCTGCTACTGCACGACATGGGCGAAGGCCTCGCCGACCACCGTCGGGATTTTCAGGCGACAGGCCGCGAATGGAGGACAGCGCCCCTCTGGGCTATAGGTCTCACGGTAACGGTTCTCGGGCAGCAGAACTATTTGCACGACGGGAGAGCCAGGACTCTCGAAGAGGCGATACTCTGGCACGGCGGCGAAGCTGAAAACGCGAAAGACGGGTTCATGAACCTGCCAAAGGGCGAGCGCGACAAGCTCATCAAATTTTTATCTTCACTCTAAGGAAGACGACATGAAAATATACAGTTTAATTCTGAGCACGCTGGGCATATGTCTCACGGCCTTTCTTCTCACGGAGGCCGCATATCCACAGGCCGCGCCAAGCAAGGACGAGTTTCAGGAATTAAAAGAGATGATACAGGAGCTGAAAAAGGAAAACGCGGAAAGGACTGCAGAGCTCGAAAAGATGAAAAAGGAGAACGCCGAAAAGATACAGTCACTCGAAAAGCGCATAGACGAGCTCACGGCGGAGCAGCCCAAGACCGCGAAGCCCTCTCCCCAGGAGAAGGAGGGAGTGGGAGAAGACGAGGGGGAGGTAGAGAAATACACCGAAGAGGAAGATGAAAGGGATATAGACGAGGAAGACTTCTTCGAGAGGATAAACGCGGGCGACAAGCCTTATAAAAAACTCGCTGAAGAAGGCCCGTTCAAGCTTACGTGGGAAGGTTACGCGGACATCCTTTTCTCATGGTACAACTACGGTCCGAATCAGAACCGTCCCGGCGGGTCGGGCTCGGACAACAGGCTTGAATTCGATCTTACGCGGTTCGTGCTCGAGCTCGAAGGGGAGATGTTCGCCGGGCTCGGGTTCGAGGCAGAGGTGGAATTCGAGCACGGGGGCACCGGGTCGACCTTCGAAATCGAGTATGAGGAGTTCGGAGAATACGAGCAGGAAATCGAGAAGGGCGGGGAGGTAAACGTAGAGGAGCTATACCTGAGCAAAAAGTTCAGCGATTGGGGCAAGCTTAAAGCCGGGCGGTTCTACCTCGCGATCGGCCTGATGTCGTTTCTCAACAAGCCGACGGACTATCTCGCGGCCCGGCGTCCGGAGTCGGAGACGAACGTCATACCGGCGGTATGGGACGAGATGGGCGCGAGCTTCGAGTATTACGTCAACGACAACTGGGATCTGACCTTCCAGGTAGTGAATGGGCTCGACTCCACGGGCTTCGGCTCGCTCAACTGGATTACAGGGGGCCATCAGGGTAAATTCGAGACGATAAAAGCGACGGGCCTCGCGCTCGTCGGGAGGGTCGACTTCAAGCTTCCCAACTACGGTCTCCTGGTCGGCACGTCCGCATATTACGGAATAGACACGTCGGCCAACAGGCCCAAGGACGACCTGCCGGACGTGGATGCTCCGTTACTGCTGCTGGACGCGCACGTGATATTCGAGCACGGCAGGTGGCGGGGGAGCGGCGACGTGATATGGGGACACCTGTGGGACGCGGAAGAAGTCTCGGAAAGGAACAAGAGGCTGTCAAACAACCTGGACGTGCCCAGAACTGCCGTCTCGGATAACGCTTTTTCGTCCTGGGGCGAGATCGGCTACAACATAAATACCTACGTCGGCCTGGATCACCTGCACAGGCTCGAGCCGTTCGTCAGGGTCGATTATTACGATACCTTCTTCAACCCGCGCGATACCCTCTTCGACAATCCGCGGTACGAGAGAACGGTCTTCACCGGAGGGCTTTCCTACACGTTCGTCAATTCCATATTCGTCAAGCTCGATTACGCGTACCGGATGCTGGGCTCGGACGATTTCAACGGCGAGAGCGGAATCGACCTCGCGTTCGGATGGGTGTACTGATCATCCGTTGACGACGTGAGGGACAACCGGCACCGCTACTCGACATGCGCGCCATTCGGTTGTAACGTAATCAACCGGTATGTTCGGTGATAAATTCGAGAGGGTGAAGATCGAAACATCCGGTGCGACGATCAACATCGTCCACGGAGGGGAAGGAAAACCGCTTCTCCTGCTGCACGGATATCCTCAGACTCATGTGATGTGGCACCTGACCGCTCCCGCACTCGCAGAGCACTTCTACGTGGTATGCACGGATTTGAGAGGTTACGGGGACAGCTCGAAGCCCGAATCCTCGCCCGACCATTACACCTATTCGAAGCGCGCCATGGCGAAGGACTGCGTGGAGGTCATGGAATCGCTGGGATACAAGAGCTTCTTCGCGGCAGGCCACGACAGGGGAGCACGCGTCACGCACAGGATGGCTCTCGATTATCCTGACCGCATAGAAGCCGCATGCGTCATGGACATCGCCCCCACGCACACGATGTTCACGCGAGCCGACAAGGCGTTCGCGACAGGGTATTACCACTGGTTCTTCCTTATCCAGCCTGACGGTCTTCCTGAAAAAATGATCGGTTGCGACCCGGAATATTATCTGAGGGAGAAGCTCAGGCGCTGGAGCGCGCCGGGAGCCCGATTCGACGAAGAAGCGGTGAGGGAATATGTGAGATGCTTCAGCGACCCCGCCGCTATTCACGCGAGCTGCGAGGATTACAGAGCCGCGGCCACAATCGACCTCGTTCACGACGAGGAGGACTTCGAGAAGAAGATTGCCTGCCCCCTGCTTGTCATCTGGGGAGCCAAAGGGTTCATAAACCGGACTTACAATGTAATCGAGACGTGGAAGGAGAAAGCCGCGGACGTCCGTGGCGGGACGCTCGACTGCGGCCACTTCCTCCCCGAGGAAAAACCGGAAGACGTATCCGCCGAGCTCATCAAATTCTTTTCGTCTATCAAGACTTAAACCGTGCAGTCGAGGTTCCCTGCCGCTCCTTCCGATGAGGCGATGGCTCCTGACATAATATTTGCAAATGCATGATAATCCCCATTCAACTCTCCCGTTCATTGTGATAGGATTGGCTTCGGGGGGTAGTCGGGACAGTCATAACGGGCGGAGGAGAACCGCATGGATCATGAAACTCTTTCGAAAGCGGAGAGGCGGAAACAAGGGAGGGCGCTCCGCGAAAAGTGCTCCCGCTCCGCGCACGCGTTATGGAATCCGCGCTCCCGCTCCTATAATGCCGTAGGACTCCTCGAGGAATCCAACTCAGACCACATACCCGGCCTCATTGCCGTTCGCTACGGAAGGATGGCCCAGTCGCCCTTCAGCTTCTTCCGGGGGTCCGCGATAGTTCAGGCGAGGGACCTGATGAAATCTCCCGCGTCAGGGATCACAGTTCAGGTTTGCGGGGACTGCCACCTTATGAACTTCGGAGGCTTCGCCACGCCCGAGAGGTCCCTGGCCTTCGATATCAACGATTTCGACGAGACGTGTCCCGGGCCGTGGGAATGGGATGCCAAGCGGTTGGCGGTGAGCATCGTGCTCGCCTCGAGAGACCGGGGTTTTTCGAAAAAAAACGCGGACACGGCGGTGCGAGCCGCCCTCGAGACCTATAGAACGCGGATGTCGGCCTTCGCCGAAATGAAGGCGCTCGACGTCTGGTACTCCCAAATCACGATCGACGACCTGAAAGAGTTCTTTCGCGGCAATAAGGACATGCTGAACCGGTTAAGCAGGAAGGAAAAGCAGGCCCGCTCGCGGACATCCGAGGCCGTCTTCCCCAAGCTGACTGAAGAAGTGGACGGGCGCAGGAGGATCGTCGATGACCCTCCGTTTATCTACCATTTCCATGAGAACGTACCGGAATATGAAAAGGCTCAGCAAAGGTTCATAGAACATTACAGAGCCTCTCTTCAAGAAGATCGTCGTCGGCTCTACGACCGCTATAAGCTTCAGGACGTGGCAATCAAGGTCGTGGGCGTCGGGAGCGTCGGCACGCGCTGCTTCGTTTCGCTCCAGCTCGCCGATGACGATGACCCTCTTTTCCTTCAGATAAAAGAGGCGCGCAGGTCGGTGCTCGAGCCCCCGGGCCGCAAGAGCCGCTTTGCGCACCAGGGCGAGCGCATCGTGACTGGGCAGCGCCTGATGCAGGCGGCGAGCGACATATTCCTCGGCTGGGCCAGCGTACCGGACGGCCACGATTATTACGTCCGTCAGCTCCGCGACATGAAGGTTTCGGCAGAGCTCGATAAATTCCTGCCCAAGACCCTGACGGCCTATGCGAAGATGTGCGGCTGGGCCCTGGCGCGGGCTCACGCCAAAGCCGGCGATACGTGCATGATCGCGGGATACCTGGGATCCTCGGAGAGCTTTGACGACGCCCTGGTAAAGTACGCTGAAGCCTATGCGGACCAGGTGGAGCGCGATTATGAAGCCTTCAGGAAAGCAATACGTTCGGGACGTCTCCATACGGATACAGACGAGTCCTCAAATCTCAGTTTCCTGCTCTGACTTTCCTTCGACCGGAAGCGGTGTTCAATAACAGATATGAATCCGCGGATCATTAATATGTCAGTAAACGAACTCAAGGCCGGAGCCGGAGCCTGAATCCTCGATCCTGTATCTTAAATACTCCCTTCTCATAAGCTCCTCGAAGCAGGTCTGGGTCTCGAGCGCTTCCCTTTCGGGATATGCGAACATGACGACGAGGTGACGGTCTTTCGAAGCCCCCGTCCTCTCGTATATGTACTCGTATTCCTTCCCGGTTAAACCGTAAGATATGCCGTACTCGGGCGTTTCGTCCGTTGTGAAGAATCCGTGGTTGTTCATCTTCACGGCGACGGCGTCGCATAATGCCCTGCCGAACTTTTTCGTTTCCTCCACGTCCTTTCTGAAAAGACCGCCTATGAGCGGATACACGCCGCAGTAGACGCGGTTATTATTTTTTTTAATTATCCTGCATTTCGTCTCCGGCAGCTCTACGAGATAAAGCGGCGACGGTGATACAGCGTTCAAGACAAGCTCTTTTACGGACATTTGAATTACCTCCCAGGCTTATTCATGCATATGCATGAATATTATACGGAGGAACCCCGGATATAAAAACGACTGCGCGCTGCGCCTCCTCCGGGATACGAGGAAGAAGCGCAGCCGCGCATTCGGTTCACAGTTCAACCGTTACCTTTACAGGTACAGGGTTAGTGACTATGTCGTAAACGGGCGAGCGTCTCTCGGCGAGCTTCACTAGCTCTTCGATCTCTTCCTTAGACGCGTCGGCCTTCACCTTCACAGTTACCCTGATCTCCTCGTATCCCCTCCTCTTAGCGCCCGGGAGTCCGAGAAGCCCTCTTATATCGAGGTCGCCCTCGAAAGAGGTCTCCATCTCGTCGATCCTTATCCCTTTGGCGGCGGCGTGATATACGAGGGTGGTCGTGATGCACCCGGCAAGACCGTGAAGAACCTGCTCTACCGGGTTCGCACCCCTGTCCTCACCCAGAAGCACAGGCGGCTCGTCGTTATCGAGCAAGAAGGGTGTCTCCCTCCTCTGCTCCTCGAGCGCTCCGTAAAAACCGTCTATGCTCGACCGGTTGAGGCCGCCGTTTATCCACCTGTTCCTGTTGCGGAATTTGAACTTCGCGATCTCCGCGTTTCCGCTTATCAACTCCATGGCGTCAAACAACTTCGTGACGTTGACCCCATTTAAAACCGTATCCGACTGATCTTTTAAAGCTGTTTGTTCTGACATTTTACTTACCTCCTTATTTTAGATTTTTGTTTTTCAGAACTGTTGGGCTAACGGCACGGCGTGTGCCAGTTTTGAATAAGTCATAATTGTTTAAAGATAACAAGGGGTTAGAGGGATATTTCCCGAATTCGAATTTTTCACGAATTTTCGTAATTTACGAGATCTCGTAATTATTATTCGTGAATTTCCGCGAGTATCCGAAAATCGCTACTTTATCTCGCTCATCAAACATTCATAACTGATTGCAGTCATTGCAAACATCTGAACCCGAGACTTCGGCACGGTCATTGCAGAGATAACCCGTAAAATATACAAGGAGGCTTCAAATGGCTGTCAGATGTCCGATAGGTTTCGATACCGAATATTTGAGGGAACGCGTCTACGAGACTTACGACAGGGTAGCGCGCGACCCGGGGGGCGATTTCCATTTCCACAGGGGACCTGTGTACGCATGCGATTATCTAAAATATGACAGGGACGAGCTGGACGCGCTCCCAGAAATCAGCACAGCGCGGTTTGCCGGCGTGGCCAACCCGCACAGGATTGGAAGAATAGAAAGAGGACAGACCGTGCTCGACCACGCATGCGGGGCAGGTATGGATTTACTCCTTGCGGCAAAGCGCGTCGGACCTGCGGGGAAAGCGATCGGCGTGGACATGACGAAGGCGATGCGCGCCTGCGCACGTGAGGGAGCGAGTGAAGCCGGCCTCTCCGGCATAGTCGAAATCAGAGAGGGGGTCTTCGAAGAGCTTCCGGTAGAGGACGGCAGCATCGACGTAGTTATTTCGAACGGCGTTGTGAACTTGGCACCGGACAAGGAGATTGTCTTCAGGGAAATTCACCGCGTGCTCAAACCCGGAGGAAGACTTTTCCTCGGGGACGTCGTCGTGCAAAGGGAGCTCAAGTTAGACGCGAGGGGCAACCCCGATCTCTGGGCGGCGTGTATAGGAGGAGCGCTCACAGAAAAGGAGCTGCCCGTGATAGCGGAATCCGCCGGATTCGCCGACTGCGAGGTCACCGAGCGCTTCGATTGCTTCAGGAACACGACGGCTGAAATCAAGGTCTCGAAAGACCTCTATGTGCAGGGCGTGAACTTCTATGCCCGCAAACCGTAGTTTATTATTAGTCTCATCACAGTCAGGGGTCATCAGGAAAAGTTTGACCCAGGCCGGTTGCGCCGTGCGTACGGTCGGGAAGCCAGAAGATGAGAACGGCAGACGAAATTTCGGTAGATGTCTTGGTCGACAATACGGCGGACATGCTTTCGACTCGCCCCGCCTACTTCACGCCTGAGCTCCGCGTTCTGATGGACGCGGGCATGAAGGAGATGGCGGGCGAATCGCTCTCTATAGCCCAGCACGGGATATGCCTCGCAGTAACAGCGCATATCGAGGGAGAAACGCGGACCGTCCTCTTCGATGCGGGCCCCGACCCCTACACTCTAGAGAGAAACGCCCGGCAGACCGGGTTCGATTTCGGCAATGTCGATGCGCTCGTGCTCTCTCACGGCCACTTCGATCACTCAGAGGGCCTTCTGAAGGCGGCAGAGCTTATACGGAGACGAAACGCTGGGAGCCCGATCCCGCTTCACGTACACCCGGGTGCATTTGTCAAACGGGCAGACCGTCTCAGTGACGGAAGCATACTGCCGCTTCAGGATGTGCCCGCGCCGGACGAGCTTGAACGCGCGGGACTGACAATAGCATATTCGGCCGGGCCTGAGGAAATCCTAGGCGGCGCTTTTTATCTTAGCGGCGAAATCCCCAGGAGAAGCTTCGAGAGGGGACTCGAGAACCAGGTGCGGCTCAGGGATACGGGCGAGTGGGAGCCCGACCCGCTGGTAATTGAAGAGCGTTTTATGGCGGCGATCATCAAGGGGAAGGGCATTGCGATATTCACCGGCTGCTCGCACGCAGGGATCGTCAATATCTGCACGCACTCGCGTGAGCTGTTCCCGGACGTCCCCCTCTATGCGCTCGCGGGCGGACTCCACCTCGTCTATCCCAACGAGGAGTTCATCGGCGATACCGTAGCTGCCCTCAAAAACTTCGGCTTCAAGCTGATAATTCCGGGGCACTGCACTGGGTGGCGCGCAGTCCACGCTTTAATCAACGCCTTCGGCGACGAGGTGGTGAACCCGCTCGCCGTGGGGAGCAGGCTCACGTTCTAGATACACGATTTATCTGAGGCGCGTAATCCCGAGCGCCTTGATGCGGGAGGCAAGCGTTGTCGGCGGCATACCGAGTAGCTTTGCCGCGCCGTTCTCGCCCGAGACGCGCCAGCCTGTCTGTTCGAGGGCGGCGGCGATATTCCGTTTTTCCAACTCGTCCATTTCCATTTGTGTAAGTATGCGCTTTCCCTGAAGCCGATCCGCGGCCGGCGACTCCCTCGCCGACGCCTCCCCGGTTTGAGGAAGGGCGCGCTCGAGATTCAAATGTCCCTTACTCGAAGTGATCACCGCGCGCTCGATCACGTTCTGAAGCTCCCTCACGTTGCCGGGCCATCTGTATGACATCATTCCATCGATCTCCGCCTGTGTAAACGGATTAAGAGTCATACCCATCCTCTTTGCGAACTTTTCGGCGAATATCCGCGCGAGCTTGATAACGTCGTCCCCTCTTTCCCTCAAGGGCGGAAGCTCTAGCGGAAACACGCTCAGCCGGTAGTAAAGGTCTTCACGGAATTTCCCATCCTTCACAGCCCGACGCAGATCCCTGTTCGTGGCCGCGATCACACGCACATCCGTTTTCCTTGTTTGGGAGCTCCCGACGGGCTCATACTCCCCCTCCTGTAGCACGCGCAGTAGCTTTGACTGCAGCTCGAGCGGCAGCTCTCCGATCTCGTCGAGAAATATAGTGCCGCCCGAAGCGAGAGCGAACCTCCCCTCCCTCTTCGCGGTCGCGCCGGTGAAGGCCCCCTTCTCGTGACCGAAGAACTCGCTCTCGATCAATGTCGCAGGTATGGCCGCGCAGTTCACCCTTATGAGCGGCTTGTCTCTTCTGCCGCTCTCCGCGTGTATGGCTCTTGCTATGAGCTCCTTCCCCGTCCCGGTCTCTCCATAGATAAGCACTGTCGCATCCGTCCCCGCAACCTGGAGCACGTTCCTGAGCACAGCCCTGAGCGCCTTGGATTCGCCCACGATTTCTCCGAAATTCTCTAGTGAGCTTATCTCTTCGCGGAGATAGTCGGCCTCCCAGGCAAGCTGCTTTATCCTCTGCTCCGCCTCGAGACGCTCGTTGATGTTCCTTAATATCACCGTATAGAACCGCTTCCTCCCCATCTCGAACTGCGAGATAGTAGCTTCGGCTTGAAATAATACGCCGTCCGCCTGCATGCCCGTAAGCCCCCCGGCGACCCAGATGTACCTCCTCCCTTCGGGAAGGAGCGCAAGCTCGGCAATGAGCCCCTTGAGCTTTTCACCGCTCCCGTCCGCAAGGTATTCGAGAAAGCTCTTCCCCTTTCTCTCGGGTGATCGGGATTTGAAAAGCTTCTCCGCGGCCGGGTTCATCATATTGATCTCCAGCATGTTGTTTAGCTCGATGATGGCGTCCATAGCGCTGTCGACGAGCCGCCCAAGCTTTTCCTCCCGCTCCCTCACTTCCGATTCAGCCCGGAGCCTCCTGAGCTCGGCGGAAGCCCGCGAAGCGAATATCCTGAATATCGTGCGCACCCGGGACTCGTCGGGCATCGGCTTCGAATCGAGCACAGCAAGGTGCCCGAGCACGCTCCCGTCGGTGTCGAGTAGCGGCACACCCATATAGCTGACGGCGCCCATGGGTTTCAAATCGGGATCACGCGGGAAAAGCTCTATGACGTTCTCCGGTACGAGAAAAATATCCTTTTTCTCCACCACGAGCTCGCAGGGCGTACCCGATATATCGTACACGTACTCCTCCACCCATTCCCCCGAGAGCCAGAAAGCGAGCGAGCTTAGCCTCTTCGATTCGTTGAGATACTCGGTCACCCACGCGCCTCTCGTATTGAGCGCCATAGCCAGGTTCTTCACGAGTGACTTGAAAAACCCCTCTCCGGTCTCGCCGGCCGTCCCCTCCATTATTATCCGAATCGCCCTCTCGTCATCTTGACCGCAAGGGTCCGCTCCTGCTTTCTTCTCCAATCCGTTTCTCCGTTTCTCCGCGCGGCTTGAGAGCCCGCTTTCTCCAAAACCTCCATTAAACAAAAGCGCGGCGCGGCGAGCATTAAGTAAATCAGTCTCATCCATATATTAAAAGTACAGGATGACCATTTCAATCAGCCGAGGATACGGGTGACAGGGAAAATTCCGAACGGTGTATGACCCGGGTCGATTAGATGGTTCTGGAAACGAATCTATTAGGGGGTGCTTCTCTATAAACTTTTCAGCGGGACTCTTCCCCGAGACTTCTCTGCCATTCGATGGCGTCTTCGAGCCTGTCGTTCCCCCAGAAGACCTCGTCCCCCGAAACGAAGCTCGGGGCGCCGAAAATGCCGAGCGCGACAGCCTCTTCCGTACTCTCTCTTAGCTTCCCTTTATTCTCGTCCGAAAGGGCACTTCTGATAACACGCGCGGGCTCTTCGCCGAGCGAGCCGAGTATCGAGGAGATCACTGCCTCGTCCGAAATATCCCTGTCCTCGGCGAAATTAGCGGTGAAAACGAGTTTCGAAAAACTCCTCCGCCATACCTGTGATTCCGAAGCAATGGCGACCCTCGATGCGAGAACCCCGTTCCTCGGAAATCCAGAGGGCTTGCGGAACGGTATCCCGTATTTGGCGGAGAGGCGCTCGATATCGCGCCACATGTACCTCCCTTTCGCCCCGTAGATATTAAAGGGGGAGGTATCCCATCCCTGTCTCTTGAAAATCGGACCCAGCAGGAAGGGTTTCCATTCGGCCTCGACTCCGGCCACGGAACAGAGGCTCTCTATCCTCATTACTGAAATATATGAGTACGGGCTTGCGAGATCATACCAGAACTGGAAGTTTAACGGCACATTATTCACTGTACCGGAGCCAGAGGCCCTCACCTGCCGCAGGGCGTTAGCCCCTCTGTCCCAGCTGACCGTCGAGGAGCAGAATTGCGGAGCTGTTATCCCCCGCGAATTTAAGCTTGTCCAGGATCTCGGTCGCGTTCTTTTCCTCTTCCACCTGCTCGTGTATGAACCAGTGGAGCTCTACGGCGGTCGCGTGGTCGTTTTCGTTTATCGCCTTCTCGTAGAGCTTGTTTATCATCCCCGTGACCTCTCTCTCGTGGTCGAGCACCTGCTGAAACATATCGGAGAGGGATTTGTATTTGGACAGGGGTTTTTCTATCGCCTGAAGGACGACATGGCCGTCGCGGTCTATGACGTAATCAAAGAGCCTCATCGCATGCTCGAGCTCCTCAGAGCTCTGCTTCCGGAGCCATTTCGCAAAACCCCTCAGGTTTATAGACTCACAATGTGCGGCCATGGAAAGGTAGGTGTATGAAGCGAAGTACTCGTTCTTGATCTGGTTGTTAAGCGCGTCCTGAATTTCCTTGCTGAGCATGCCGGCCTCCTTTGAATGTCGGTAATTTAACTTAGGACACCTTAATAATTCGGCGCCTGAATATCATTAAAATTATCCCATAAAATGAGCTCAATCTCAAGTAATTATCATTTGGGAATGATTACCATCTAATTAAAGCCTACTGTCAATATGCCGGTATAACTACCTTTTTATGAAAGATGCTGCTGACTCAGGGAGCATTCACTGCCTCCATTTCCTGGCCGTAATATAATAAAACCCGAGGAGCCCCCCGATGAGCCAGACAATAAGCCCGAGGTCGAGCCTGCTTTCCAGATCAAATAAAGGGAGCCCGAACACAATGAGAAGGCAGAGCGGGGTCCACAGGAGAAAAAAAACAAGGAGTCCTATCATCCGGGATTTCTTTCCTTTTAATGCGTTTCCAATAATAATACTGGACTGAAACCGGGTCTAAGTATAAAGCCTCCCGAATGAGACCGGTTAAATAAACGTGCCCGACATCGCAGGAGTCAAGAAAAAGAAAAAAGAGGTCCTGAGCTGGTGCCTCTACGACTGGGCATACTCATCGTTCGCCACGATAATCATTTCCGCGGTGCTCCCGGTTTATTACAGCCGGGTAGCGGCCGAAAACCTGTCAGGGAACACCGCTACCGTGTACTGGGGTTATACGACCGTCATCGCGCTTATCGTGTCCGTGCTTCTGGCCCCGGTAATGGGGGCCGTCGCAGATTACTCGGGGATCAAAAAAAAGTTCCTCCTCGTATTCGCGGCAATCGGAATATTCTCGACTGCGCTTCTCTACTACGTGACAAGCGGGGACTGGCTCCTGGCGTCCCTCCTCTTCGTTTTCGGGAATATAGGTTTTTCCATGTCCGAGGTCTTCTACAACTCGATCCTCCCGAGCGTCGCCGCTCCCGAAGAGATCGACCGCGTCTCCGTCAAGGGTTACGCGCTCGGATACCTCGGGGGAGGGATACTCCTTGCCCTCGACATAGGCATAATACAAATCATGGAGGACAAGGCGCTCGCCACACGCATCTCCTTTATCACCGTATCCGTTTGGTGGGCGCTCTTCACGATACCCCTCATCGTTAACGTCAGCGAGCCTCCCGTGCCGAAGCGCAAAAAAATAGACGGCAGCGTTCTGACAGCCGGCTTCAAAAGACTTTCGGCCACGTTCTCGGAGCTGAGGAAATACAGGGATCTCTTCCTATTCCTCGCGGCCTTCTGGATCTACAACGACGGCATAGGGACCATAATCAAGATGGCGACTATATACGGGGCCGAGATAGGCATAAGCGAGACCGCACTCATAGGGGCCCTCCTCATGACACAGTTCGTAGGAATCCCCTTCTCGTTCGCATTCGGAAGACTGGCCAGGTTTATAGGCGCAAAGAATTCGATAATGCTCGGGCTTTTCGTCTATACGGTGATCTCGGTCGCAAGCTATTTCATGGAGACGGCACTCCACTTCTTCATACTCGCCTTCCTCGTGGGAACGGTCCAGGGAGGAACGCAGGCGCTGAGCAGATCACTCTACGGCTCTATGCTGCCCAGGGAGAAGACGGCCGAGTTCTTCGGGTTCTACGGCATGAGCTCCAGGTTCGCCGGGATAGTCGGGCCCCTCGTATTCGCCGTGGTCGCTCAGCTGGCCGGGTCGAGCAGGCTCAGCATTTTTTCTCTCATCGTGTTCTTTATAGCGGGCGCCCTCATACTGAGCCGCGTCGACGTCGAAAGAGGCGTTCGCGCTTCACTCGACAAAAGCCCTGTTTAACGGCTCTCCCGTGATCCGAGCCCTGAAATTCCTCTTTTTGTGGAGTCAAAAATATCAATCTCCGCAAGATGGTTGCGCCCTTCGGAAGCCTCACCGCCCGCTCCCGAAAAATGCCTCCCGATCTTCAACTATAGAGCGTAACGAACGGAAATCTAAAGATAAAAAAATAATACTTGACAATATATTTTTGCATCTGTTAGGATGTAACCTACGGATTTGGGTGGGGCTTAATTCACATTCTAAAACTGATTAAATAACTATCCACACGGTGTTGATGGATTGTGGATAAGTTATCTCTTGATTTGGAGGAGCAGAGGACATTGGCCGCTAAAAGAACGCCCCTGAAGCATAATCTCAGAACGCTGTTTACTGACAAAAAGGATGACGGAAAGGGACTCGAGTTTTTTATAGGACAATCGTTCCGGCCCACCAAGCCGCACCAGGCAGGCGAAGGCCCCGAACACAAGCCTGTCGTCTGGGACCGTGTCCTCGAAAGGATAAAAAAGAAATCAAATCCCCAGGTGTTTTTCTGGTTCGCGCCGTTAAAACCCGTGTCCGAAACGGGGGATTCCCTGACGCTCCGGGCGAACAGCGAGTTCGACAAGGACTGGATAAACAACCACTATCTCGAATTCATCGGCGATACGATAAGGGAGATCTACGGAAAATCCGTCACCGTAAAAATCGTCACGGCGGAGGATAGACAAGCCTCAGGGGAAGAGAAGAGAGCCAAGGACGAGCCCGCGGACTCGAAAGACGCCGTACCGGCCAAGCTTTTCACCGGCACGCTCAATCCCAACTATTCATTCGACAGGTTCATAGTCGGCCCGAGCAACCAGTTCGCGCACGCGGCCTCGACCGCCGTCGCAAGAAAACCCGGAGAGGCGTATAACCCGCTATTCATCTACGGGGGCGTGGGGCTCGGAAAAACGCACCTCATAAACGCGATAGGCAATTACATCGTCAAATCCACGTCGAACATGGCCAGGGTATGCTGCATCTCGGCCGAGCACTTCACCAACCAGGTAATCAACAGCATCAAGTCGAACAAGATGGAGGAGTTCAGGAACAGGTACAGGTTCGGGTGCGACGTGCTGCTGATCGACGACATCCAGTTCATAGCGGGGAAGGAGAGCACGCAGGAGGAATTCTTCCATACGTTCAACACCCTCTATGAATCGAAAAAACAGATAGTGCTCACGAGCGACAAGTCACCGAAGGATATGTCGTACCTGGAGGAAAGGCTGAGATCGAGGTTCGAATGGGGCCTCATTACAGACATACAGCCGCCCGAAACGGAGACGAGGATAGCTATCATCAAGAACAAGGCCGAGTCCGAAGGGATAATTCTCCCGAACGAGGTCGCGCTCTACCTGGCGCAGAACACGACATCCAACATCAGGGAGCTCGAAGGAACGCTCACGAACATCATCGCCCACGCCAAGCTGCTCAAAACCGAGATAACCCTCGACCTTGCAAAGGAAGTGTTAAGGACCATACTGAAACAGCAGGACAAGAAGTTCCTGAGCATAGAGAGCATTCAGAGGGAAGTGGCCAACTTCTTCGGTATAAGGGTGCAGGACCTGAAATCCGACAAAAAACAGAAGAACATCGCCGTGCCGAGGCAGATTACAATGTACCTCGCCAGAAGGTACACCGGGGCTTCTTACCCGGAGATCGGGGAAAAGTTCGGGGGTAAGGACCACTCGACCGTAATACACGCGGTCAAGAAGATAGAAAACAACCTCGGTAAAGACCCGTCTCTCGAAAACACGGTGAAAACGCTGTCGAGAAAAATAGAGAGCCTGATAAGTGGATAGGAAGTGCAAAACTATGTGGACAGATTTGTGGAGAAATCGCAGCTCCGCATTTCAAGACAAAATCTGTGGATAGATGTGGATAAAACCCCGTTATTGCCAACAGGTTTATAAACATAAAATTCCTTTTAATAGAGATATGTTTTAGTGCTTTTCAACAATTTAACAGGCTCTACTACTATTACTACTGATATACATATAATATGATTGAATACCGTAGCAGGAGCAGAAACTATGAAGTTTAAAACTCGAGCGGAAGACTTTTCACTCAAACTGGGGCTTGTTCAGGGGATTTCGGAAAGGCGAGCCACCATGCCCGTGCTTTCTCACGTCCTCTTGAACGTCAACAAAAACAGGATAGGTATCTCTGCCACCGACCTGGAAACGACAATGAGCACGTGGTCTCAGGCAGATGTGTCGAAGACGGGCAGCATTGCGCTCCCCGCGCGCAAGCTGTACGAGATCGTGAAGGAGCTCGAGACAGGCGATATTGAGGTCGAGGAAATCGGGAACCACTGGGTCGAGATAAGGGCCTCGTCCGCGGTATTCAAAATAGCCGGACTTCCGAGCGAGGACTTTCCAATTATCCCCGAGCTCCATTCGGACAATCTTTTTTCCGTGGAGAGCGCACTGCTCGAAGAGATGATATCGAAGACTATTTTTGCCGTCTCTCCGGACGAGCTGAGGAGGAACCTCGCGGGCATCTTCTTCGAGGAGGCGGGCGGCAAGAGCCTTAGGCTCGTGGCAACGGACGGACACAGGCTTTCGCTCGTGGAGAAGAGCATAGACAGCAGGGTAAAGTTCGGCAAAGGCTTCGTCGTACCCAAAAAGGGCGTGGCGGAGCTGAGGAAAGTCCTCAAGCTTTCGGACAAGGTCAGGATAGGGGCCGGCGACAACTTCTTCATGGCTGAAGGGGAGGACATAATACTCATAGCGAGGCTCATAGACGCTGATTTTCCCGACTACCGCCAGGTGACGCCCGAAGTCACGAAAGCGACGCTTACCCTCGACAGGAACGAGTTCCTGAAAGCCCTCAAAAGGGTCTCGATACTTTCATCTGAGAAAACGAGGAGCGTGAAGTTCGTTATCGCCAAGGGCGGCATGACGCTCATCTCCGTTTCGCCTGAAGTCGGCGAGGCGAAGGAAACGGTGCCCCTCGATTATTCGGGCGAGCCCATGGAGCTGGGTTTCAACGCCAGGTACCTGATGGACGTGCTCGAGGTGATCACGGGCGAAAGAGTTCAGATAGGGTTGATCGATGAGCTGAGCCCCGCTGTCCTCAAGCCCGAGGGCGACGAGGTTTATTTGTCGGTAATAATGCCGATGAGGGTATAGGGGGGTCTTTTTCGTGTCCCCGGCGCCTGAGGGTCGTATCACGGTTCGGTTTAAACCCCTGAATAATGCTCGATCTCATATTTCCGAATATATGCTCGACGTGCGATATCCCGGTCGCGGACAAGAACCCCGTCTGCGTGAGCTGCTTTTCGGAAGTGAAGTTCATTAGCGACTTTTCCTCATGCGGCAGGTGCGGGACTCCGTTCGGTTTTTTCAGCGCCGATCATTTTGATGCCGATGTTACGGCCCCGTCGCCCGGCGGACCGGGTCACCTGTGCGGCAGGTGTTTGAGGGGGAGTTTTTCTTTCGAGTCCGCCCGCTCTGTAGTCCTCTACGAGGGTAAGATCAGGGACATGATCCACGAGTTCAAATACGAGGGCAGGCTCGGCTTGGAAGGTTTTCTCTCGTCCCTGCTGTTGGATAATTTCCCTTTTCCCAAGGGCGGCTTCGACCTCGTGGTTCCCGTTCCGATGCACATGAGCAAGCTTAGGAACAGGGAATACAACCAGTCGGCCTTCCTCGCTCATAACCTCGCGCGGAGGAGAGGGATCGAATGCGACCTGCTCACGTTTAAAAAGATCCGGGATACCCGTCCCCAGATCGAGTTCAGGAACGAAGAGGATAGGCGAAGGAACGTAAGGGGGGCGTTTTCGGTCACATCCCACGGAGCATTTAAGGATAAGTCGATACTGCTAGTCGACGACGTTTTTACGACCGGCTCCACATCGGATGAATGCGCACGGGAGATACTCAAATCGGGCGCCTCCGGCGTTTCGGTATTCACGTTATCGAGGGCAAAGGGGTTATAGAATCTATTTGACTTTAAAAGGGCTTTACTTTAGATTTAAAGGGCTGGATTAAGTAATTTACTTAAACATGTACGGCAGATTCGCAGGGCTTGATATAGGGAAGAAAGATGCAAGGATATCCTTGATTAAAAGAGGATTAAGAGATGTCCAGCTTCTTCAGACCATACGTACGAAATCTTCAGAATTTACTCCTAACTCATCCGAAGCATTGAATGATGTGTTCAGGGAATACTCACTTCCCAAGGGTGACCTGGCCGTTTCCTTATCAGTCGACCCGATCTCTGTGAGGGTGATAAAATTCCCCTTCGTCGACCCGAAGAAGATAGACCAGGTGTACGGCTTCGAGCTCGAAAACATATCCACTTTCGAACCACAGGATAAGTGCCACGCCTATCATCTCGTGAGGGGCGAGGGCGGCGCCGAGGCGCTCGTATGCGTATTCGAAAAGGAGGAAGTCGCGTCCGCCGTGGGCTATTTCAATAAAGCCGGGATCGACCCGAAGATCGTCACCTACACGCCCATTGCGTTAGGGGCCCTGAACGAGCTCCTCGAGGGCGTAAGGCCCGTTATGCTCGTGGATATAGGCGAAGGGGACATGAGCTTTGCGCTTTTCGATGAAAACGGACTGAAGCGCGTGAGGTCGTCGAGGAAGCCGATCGAGTTCTTCGTCGAAAATCTGTGCGGTTTGAGAGGGGTTTCGACAGACGAATTCGGGTTCTCCAAAGCCGAGCTTTCGGGGGAAGGCGGCGAACACCTGAAGCAATGTCTCGCGCCCGTGATAAGCGAGATTAAAAAAACGCTACATTTTTTCGAGACGGAGCTCAGAGAGAAGATAAACACTATCCTGATCTCGGGGGCGGTTTCCCAGGCGCCGGGTATAGCGGATATTTTTAAAAAGGAGTTCGGGAGGGATGTGAAGAAGCTCTTTATCCCTGATCTCGGTTCGGAGAATTCCCAGTTATACGCGAGGTCTTACGCGCTCGCCCTTTACGGGAGCTCGTTTAAGAGCGGGTACCTTAACTACAGGAAGGACGAATTCAAGTACGTTGGCTCCGACCGGGAGCTCAGAAGGGTTTTCATGGCGCCGGCGATCCTTTTCGCCCTGCTTCTCGTACTTCTCCTGTACAGCAGCGCATCGAGGTATTTCGAGCTAAAAAAGGAGGTCAAGGTCCTCGAGGCGGAGATCGCCGAGCTCGTGAGGGACACGTTTCCCGAAGTGAAGGTGATTCCAAGGCCGGTCCAGTTCATGGAAACCGAGGTGTCGAAGCAGAGGGAAAAGCTCATGACGATCCGGGGGGTCGAGGGCGCGAGCACGCCGCTTGAGGTGCTGAGGGACATATCCCAGAGCTTGCCCGCGAGCATGAAGCTCGTCGTGAACGATATTAAATTCGAAAGCGATAACAAACTCAAGATACAGGGGGTATGCGATTCTTACCAGGAAGTCACGGAGATAGAAGAGGCCCTGTCCAAATCCAAAATATTCGAGTCCGTGACGAGGAATCAGACGGGAAACACAGTCGACGGTAAAACCAAGTTCGAGCTGTCACTGGTGGTAAAATCGGAAGTGTGACATGGATATAGGTTCTGCAGGCGGCGGTATTAAAAGGGCTTTTAGCGAACTGCGCGAGAGGGTTTCGCGTCTTTCTTCGTCCGAAAGGGACGTAAGGGCTGTGAGGGTCGGCCTAGCCGGTCTCTGTCTGCTTATCGTTTATATAGTCTTTCATACCTTTTCTTCCGGCACGGAGCGTCTCGAGAAGCAGGTCAAGCAGCTCGAGACCGAGCTCGTGAGGATAGAAAATCTCAGGAGCGAATACGAAGGCTCGAAGAAGAGGATAGAGGAGCTATCGCGCAGGATAAAAAAGGAGAACGAGCCGCTCATATCCGTCGTGGAGCAGATACTGCTGGACGAGAATATAGACAGAAAGAATTTTTCCATAAAGGATGTAAACTTAAGAACAGCGGAGTCCGAGGATTTTTATGAGGAGAAAAGCATCGACGTCGAGCTTAAGGACCTCTCGCTCAAGGACCTGGTCGATATATTGTACAAGATTCAAAATACGCCTTCGTTCCTCAAGGTGTCTAACTTGAATATAAGCACCAAGTTCAACAAATCGGATTCCATGACCGTCAAGCTTAGGGTGTCGACGTTCGAGTTCAGGGAGCTCGGCTGATATGAGGGAAAAGCTCATGAAACTGAGGCACGTGAGGCCGCTCTCCTACGCTGTGTTCTTCCTGGCGGCGTTCCTTGTTTTTCTCTTTATAACCTTCCCGGGCGACCTTATAAAAAAACGCATCGTCGCCGAGCTCGAGAGCAGCACCCCCTATAAGGTGGAGATAGAGAAAGCAAGCGTTTCTCCCCTGCTGAGCATAAGGCTCGAGGGCGTAAAGCTCTACAAAACGAAGGACCGGTTCCTCGCTATCGACACCTTAAGCATAAGGCCGTCGGTCTTAGCGTTTATAACCGGATCCCGTAAATTCCCGTTCAAGGCCAAGCTTCTGAACGGAGAGGTTGAAGGCAGCGTGAGCATGGCCGGGTCGCGCGCAAAGGAAATAGATGCCACCGTGAAGCACGTCTCGATCGACTCGATGCCGGCATTGCTTTTATCCGACGGAGGCAGCCTGTTTTCACTGGGCGGCGTGATGGACGGCAGCATGCATATAGAGCTCGAGCCCGAGCCCAAGGGGGGATTCCAGTTCGAGATCGACAGGCTCGATATCAAGGATATTAAAGTCAAGGGAATGAGCCTCCCCAGCTTCACCGGCCTCAAGTCCCTGGTGAAGGGGAATATCGAAGGAAAGAGGACGAACATCCTGGCGCTCAACGTGACGGGCAAGGACATCAATCTGGAGATAACCGGCACCACTCCCCTCTTCTGGGAGATACCGAAGGGCGGCGTCATCGACCTGGGTTACCGCCTCGAGATGAAAGGCGACCAGATGGCCAAGTACAAAGCGCTCCTGACTCCGTACTTGGCGACACAGAGGGACGGGAGCCTTGGCGGCAAGATACTCGGCACGATAAAGAACCCGAGGTTCGAAAAGGGAACGATAACAAGGTTCTGACCGGCATCACTCGGCTTAATTCATCAATCAGCCCTGGCGGCGAGCCATGAACGAAAAGAGCCATGAGCAAAGGCTCCGCGATGAGGGGTTTTCCGGGATTTTCATGCACAGGGACCGCCCGAACGCCTATTACCCCGACCATACCCACAGCGGAATAACCGCACACATAGTACTCGAAGGCCGGATCACCGTGACCTCGGAGGGAAAAACCGTCACGTACGGGCCCGGTGAGAGGTTCGACGTTCCGGCAGGCGCGGTTCATTCAGCGAAGGTCGGTCCTGAAGGGTGCCTTTATATGATAGGGGAAAAATAGACACCGCTCCATTACTCTCAGTCAAGACGTTCGTGACGTAAAGAGGAAGCGTCTGCGTCTGGGCGCTCGCTTACTGATATTAAGGAGTTTGTGATATTCTACTTCCGGGAGGTATCTGCATATGGGCATCAGGACAAAATCCATGTGTGTTGCATTGGGCGTCATAGTGCTCGCGGCTGTTGCGGCTGCCCTCGGTGTGGAAAAAAAGAGCGATGACGCCCTTCAGGAGATGGAGATCGAGGCCCTCGGGTTCGACCGGGCGACCCAGACACCGATAGTCCTTCTCACGGACAAGAAAAAGGAGACTGTTCTTCCCATATGGGTGGGGCTCTGTGAGGCGAGGTCCATAGAGATCGGGCTTTCGGGAATGATACCGCCGCGTCCGATGACGTATGACCTTGTAGCGGCTATGGTAAGGACGCTTAACGCCGAGGTCAAGAGGATAATAATAACTGACCTCCGCGACCAGGTATTTTACGCACAGGTGGTCGTATCCGTAAACGGGAAGGTATCGAATATCGACGCCCGCCCGAGCGATGCGATAGCGCTTGCTTCGAGAATGAAGTCCCCCATCTTCGTGGATAAATCCGTAATCAGGAAGGCCGCCATCATGGATTCAGGCGTGCAGGAGAGGGAGCTATGACGGTTTCGGATAAAGCGGGAAACGCCCTTCACCCGCGCCTTACGCGGATATTTACAATCACTCAATCGGATTATTTGACATAATTTTCCCCTGTTGCTATCCTTGTCCCTAATTCTCCTCGAATAATAAATAATGGGCTCCTCTCAAGACCTCGAAAAACTCAGAAAAGAAATAGACGAAATCGACCGCGAGTTGCTGGATTTGCTGAACAGGCGCGGCGAGGTCGTGCTTAGGATCGGAGAGCTTAAGAACGAGAACAACGTCGGTGTATACGACCCTGTGCGCGAAAGGCAGATCGAAAGGAAGCTCATTGAGCTAAATTCAGGCCCGCTCTCGAACGATTCGGTATTGAGGGTCTACCGCGAAATCATTTCGGGCTGCCGTGCGCTTCAGCAGCCTCTCAGAGTCGCCTATCTCGGTCCCGAAGGCAGCTTCTCTCACCAGGCGGCTTTTCACGAGTTCGGCGGCTCTTCGGAGCTTATACCGTTAGGCAGCTTCCAGGACGTTTTCGAGGAGGTTGAGAACAGGAGGGCTTTGTACGGCGTCGTGCCGGTCGAAAATTCCATCGAAGGGTCGATAGGTATAGTCTTGGATCTGCTTTCCGGCACAAGCCTCACGATATCGGCTGAACTTTTCGAGAAAATAAATCTGTTCCTGCTCTGCAAATCCGGAACGCTCAAGGACGTCAAGGCAATAGCTTCCCATCCGCAGCCCCTCGCCCAGTGCAGGAAGTGGCTGACCAAAAACCTCCCGAACAGGAAGATCCGGGAGACCTCCAGCACCGCGGAAGCCGCGAGGCTCGCATCCCGGAGCAAAGGGGTGGCGGCAGTGGCCAGTGAGCATTCGGCGTCCATATATAAACTCAAGGTTCTCGAGAAGAACATCGAAGACAATAACTGGAATACGACCAGATTTTTCGTGATCGGGAACCGCACAAGCGCCCCCACGGGAGAAGACAGGACGTCGATCGTGTTCTCGCTCAGGGATAAGCCCGGCGAGCTCCAGAAGTCCTTTTTTCAGCCCTTCGCCGAGGCGGGGGTGAATCTGACCAAGATCGAATCGAGGCCTTCCAAGGAAAGGCCCTGGGAGTATCTTTTTTTCGTGGATTTCAAAGGGCACAGGGATGAAAAGGCGATAAAAAGCCTCTTAGAAAGAGTGGCTGAAAATTGTGTCTATCTCAAAGTCCTCGGGTCTTATCCCATCGGCAGGAGCGCCTGATTTATTCCCGGATACGAGCCGGGTTTATTTCTCCGAGAAATTACCCGCCGGTATCTGCCCGCCCCTTTGTATTCAGCCCCTCGCTTGAAGTGCGTCCTACGCCGGGAGCGTGATGCTGAACTTGCTTCCTTTCCCTTCCTCGCTATGCACCTCTATCTTGCCCCCGTGCATTATCACTATGTGTTTCACGATGCTGAGGCCTAGGCCCGTGCCTCCGAGGTTCCTCG
The DNA here is from genome assembly GCA_040754335.1 of Thermodesulfobacteriota bacterium. Classification (NCBI taxonomy): domain Bacteria; kingdom Pseudomonadati; phylum Thermodesulfobacteriota; species Thermodesulfobacteriota bacterium. Next base: position 202,601 of record JBFMCV010000005.1, on the reverse strand, counting down.
AGCGTGTCTTGTCCACCCTGTAGAACCGCTCGAATATCCTCGGGAGGTGCTCCTTCGGTATGCCTATGCCCGTATCGCTGATCTCGGTCAGTATATGCGAGTTCTCCCTTGAGACCCTTACGTCGACCTTCCCGTTCTCAGGGGTGTACTTCACGGCGTTGTCTATAAGATTGATGAACATCTGTTCGAGGAGGAACCTGTTAGCCTTGATCTTATGCGCGTCCTCGTCGGTCCGGTAGGATATGTCTATTCTCTTTTCCTGCGCCTTTGACCTGAGCGCGTCGAGCGACGATTTTATCGATTCGTTGATATTTATCTCTTCGAGGTCGTTTGCGGCGCTCTCCCTGGAGAGGGAATCCCTGCTTTCGACCTCGGATAACACCAGCAGGTCGGATACTATATTTATAAGCCTGTCCGTGTGCCGCTTGATGATCCTGAGAAAGTGCTTTTGGTCCTCCGGGCTCTCATAGGCCTCTTCCTCGAGTGTCTCGGTATACCCCTTGATGGCTGTGAGCGGTGTCCTCAGCTCGTGTGAGACGTTCGCGATGAAATCGGCCTTTATCTTCTCGAGCCTCTTGAAGTCGGTTATGTCGAACATCACCACTATTACTTCTTTATCGGGGGAATCGAGGGGGATCACGTTCACGAAATAGTGCTTCTCGTCCGGGTAAAGATAGAATATCTCCCTCGAGTCGGGCGTCCAGTTCTCAAGCACGCTCTCGACGAGCTTCGTCAGCTCCCTGTTCCTCAGGATCTCCCAGTACAGTTTCCGCGTGGGGTCCTCCTTCAGGTTGAACATCTTTTTTAAAGCGCTGTTTATGATGATGACCCTGCCGTCGTGGGATACGACCATTACCCCTTCGCTCATTGCGCCGAGCACGGCTTCGAGCTGGTTCTTCTCCTTGGAAAGCTGCTTGAACAGCTCGTTGAGCTTTTGGGCCATTCGGTTGAGCGCTATGGAGATTTTTGAAATTTCCGATTTTCCGCCGCCGACAGGGATGCTTATGTCCAGGTTTCCCCTGGCGAGCTCTTCCGAAGAGTTTATTATCCCCCTGAGCGAGCGGGTAATGGTTTTCGAGAGCCCGAGCGAGAGGAGGAGGGCGAGCGCCGTGAGGATCGCGCCGAGATATATGACCTTCGTTTCTATGGGATGTATCGTTTTCTGGAGGAAGCTCAGCGGGAGGGACGTCCTTACGACCGCCTTGACCCTGTTCACGTTATCCCTGTACGGGACGGCTACATAGAGCATCTCCCTCTGAAGCGTCTCGCTGTAGCGGCTGCTTTCCCCGACGTCGTTCGCGATGGCTTCCCTTACCTCGGGCCTGTCCGCGTGGTTTCCCAATTCCGAGGGGTTTCGGCTTGAGTCGCCCAGCACCGTGCCGTTTTCGTCTATGACCGTGATCCTGACCCCTGTTTTCTCCCCGAGCCCGGATACCAGACGCTGGATTTCCTGACGATTGCCCCCGGCTATGGAGGGTTTCAGTATCTCGCCCGCGAGGGTTGCCGCGGTCAGGAGCCTTTCCTTGGTCAGAGACTTATCGTAGTCTTGCAGCTCGCCTATGACGAGGAAAGTGAACAGGAACAAAATAAGGAATATTATCAGAAAGCTGGAGATGAACTGTTTCCAGAATATGCTCAACAGGATCCTACTCTTCTAGTTTATAACCTATGCTTCTTACTGTTTTAATCATGTTCCCCGCAGCCCCCAGCTTTTCCCTGAGGTTTTTTATGTGCACGTCGATCGTTCTGTCGTAAACGAGCTTGTCATCCCCCCAGAGCCTTTTCTTTTTAAGGAGCTGGTCCCTCGTGAAAACCCTCCCCTTTCCGTCCGCGAGCACCTCAAGGATCTTGAACTCCGTCGTCGTGAGTAACACCTTTTCGTTATCCACCGAGACTTCATACTTCTCGGTGTTTATGGTCAATGGGCCTATCTTTATTATATTATCGTCCGATTCCTTGGCCCCGGTTCTACGCAGGACCGTCTTCACCCTGGCCACGAGCTCACGCGGGCTGAACGGCTTTACGATGTAATCGTCCGCGCCGAGCTCGAGCCCTACGACTACGTCCGCTTCCGAGGCCTTGGCCGTCAGCATGATTATGGGTACGGAGGCGGTCGTCGACTTGTTTTTCAGGATCCTGCAGATCTCGAGCCCGTCTATTCCGGGCAGCATGATGTCGAGCACCGCCAGGTCCGGGACCACGGATTCTATGTAAGAAAGAAAATCCCGCCCGTTATGGAACTCCTTTACCTTGAACCCCTCCCTTTTCAGGTGGTGGCTCACGAGCTTGACTATATCTTCTTCATCGTCCACTATCGTAATCAGTTTTTCAGTCATAGCACCTAACCTATTCTAAGTATACAGGAAACTACCCCTTAGATTAAACGATAAGCGGCTACTTGCAATAACATACGCCCCCCTTAACAGTACCTTAACATTAATTTCACATCAGATTAACGATTCCTCTCTATGATGTTCCCCAAATTCTCTAAAGGAGGAAGTCGAGAGATGAAGACGTTACTGAAACTGCTATTTATCGCGGTTTTGGTCCTGCCGCTTTCGGGCGTAAGCGCCAAAGCGCAGTCGACTAAACAGCAGATACAGGAATTGAAGCAGCAGATCGAAGCGATCCAGCGCCAGAATCAGCAGCAGATCGACCAGCTCAAGCAGCAGATTGACCTGCTCGAGAACGCCAGGCAGGCGGATCAGGAGCAGATCGCCGAGTTAAAGACGAAGCAGGAGACGGTTGACGAGGATGCGTGGTACAACAAGTTTATGGCCAAGTACGACAGCGGTTTCGTTTTTGAATCGACCGATAAGGCGGGTATGCCGTTCAAGATGAAATTCAGCATACTGGCCCAGATAATCGGCTCGGTCAACGATACGGACGGAAAAGATGTCGCGACCAACTTCCAGCTCCGGAGGCTCGAGCTCAAGTGGTCGGGTATCGCGTTTGCCCCCTGGTTCTATTATACGTTCATGATAGACCCCGCAAGCAGCTCCCTTATGAAGGATATGTATTTCACTGCCGCATATCAGAAGGAGATCGCACCCAGGATAGGCCAGTGGAAGGTCCCGTTCAACAGGGAAGAGCTCAACTCTTCGGGCGCTCTGCAGTTCATCGAGAGGTCGATCGTGAACTCCGAGTTCTCTCTCGAGAGGGACCGCGGTCTCGCCCTGGTTGGCGGTTTAGGTGCTAACAACAACGTTTCATACGGCGTGGGCGTATTCAACGGGGACGGTATAAACGGGACGAGCGTTGACTCCAACATGCTCTATGTAGGCAGGATACAGCTCGGTCTCGGAGGGGACGACGATTATAAGTTCGACGCAAACGGCACGTTCCCGACGGCCAAAGCCTACGAGATAGTTCCCAACTTCGCCAAGGAGCCTACTTTCACGGCGGGCGTCGGCGGCTCCGTACTGCCCGGACTCGACTGTGCTGTAAAGACACCCAACGGAGGAGTATGCGACAGGATAGCGGAGCTAGCGTACCCGTCGAGCGACTTCACTCAGTTGACTGCCGATTTGAACTTCAAGATGCGTTACTTCAACGTAGAGGGCGAATACGACGCCAGGTGGATTGCGCCTGACACGGGCCCTCAGGATACAGCCTTTGACCAGGGCTTCAGGGCTCAGGCCGGCGTGTTCCTGGTCCCCAAGACGGTCGAGATTGCGGCGAGGTATGCCCTTGTAGACTACGATACGAGCTCAGGGGTCGTCCCGCCCGACACGAGCGTGACCAGCAAAACTTGGGAATTAACCCCCGGTCTCAACTACTATATGTCTCATAACCACAAGTGGAAGCTGATGGCTAACTATACGTTCCAGAGGAACGAGTTCACCGAAGGCGAGCCCGACGTGGATGCGAACATATTCAGGGTGCAGGTACAGGCCAACTTCTGATCTGATCAGGGTCGGGGTTATTTAGGGAATAAAGAAAAATTAAATCATCTCCCTTTTTCATTCTGGCTCCGAAACCTCCGAAGCCCGGCACATGAGACGGCCTCATGTGCCGGGCTTCTTTTTAATCGACCGGCAAATTATACGAATAGACCGGCCGCGACCGGGGATAATGACTTTTGGGTTAACGCCTGGGTAGAAAGCCGATGCCCGAAGGAGGCATTAGTTCAATATTGGAGCCGAAGCACGTAGGGCGAATCCGTGCGCGGTATACGGTGGGACGGGCTTAATTTATAACGGATGCCGAGACCAGCATGGATATGAGCCTCGATTTAGCGCCGCAGGGCATCCCGCTCCTTTCGAGGTCCTTGACCGTTTTCTCGATGTCGTAGCTGATCCTTCTTATGGAGGCCTCTCCGTTCTCGATCACCCCATAGGATGCCCTCGGGTCGCGGTCCCTCGGCTGCCCTACGGAGCCGGGATTGAGTACCGTGGTATTCCCTATGGTTTTTACAAACGGTTTGTGAGAGTGCCCGGTCAGTATAAATTTTCGACTCTCGCCGCTTCCCGATTCATCCGGAGTTTCGATAGAGGGCTGATCACCCCGGACGACCATGTTATAGAATACATAGGAATAGGGGTCCGAGCCGTGCGCGATCTCGAAATCGATACCGTCTATCGAAAAGTCCCTGTCGAGAGGCAACCTCCTAAGGAACCCGACCTCTTCGCCCGAGAGAAAGCACTCGCCCCACTCCCTCGATATGTTGGAGAGCCTGCTGAGCTCCTCCGAGCAGTTGCTGCCCGTACCGAAAGCAAGCGCGTGGTCGTGGTCTCCCCTCACCCCCCAAAAGCGGGTTTTCGAGGATTTCATCAGAAAATTAACGCAGTTTTTGGGGTCGGGGCCGAAGTCCACTACGTCTCCAAGGAATATGAGCGCGTCGTGGCTTTCCCTGGCAAGGACCGCCTGGAGCGCGTGCCAGTTCGCGTGGATGTCTGAAATTATTAGAATTTTCATATTACCGGTATTATAAATCGGTACTGTTAACGGCGTATCAATATATTGTTAAGAATGCGTTTGGCCGGCGATATATTAAGACACCATATTTCCTACATTAATAATGGTGTATAATTAGGGCGTGTGATTTAGAGATTTTTTACATTTTTTCACATGGGAGCTAGATTTTTAAACAAAGTGTGTTAGAATGTGTGCAAGGGAGAGAGAAGAGTCGAGAGGGTTGCGGTATCAGTCGAAAAAACCTCTTGACAAAAGAGTTTAATTTATATAGAGTAAGCTCAGAACTTTAAAACTAAATCAAAGGAGGTAAGGAGAGATGAGTAAAGCCAAATGGCTTTTTATGTTTTTATTGGCTCTATGTATGGCCGTGCCTACGTTCGCTGTCGAACTCAGTTTGGGCGGCTTTCCGAGTTACATGCGTACGAGAGCGCGTTACATCGGTAACGCAACCTTTATATCTGCGTTGAGCAGACAGAACGCGATAGACCTCGGTTTCAACAATAATGATGACAATATATTTTTCGCGGATACCACTCTGCGCTTAACCCCCCAGCTGGTGCTCAGCGACGCAGTCACGATCCGGGCACAGTTGAACGTATTTGACAACAACATTTGGGGCGGTTCCACGACAGAGCTTCTTGGTGGACGCAACACTGTCGTCAATTCGAGCCTATCGTTCAGCGACAGGTTCAGGGGTGCGATCCTGACCGGTCCTTTAGCGATAGACGATCCGGGGTTCTTCGATGTAAGGATGCTCCATGCGGACATAGTTCTCCCCCACAACATCGGTTTCGTAAGGGTCGGACGCCAGCCATTCGACTGGGGTCTCGGAATTCTTGCGAACGGCGGTTGGGATCCCTACAGCGACCTCGGTTTCGTGCTCGACAGGTTCCTTTATCTTAAGTCTTTCGCAGCTGGCTCTTCGTCTATCACATTCGTATTGGTTTCGGATATATTCACACAGGGCAACAGCGTGGTTACCGGAAACGGAAACGGTTATGATATCGCAGCAGCGGCCCTTATATTCAACAGCCCGAACGTCGCCGGCGGTAACCTGACGATCGGCGGTTATGTGTTCCCGTACATCCACCAGGACTCGGTCGGAACTTTCCCGACGAGCGGTACGGACCCGGGAGTTCCGCCTAATTCAGGCGCAGCGACCAGCGGTGTAAACCTCGACCATCTGGTTCTATATTCCGGTTTGATCGATTACAAGACTGACCTCTGGAGGCTCGTTGGTGAAATGCAGGGAGCCTGGGGTGAGCTCAGCATAGCCGGAGTAGGTGATATAGATATAGACGCGTCCAACATTATCTTCGCGGCGCGCGCGGAAGTATATCCGGGCTGGCCGATGAAGATAGTAGCGGCCGAATTCGGCTGGTCTAAGGGTGATGACCTTAGCACGGGCTCGATCGAAGGTAGCGTCATATTCTTCAACCCCGCTTACAACCTCGACAACCTTCTTTTCAAGAACATGATCCCGAACATTTACCAGGTTGAGAGCAGCGTTTTCAACGCGTACTATGCGAGACTGTGGGGTACGGTAAAGCTCATCGACGAGCTTTCCTTCACTCCTCAGGTAGTAGTAGCTTTCAACGAAGAAACGGATAACCCCTACCCGGGTGTTGACAGCCTCGATACCTACATGGGTACGGAAGTCGAAGGTACGCTCACCTGGCATATGTATCCCGGCGTCAACCTCGACCTCATCGGCGGTATAGTGTTCCCGGGAAGCAGCTTGGATACGCTCCTCGAGGCGCAGGCGGCCAATACTCTCGCTGCCAACGAGGTAGAGTCAGACGGTGTTCGTTACGATGAAACGCCGTTCACGGTACAGGGCAGGCTGATGATCTTCATCGACCAGTTCTTTAAATAGAAATCACGGCGCCCGGGCGGAGACGGTACGTTATTTGTCTCTCACCGGTGTGATAAAATTAACCCCTTCTCTTGCTCGGCAAGGGAAGGGGTTTTTTGTTTTAAAGCTTAAATTGACGGAAACGTCAGGCAGTCCTCTCGATCGCTCTCCTGATCATGTGTCTCAAAGTTTCGAGAGACTGATTTCCGTAAACGGGGAATTTACCCATTATGAGAGTTGGCACTCCTGTCACTAGGTTTGATTGTGCGGCTTTTTTATTTTCCTCGACTTTATGGAACATCGTCCGTTTGCCGAGGCACTCCTCAAGCTCCGCGCCGTCGAGCCCCGCTTTTATACCTGCTTCAATTACTATCTTTAAGTCTCCGATATTTTTTCTGTCCGCGAAATAGGCTTCAAATATCGAGTCGTGGAAGCCCTTGAACCGGTTCCTCGTTTTTGCGAATTCAGAGGCTTCGAGGCTCAGCCTGGAATTGGTCCGGAAACCCGGGAGCGCTATCACAGTTCCGCTCTCATTCGCCGCGCCTTTTATCGATTCGACAGTTTTGATGGATTTCAGGGACCTGCTGCTCTTTTGGCCCTGACTTGGGATTTCCGGGTGGATCTCGATGCCCTTCCACTCGATATCCAGATCGAATTCGTTTGAAAGGGTCTCCAGGTTTTTCGAGGTGATGTAGCAGAAGGGGCAGGTATAATCGTAAAATACCGTAAGCTTCATTTATGGCTTATTATAGAGCACACGGGCAGCACCGTCAAAGCAGCGTCAGCCTATAGGTTAAGCCATGTGAGAGGAAATTGAAAAACGCAACTGCCGGCTTGGTCCTTGCCTGGAGCCCACAATCGGCCGTATGAATGGCTGGATTTGAGAAGTCTTTCCCTCAATGTTTGAAGTGCCTTACGCCCGTAAATACCATCGCCATGCCGTGCTCGTCGGCTGCGGCGATTATTTCCTTGTCCCTTATCGAGCCTCCGGGCTGTACTATCGCCGTGATTCCCGCTTTAGCAGCTTCGTCTATCCCGTCCCTGAACGGGAAGAAGGCGTCCGAGGCCATCACGGCGCCCTCTGTCGGCATCACGGCTTTGAATGTGGCGATCTTCACGGAATCGACTCTGCTCATCTGTCCCGCTCCGATGCCGACGGTCTGGCCGTTACGGGCGAAGACTATGGCGTTCGACTTCACGTGTTTGCATACCTTCCACGCGAATTTCAGCGCTTCGAGCTCTTCGTCGGTGGGCTGACGTTTGGTTTCAACCTTCATATCCCTGAAATCGTCGTTCACTCCGGTGTCCCTGTCCTGAATGAGAGCCCCTCCGACGACCTTCTTGAAATCGAGGCCCGGCCCGGTGTCGTTTTTGAGCGGCGGTGTTTTCATCACGCGTAGATTCCCCTTGCTTGACAGCACTTCGAGCGCCTTCTCCGAATAGCCGGGCGCAATGACCACTTCGAGGAACATGTTCGCGAGCTCGGACGCTGTTACCTCGTCCACGTCTTTGTTGAACGCCACGATCCCGCCGAATGCGCTCACGGGATCGCACGCCTTTGCTTTGAGGAACGCGTTTACCACGCTCTCATCGGTCGCGACGCCGCACGGGTTATTGTGCTTAACGATAACGCAGGCCGTCTCATGAAAGTCCTTTACAGCTTCGAGCGCGGCGTCCGTATCGTATATATTGTTCAAAGAAAGCTCCTTACCCTGGAGCTGGACCGAATTGGAAATGCACGGCTCGCTTACCTCCGGTAGAACGTAGAACGACCCCTCCTGGTGCGGGTTCTCACCGTACCGGAGCTTCATCTTCTTCTCCAGGTGCATTGTTATCGTAGCGGGGAATTTGTTTTTTCCGCCGTCCTTCTCGAGCCCGCCCAGATAGTTCGATATTGCGGCGTCGTAGCGCGCCACGTACGAGAACGCCTTTACTGCGAGCCTGAAGTTCGTTTCGGGGGATATCGCCCCCTTGTTTTTCTTGAGCTCCTTCAAAATGTCCTTGTAGTCCTCCGGGTGCGTGACAAGCGTTACGTGCTGATAGTTCTTGGCGGCGGCCCGAAGTAAGGTGGGGCCTCCTATGTCTATATTCTCTATCGCCTCGCCGAGCTCGACTTCTTCTTTTTTTATCACTTCCTCGAACGGGTACAGGTTGACGATGACCATGTCGATAGGCACTATCCCGTTCTCCTTCATCTGCTTCTCGTGTGTCTCATCGCCCCTGAGCGCCAGAATTCCCCCGTGCAGCTTCGGATGGAGTGTTTTTACCCTCCCCCCGAGTATCTCGGGGGAGCCCGTAAAATCCGAAATCTCCGTAACCTCTATTCCCCCGTCCCTGAGCCGCTTCGCCGTACCGCCGGTCGACAGGATCTCTATATCGTATTCCTTGAGACCCTTGGCGAAATTGCCTATCCCCTCTTTATCAGAAACGCTGATAATGGCTCTCTCAATTTTACTCATGATTACACTCCTTCCGAGGTGAGTTTATAGAACCATCCATTCCCTGAAGCCGTCTGCGATTTTTGGAAGTTTATATGTATTGCGCTCCGGAGAAAGTAATATTGTAGCGGAATGCTTGGAAATTCCAATAGACGCGCGGCAGTTATATTAAGTAATATCCGCGAGCATAGACCGTCGGCTTTGAGAATTTACCGTTTCTGACGTATAATTTTAACAATTAGCCTAATTGGGATTAAAATTTATTCAATATTACCAGCCTCTTTAATCGGGTTAATTAAGTTCTCGGGAGATCAGGTCCATGAGGAATCAGAGGGTATTGAATTTTAGAGTCGGTCTATTCGTATTAATAACACTGAGTTTATTTATACTGATCGTTTTTTTCCTGACAGGCGAGCAGCGCTTCTTCGAGAAGAGCTATACCCTCACCACCTCCTTCACGAATACCGCCGGCCTTATTAAGGGCGCGGCGGTCAGGCTCTCCGGCGTAAGGATAGGCGAGGTCACCGATATAGAGTTCTCCCCGAAACCGGTCGGCGATAAGGTGATAACGGTGACGATGAAGATAAGCAGGGACGGAATGAGCAGACTCAATCCGGACGCGAAGGCTACAATCCGGACCGAAGGGCTTTTGGGGGACAAATATATAGAAATAATTCCCGGAATTGAAAAGCCGCTTGCCAAGATCCCTGAAACCATGGAGATAGAGAGTCAGACTCCAATCGAATTCGCGAGCATAATCGGCCAGTCGGGCGATCTATTGGCTAACATCATAAGCATCTCCGAGAGCCTCGACAAGATAGTGAAGGCGTTCGGGGAGGAGGAGAATATTAATAATATCAGCAAGACCCTCGCCTCAGTCAGGGCGAGCTCCGAAGCTATTCAAAAAAACATCGAGGCTATCGAGAAGAATAACGGGATATTGAACACGATGATTTACGGGGAGAAGGACAAGAAGGGCAAGGCAGAGGAGAACGCTCTAATAAAGCTCAATAAAGCTGTCACCAAGCTCGACACACTGATCGACCAGATCAACAGGGGGGACGGCGCTCTCCACGATCTCGTTTACAACAAGGAGCTTTCGAGCGACATCAACTCAACAGTGGCTAATTTGAAAGACGCCACGGCCAATTTAAACGGCCAGGACGGTGCCATAACCGAGCTCAAGGAGACTATGTCTAATTTCAGGGAGATATCCGAGATGCTCAAGGGAGGGGAAGGCACACTCGGGGCTTTGCTCATCGACCCGAGCGTCTACGACAGCCTGAAGGGGCTTCTGGGCGAGGCCCAGAGGAGCCGCTTCGTCCGCGCCGCCGTTAAGTACTTCGTCGAGCAGGAAAAGGCCAGCAACGCGGAACAGGACAGCTCCTCCGCGAACTAGATTCTTAAGTCTTTCCTTTCTTTTTCCCCCTTAGAAAAAGGGCTCGTTTCGGCAACTCGTCATGGCATAGGCCGTGCCATAGCAGTGAGGGTTATGGAGGATCTTTTTTCTTACTTCCCTCCCCCTTTCTTATAAGGGGGAGGGTTTGGGTGGGGGTGTCACATTTCATTCCTACGTCCAACAAATCCCGTTCCTCCCGCTTGCGGCACGTCTCCCAGAGGCTATGAGCCGTAGGGGTGATCCGGCGCACACATTGTGTGTTCCATTGTTCCAGGCACCTACGGTGCTAAACCGACATCGTACCCTAACCCGTTCATCCTGAGCCTTTATTTTTTCCTTCCCCCTTGAGGGGGGAAGGTTAGGATGGGGGTGACACCCTACACTCATCTATCAGACCAAACCCGTTCGCCCTGCGGTCCCCCCGAAGCCTTAGCGAAGCCGGGAAGCTTGCCGAAGGCCGGTTCTTAATTTATTCTACAGATATTCCCGTCATTGTCTCAGCGGGTTCGAATCCGGTTTTATCAGGAATTTGTTTTAAATGGAGCGGGCGACGGGATTCGAACCCGCGACCCTAAGCTTGGGAAGCTTATGCTCTACCAGCTGAGCTACACCCGCTTCACCTGAAAATCTATTACATGAGCAGGGGATTGTCAACAAAAACACCCTCTCCGTATTAATAATTCGGTCTCTTCGGGATATAATTATCCCCGTGACGAAGAGCCGGAAGACAGGACACCTCCTTACAGAAAAAATAAACCCCCGCACAGCGCGCCTCGACGAATGCTCCCCCGATGAGATAGTCGGGCTCATACTGGCCGAGGACGATACAATCTCAGCTGCCGTCCGGAGGGAAAAACGGCATATCGCCGAGGCCGTGGAATTGATAGTCGAACGGCTCGGCCGGGGCGGGCGCCTCATATTCATAGGCGCGGGCACGAGCGGGCGTCTGGGCGTCTTGGAAGCGGCGGAATGCCCCCCGACATTCGGCACCGATCCGTCCATGATAAGGGCGATAATAGCCGGGGGCAGGAAAGCCGTCTGGAACTCTGTCGAGGGCGCGGAAGACTCAGCCAAGGAGGCGAGGAAGGAGCTCAAAAAAGTGGGGCTCGGCAAAAAAGACGTCCTCGTCGGTATAGCCGCGAGCGCGACCACCCCTTTCGTCGAGAGCGCTCTCTCGTACGCGCAAAAGAAGGGGAGCGGCAGGATACTAGTCACGTGCAACCCGGTAGACACGGAGGTCCCCGATATTATAATCTCGGTCCTCGTGGGCCCCGAAGCGATAGTCGGCTCCACGCGTATGAAGGCCGGCACAGCGACTAAAATGGTTCTGAACATGCTCACTACCGGGGCCATGGTCATGCTCGGAAAGACTTACGGCAACCTGATGGTGGACGTGCAGCCGCGGTCGGCCAAGCTCAGGGACAGGGCGAAGAGGATCGTGATGGAAATAGCGGGTGTGGACGAGCGGGAAGCAGGGAGGCTTCTCAGGAAATCCGGCTGGGACGTGAAGGCGTCTGTTGTAATGGCGAAAAAGGGCCTCGATTATAAAAAAGCGAAGGATCTGCTGCTGAAAAATAATGGATTTTTGCGAAGGGCGCTCGGGTAGCCTTCATTCCGTGTAATCGTTTTGAACACAGCCATATATGCTCGACTATCTTAAATCACTCATCGACAAAAAAGAAAGGCTCGTGGTCGGCCTCATGTCCGGTACGTCGAGGGACGGCATAGACGCGGCACTTGTAAACATTACCGGCAGCGGCGGAGACACAAAGGTCGATTTGATCAAATTCATCTGCGTCCCCTATCGTGAGGACATAAGGCGCGGGCTCGAGAGTTTGACGCCCCGATGCTCCCCGGCCGATATATCGAGCCTCGATTTTCTCATCGGCGCCGCGTTTGCGGACGCCGCCCTGAAGGTGATCGATGAGTCCGGTATGGAAAAGGATCGGGTTGATCTTATTGGCTCCCACGGGCAGACCGTCTCTCACAACCCTCCCTCCGGGCGTGAAGGGGTTCCCTCGACGCTTCAGCTTGGCGAGCTCGACGTGATCGCCGAGTCAACAGGGATTACGACAGTCGGTGATTTCAGGACGCGCGATATAGCTGCGGGCGGGGAAGGGGCTCCTCTAGTCCCTTATGCGGATTATTTGCTGTTTAATAAGCCCGGCCGTGTGCGCATAGCCCAGAATATTGGCGGCATAGCGAACGCGACAGTCATTCCGGGTAGTCTCGAAGAGGTGACCGCGTTCGATACGGGCCCGGGGAATATGCTCATGGACAGGGTGATGAGCATTTCTACGGGAGGAAAGAAGCAATTCGATGAGGACGGGGAATACGCGTCCCGCGGTAAAGCGGACGAGAAGCTCCTTAAAGAGCTTTTGTCCGACCCTTATTTCCTTAAGCCTCCCCCTAAATCGACGGGCGAGGAGCTCTTCGGCAAGGAGCGCGCGGAGGCTCTCGTATCCCGCGTGAACAAAGGGCAAATACCGCTCACCGGACTGATGGCGACGCTCCTTGAGCTCACGGTCGGATCGATCGCCCTTTCCTATGTTAGGTTTATTTTTCCCCACCACAAAATAAGCGAGATAATCTTCAGCGGCGGGGGGTGCAGGAACCCGGTACTTATGGACAGGCTCAGGTCCGAATTCAATGATATAAAATGCTCGACGTCCGACGAATACGGAATCCCGTCTGATGCGAAAGAGGCCGTGGCTTTCGCGATACTGGCAAACGAGCTTATCTCCGGGAATCCGGGGAACCTGACCGGCGTAACAGGCGCTTCGCACAGGGTCCCCCTGGGCAAGATAGCGCTGGGCAGGTTATGATCGCCGGGCTATATTATAAAAAACAGTTTCCTGACTGAATGAATATCAAGCAAGCAAACATATCCGATCTCGGCACGCGCGAAAAAATAGGTCAGGTCGTGATGCCCAGGCTCGATTTCAGGGAGCCCGACCCTCTTCCCTTGGTCAAGAGACTGATAAGCGAATACGGCGCCGGCGGATTTATAGTTTTCGGAGGGGATAAAAAGTCCGTAAAAAATGCCGTAGAAGAGCTCAGCTCTATTTCCGACGTACCGCTTTTATTCGGCCTCGACGCCGAGCGCGGGGTAGGGCAGATAATCTCGGACGCGGTTCGCTTCCCCTTCACCATGTCGCTCGGAGCCATTGGGGAGGAGGCCCTCGTATACGAAGAAGCGCGCTTCATAGCCGAGGAGATGAAGGAGTGCGGGTTGAACCTTATTTTCGCCCCCGTGCTCGACGTGAATACCGACCCTGATAACCCCATAATCAACATACGCTCGTACGGGGACGACCCGGGGCTTGTATCCCGCCTGGGAGCGGCGTTTATAAGGGGCGCGCAGGATGGAGGTGTTCTCGCATGCGGGAAGCATTTTCCCGGACACGGAGACACGGGTGCCGACTCACACGAGGTCATGCCCGTCCAGTATACGACCCTCCGGGAGCTCGAATCCTCCGGTCTCGTTCCGTTCAGGCGCGCCGTCCGGGAAGACGCCGCCGCGTTCATGACGGCACATGTTGCCTTCCCGAGGGTCTCGAACGGGAACATCCCCGCGACCATTTCCGGCGATATCGTAGACGGTATCCTGAGGAGGGGTTTGGCGTATAATGGCCTTGTCATAACCGACTCATTCCACATGTCCGGTATTAACAGGATGGGCGAAGAATGGGATAACGCTCACCTCGCACTCGAAGCGGGCTGCGATATTATTCTCGATCCCCGGGACCCTGTAACCCTCTTGAGCAGGCTCTTTGATATGGCTTCGACCGGAGAGCTGAATATGAATACCCTGGACAGGTCGGTGAGCCGCATCGTATCGGCAAAAAACATGCGGCTGACGAAGCCCCCTGCAGGATCGCCCGTAAGATCTCAAAACGGCACGAGAATAATCGAGCGCATATCGGAAGGATCCATATGCAGGCTCAAGGGCGGGAAACTCCGCTCGCGGAAGGCCCTTGTTTTCGTCTTCGACGTGACCCGATCGGACGGGGACATCGCGGGCCCTTTCACGGAATCCTTAGGCAGTGCGGGAATAGATTTTAAAGCTGTCCATGTAACATATACCACACAGCTGGATGAATTAATCGCGCGGTCAAGGGAGTACGACGCCCTCATATGCCTCATCTACACCACTGTAGGGGCGTGGAAAAAGCAGTCTGCGCTGCCCGAATTCTTCAGGAGCGCATTGGATGAAATAGCTGCGCTTCCCGCGGATAAGGCCCTCATATCCTTAGGCTCGCCCTACGTAGTGCGCGGGTTCGATAGATTCGATACGGTCATCTGCGCCTTCGATTCCATGAGCGAATGCCAGTCCTCTGCCGCCCGCGTGCTTCTCGGGGATTTAGAGGCGAGAGGGAGAATGCCCGTCGATACCGGGTTCTAGGCTTACTATCACGCAGTGCCCGTATCAGGTAGATTATGCCGTCCATGGGTGGAGCACTCGATTCAGCACTCTCGTACCTTAGCCCGCTCGACTGGTGTATCGTCGCTGCGTACCTGCTCGTGTCCCTTGTCGTCGGGGTTTATTTCACGAAGAGGGCGAGCGGGAGCATGTCCTCCTACTTCGTATCCGACAGGAACATGTCCTGGTGGCTCCTGGGCACGTCCATGGTCGCAACCACTTTCGCGGCCGATACGCCTTTGGCCGTAACGGGATGGGTCAGGACGGAAGGGATTTGGAAGAACTGGTTCTGGTGGAACTACGTCTTCAGCCACGTCTTCATTGTCCTCGTATTCGCGAGGCTCTGGAGAAGGGCCGAGGTGATCACCGACAACGAGCTAATAGAGATAAGATACAGCGGCAGACCGGCGGCTTTTCTCAGGGGGTTCAAGGCCTGTTATTTCGCGACCCTCTTCAACTTCATAGTGATGGGCTGGGTCATAAGCGCGATGGCGAAGGTCCTGAAAATATTCTTCGGCGTCGAAACCACGGCCGCAATAGTGATATGCATATCGATAGCCTTTTTCTACACGATGATGTCGGGAATTTGGGGGGTGGCGCTCACGGACTTCCTCCAGTATTTCATAGCGCTCTTCGGCACGATCGTACTCGCCTGGGTGGTCATAGGGTCGCCCGAGATAGGCGGGTTTTCGGGATTTATAGAAAAGTTGGGCGGCATCGACGAAAAGCATATATCGTTCATCATGACCCCCTCCGGAGGCGAACCGGTAAGCGGCGGTTTCTTCTCGTCGAGTTTTTTTACCTTTCTCGTTTACGTCACCGTCATCTGGTGGTCTTCCCACAACGCGGACGGCGGGGGGTATTTCATTCAGAGGATGTGCTCCGCAAAGAACGAGAGGCACTCGGTCGCGGGAACGGCATGGTTCGCGGTGAACCACTATATAATACGCTTCTGGCCGTGGGTGCTGGTCGCGCTCGCTTCCCTTCTGATCTATTCCGGGGCCGACGCGGCGAAGGGGGACAACGAGGCCATGTACATAGTCGTGATCAGGGACTTCCTCGGCCCGGGCTTGAAGGGCCTCCTCTTCGTGAGCTTCCTCGCCGCTTTTATGTCGACGCTGTCGACGCAGCTCAACTGGGGCGCCTCTTATCTCATGAACGACGTATACAGGCGGTTTATTTATAAAGCGGCTCCCGAGAAGCACTACATATTCGTCTCGAGGGTCTGCACGCTCGGGTTGACCCTTCTGGCCGGCTATTTTGCGTTCCACATTACCAACATAGGGAAGGCGTGGATATTCCTCTGGGCGATGAGCGCCGGAATAGGGCTCGTGCTCGTTCTGAGGTGGTTCTGGTGGAGGATAAACGCGTGGTCCGAGATATCCGCGCTTGCGTCCTCCCTTCTCGCCATTTTAGTAATAGTCGTATATACGAG
This sequence comes from Thermodesulfobacteriota bacterium, assembly GCA_040754335.1. Classification (NCBI taxonomy): domain Bacteria; kingdom Pseudomonadati; phylum Thermodesulfobacteriota; species Thermodesulfobacteriota bacterium. The sequence goes on along the minus strand of JBFMCV010000005.1, from coordinate 186,134 downwards.
GTCGAAAGGCATCCCGCTCGAGCTCAGGCACCAGGTTCTGGTTATCCCGGTTTCCGTGCTTACGTGGGTCCTTGTCACGTTTGTAACGAGCCCCGAGCCTATTGAGACCCTGTCCGGGTTTTACAGGAGGGTACGCCCGTGGGGCTTCTGGAAGCCCGTAAGCGAATTAAACCCCGGTATCGAAAGGCCCGGTTTCTCTCCCGTAATCATAAACTGGGTGCTCGGCGTTTCCTGTGTTCTGTTCGGCATGACCGGCATTGGAAAAGTCCTTCTGGGCTCGTTTCTTACGGGGGCTCTGATGATAGCCGTCTCGCTCGTATCCGGCCTCGTCGTCTATTCGAGGCTCAGGAAGGAGCTCGCCGATTGACGTCCTCCTCCGGGCGCGGCTTTAAAAACCGCCGATTTATGTTATAAGTTATATGCAGGCAAGGACAGGAAGGCGTGCATGGCGATAGAGATAAAAGTGCTGAAACATCCGGAGCTTACGTGGTACGAGAAGCTCTACCTCCCGCAGATCATCGGGGGGCTTGTTATCACGCTCAAGCATCTTATACATTTTAAGCCCATTACGGTACAGTACCCGGAAGAGGTAAAGGAGCTCCCTCCCAGGTACAGGGGCATCCACGTGATGCCCGCTGACGATGACGGCGAGATTAGATGCGTAGCGTGCAAGCTCTGCGAGGTCGCGTGCCCTACTCAGGCGATATCGATCGTGGCCGAGCCTGCTGACGATTACGGTATTGAGCGTAGGCCGAAGGTCTATAACATCGACTTCATGAGGTGCGTATTCTGCGGCTTCTGCGTCGAGGCGTGCCCCTGCGACGCCCTCAGGATGGGCATGAAGTACGAGCTCGCTTCATACAACAGGGCAGGGCTCGTGCACACGAAAGAGGTCTTCTTCGATCCCAACGTGAGGAGCCACGCCCCCAGGGACAACGCCAACTTCCTGTACGAGATGGGCAAGGGCGAGATACTGGATAAGCCCGAAGAAGTGGAGAACGTAAAAAAGCTCACCGGTACCTATACTTCCTCCCGGTCCTGAATTTTCAGCTCCCCCCTAAATTTTTCAGGAAATCTTCTTTTTTATCCAGCATATGGCGAATGATGCGCCTGAGTAGAGGTAATAAAAAAGGTGCATCGGTATAGCGAGGAGGGTGAATCCGAGCCCCCTCTTTTTAAGAAAAAATCCGTAAAGGTCCTTGTTGAGTATGAGGAGCGCTGCCGAGATAATCAGCGCAAACAGGGCGATCCTGGCTAACAGCACCGCGCGGAAAATACCGATAACGTCCAGTACGAGTATGATCGTGCTAATGAACAGTAATCCGGTGAGGGCGGTGCTGACCCTGTCACGGATGCTGAGGTTCATATCCCTGGGCATCGTTTTTGTTTCGAGTATCAGATTCGACCACGGCACGGCGCGGTTGAAAATGTCGGTCCTGACTACCGAGAGCAACTGCCAGTGTTTCAAGTGCTTTACCTGGATATTCTTGTCGAGCGCTATTCTATAGCCTTTGTCCTTCAGCCTGTAGCCGAGCTCTATATCCTCGATCGAAGGGAGTTGGAACCTCTTCTCATCGAACCCGCCGAACTCCGAAAATACGCTCCGCCTCACGGCGCCGCATCCGGCCCAGAACGTCCACGCGTCTCCTGACGACCTCTGGTGTACGAAGTGGTGGAGCAGGTTCCTGTACTGTGAAATGAAATCGGGGGCGCTGGGGCTGTCGTCGTATGACCCGAAGGCGGCGGATATGCCGGGGTCGTCTGCGAAAAGCTCCGCGAACTGCCCGAGCGTATTCTCGGTCACGACTACGTCAGCATCTATGAACAGGACTATTTCCCCCGACGCCCTCTTCGCTCCCTCGTTCCGCGCCGCCGCCGGTCCCGACTGCCGATCGAGCACGATAACCGTAACGCCGAGTTCCCTGCATAATTCCCGGGTGTTATCGGTCGATGCGTCGTCGACGACAATCGTTTCAAAGGACCTGTACCGGGACTTTCCGAGCGCCCCGAGACACTGATCGATATATCCGCTGCCGTTGTGCACGGGGATTATCACCGAGATAAAAGGATTCGCCGAATTCATGTTTCGCCGTTTAATATTAACTACGACTACCTTGTCCCCGGGCTCATTGTTTCGCGGTCATTTGCCCGAGGTGGCGAGCTCGTAGTATTCGCCTCTCTTCTCCATCAGCTCCGTTTCAGACCCCGTCTCCGATACCCTGCCGTCCCTCAGCACTATCAGCTGGTCCGCGTTCTTTATCGTCGAAAGCCTGTGGGCGATTATCACGACCGTCCTGTTCCTGCTGAGGTCGGTGATCGCCTGGTGGATGAGCTCCTCGGTACGCGTATCGAGAGAGCTGGTCGCTTCGTCCAGGATGAGTATCTCCGGGTTTTTCAATATTGCCCTCGCGATCGATATCCTCTGGCGCTCGCCCCCCGAGAGCCTGATGCCCCTTTCTCCCAGTATAGTGTCGTAGCCCTGCTGCAGCCCGGATATGAATTCGTCGGCGCCCGCTCTCTTCGCGGCGTCGACGATTATCTCGTCCGACGGCTCGCCTGTGAGACCGAAAGCGATGTTGTTCCTGACCGTGTCGTTGAATATGAACGTATCCTGGCTGACTATGCCTATATGGCGGCGGTACGATTCGACCTTTAAGTTTCTGAGGGGTTCGTCGTCTATAAATATGTCTCCTCTCTGCGGGTCGTAGAACCTCAGCAGCAGGTTGATTATCGTGGACTTGCCCGCCCCCGATTTGCCTACGATCGCGGTCGTTTTGCCCTTCGGTATATAAAAACCTGCGTCGGTCAGAGCCGCTTTTTCTCCTTCGCCGTATGAGAACGTGACGGACTCGAACCTGATGCCCCTCTTGAGGCCTGAATAAACCTTGTCGCCGTCCCTGAGTACGGGCTTGTTGTCGAGCTTTGCGAGGTCGTAGACGGCGTCTAATGCCGGGAGCCTGCTTACCACGACCCCTCTCGCCTGGTTTATCTGTTTGATCACCGGGATGATGCGTGCGAGTATATATATGAAGGGCAGCATCTGCGTAAGAACGAGCCTGTAATCCATATCCGAGCCCTTGATCGCAATGAGGAACAGTACGGCTATTGCAATGACCCCAAGCGCCTCGGTAACTACGTGGACCATGAACGTCGAAAAGTTTAGATTCAGCTGATTGACCGCGTGCTTTTCGATCTGGGCTTTCAGCTTTAGCGTCTGTTCTTTTTCCTTTGTGAACGATTTTATGACGTAGATGCCGGTCAGGTTCTCCTGAAGCGATGCCGTAAGCTCCCTTCCGCTGTCGATGAGCTTGAGTCCGTAGAAGGATATTTTTTTGATGTATATGGAAACGCCGAACGCGATGATTGCGGAAAGCACTATAGTAACCGCCGTAAGCTTCCATGAGAAAATGACGAGGAGGGCGAGCAGCAGAATGAAGGACAATACGTTGTTGATCATCTCGCTCGTTTTTCTGATCATCTCCTCGGTGAGTATGGTGTTATATATAATGTTTTCGACGAGCTCGCCTGTTTTTTTGTTGTTGTAGAACCCGATGCCGACGGCCATAAGCGTTTCCGTTATTCGCAGCCTGAGATTTTCGCTCAATCTCGCGGTGAGCCAGTATGTGAGGTAGTAATAAACGGCCGATACGAGATTTTTCAGCACCAGCGCCAGCACCACCAGTATGAGGGAGAGGAGTATCTGTTTTTCTATCGTGTAACCGGAGAAGATTTTGATCACCGACTGCAGGACTTCCGGGAGCTGGCTGTAATTTTTTATCTGCTGGATGCCGCTTAGAAGCGGGACCAGCATGCCGATGGAAATTCCGTCCAAAGCGGCCGCAAAAAACGACAATACCATGAGCAGGGCGATGTATTTTTTATACGGACTCAGCAAGCCGAGCACGAATTTCTTTTTGAGCCTTCTTTGATCCGTCAATTTTGCATATCTCCCCTGCGGATATCTTTAACGCGGATGAGATGATATTTTACTCAAAATTCTAAGAATTTTACCAGTTTTCGGAGGGCTTGGAGCGGATCGTTTCCGTCAGGTGACTGATGAAGCGCCGTTAGCACTTTTGCCTCAAGAGCGCGATACGGTTATATATCCATCCTATAAGGGCACCGCATATCGTGCCGGCTGCGAATCCGTATATAAACCCGATGATGCTTCCGAGGAACGATACCCTGTAGCCTATAAAAAACTGGCTCAGGAGCTGGAGATGAGGGCCCAGGACATATTGTCCCGAGGGGCCTGGCTGGGGTCCTTTGAGCACGAGCCAGTTCGTGGCTATGAATATGACGAGCCCCAGTATGATGCCGAGGATCAATCCCAGCACCTTCGCGTTAAGTATCGCCACTGCCTGAAGCAGTTTCTCTTCCTCTCTGCCGTTATTCATATCAGACGCCGTTAAATATAATCGATAAAGTTCTTGAAGGTCGAGTAATCTCTCTCCTTGATTATCCTGAAGATATAAAGACCCGTCAGGAAGTTTCTTAAGTACGCGAACAGCCAACCTGTTATAAAACCCCAGAAGAAGGCGTACCCGAATCCGACGAGAGCGCCTTCGACGCTTACCGAGTAACCGGCGAAATAATGGCTGAGGAGGTTGAGGGTAGGGCCCACGACTTGACCTCCTTTCAGTATGAGAATGATTGTAGCGAGAAAGACGGCAAGCCCGGACACCGTGCCTACGGAAACGGCGAAGGCGAACTTGTCCAGGCGCGCGAACGCCCTTATGATCGCCTGATCAAGCGCCGAGCTCCTTGCGGCTATAGGCTCCGGCACGTACGGCTGCGTCACGGCGAGCTCCCGGAATTCGTAAAGATCCCCTTCTCCGGCGTCTCTCAGCTCCTCGTGGTATTCCTCCTCCGCGTTTACTTTCCAGAGGTCGTAGTCGGCCCCGAGGATATTCCTAGCGGCGAGCATCGCGGTCAGCATGGAATGGTCCTGATTGTTGTACTTATGCATGCCGTTGCGTCCTACGAGCTGGAGGTTGGTGATGCCGGCCAGGTATTCGCGTATGGTCCTGAGCGACTCTCGGTAGCCGGCGTCGTAAACGGGATAAGCCTTGGGCATCCTGACGACTGAGCCGTCCTCGACGAGAGATGCGTTCACGAGGTTTAACTTCTCGAGCTCCTCCTTTCCGAGCTCTATCAGCTCACGGTCGCTCATAGACCAGAGCCCGTCGCCTTCGAAGCAGAAATATTCCAGCCCGAGACATGTTTTCTCCGGGTCGGGCACCATGTCCACGCTCCAGTTCTTGAAGTTCTGTATCCTCCCCAGCTTTACGCCGGGCTCATGTATATATATCCAGTTGTCGGGAAATACGTCCGGCTGCCGGATCACGAGGGAAACAGTAAGGAAGTCCCTGTAGTTGAGACCGGCTGCGGCGTTGATAACGTGCTCAGGCGGCGCGGGCTCGAGCTTCTGTACGAGCTCCCTTATCGGGATGCTGCTTATGAAATCGGTACCGTAAAGGAATCTCTCTTTGCCGTTTTCGCTGATTTCGATTTTCTCCACCCTTCCGCTTACGACGTGGATTTTTTTGACGTCCGAATTAAGGAGCACCTCGCTCCCGTCCCGCGTGATCTTGTCGGCTACGGCCTCCCACATCATTCCGGGCCCGAGCCTCGGGTAATCGAAGCTGTCAATCAGGGTTTTGATGACCTCTTTCTTCCCGGTGCTGTTATTTTTAAGGAGGGCGTTTTTGATAGCCTGCATAAGGGAGAGACCCTTAATCCTCTGGGCCGCCCATTCGGCGCTTATCTCGCTGCACGGCATACCCCATACCTTTTCCGTATAGGTCTTGAAAAAGAGGCTGTAAAGACGCCTTCCGAAGCGGTTCGAGACCCATTTATCGAACGTGTCCTCGGGCAGCTCGGGCAGCAGCTGGGATTTGAGGTAGCTTGCCGCGATAAGCATGCTGTTCCAGACTCCTAATCCGAATAGCGCGTTCCTGAGGCGGAAAGGGTAATAAAAAAACCTGTTGTTGTAGTATATACGCGAAAGCCTTTCTCTTTTGAGAAAATCCTGCCCCAGTACCTCTTGCCACATGCTTTCGACGGCGCGCACCTTTGTGAAAAAGCGGTGTCCCCCTATATCGAAACGATAGCCCCGGTAATTGACAGTTCTGGCGAGCCCACCGACGACGCCGTCTTTTTCGATGACCGTCGATTCTATTCCCGCTTTTGCGAGCTCGTAAGCCGCCGTGAGCCCCGCCGGCCCGGCGCCTATTATCACGGCCCTTTTACCGTTACTCCTGTTTTCCGTCACGGTGTCGCTTTTCATATATTTATAATATCGAATATGCCGGGAATGTGCACAGCGAATGCCGGCGGCTCATTATCACCATATTGGCGCGCTCAAGCTCAGTCTGCCTGCGATTGACCGCTCTTTTCCTTATTGTGCCAGGGGGTGAGTCTCAGTACGCCCGCGATAGAGGATTTCAGCTGGCTCCGCTCGGTCACGAGGTGTATGCCGCCCCTCTTCGAGAAGAACTCCGAGGTCATCGTGTTCGGCTCAACCCCTCTTCCGCCGCTCGTCAGCTTCACCACCCTGTCGCCGGCGAATGCGACAGTCGCCTTCTTCTCCGCAATGATGAAGTCCCCCTGGACGGCATAGCTGGCCAGCGCCCCCCCTGTGGTCGGGTGGCCGAGGACGGAGATGAACGGCAGTCCCGCCTCTTTCAGGCTCAATATCGCCGAGATAGTCTTCGCCATTTGATAAAGGGCAACCGTCCCCTCCTGCATCCTGGCCCCTCCCGAGGCTGTGACGCATATTAGAGGCAGGTTTTCCCTTATCGCGTAGTTCGCTATGAGCTTCATTTTTTCACCGAAGACCGCACCCATGGAGCCGCCCATGAACCTGAATTCGCTCACGGCGACGGCGGCAGGCAGATCGAATATCTCCCCGTACCCTACTACGAGCGAATCCTTCGAATCGATACGGGCTGCGTTCTTCCTGCGCGTATCGCTGTAGTCGTGGAAATTGAACCTCGAATCGATATCGTCGACGCTGAGGTCGGCATGGAGCTCGTGGAAGGAATCGGTGTTGAGGAGGAGGTCTATATAGTCATGGGAGCCTAACGGGTTAGGCTTCTCGCAGTAAGGACATGCGTAGTAGTTTTTCTGGAACTCCTCCTTGGCGAAGTGCTTGCGGCAACCCGCCCTCACTATTTTTCCGTCCTGGTCCTTTTCGTCGTTGCAGAAGTGGGGCTCGGCCCCGTAAAGCGCGATCTGCATATGGGAGACTTCGGGTGTCGCGGTCCGCGAGAAAGAATAGTGCGGGAGCCAGCTCTTGATCCTCCTCGTGATGGCATGGTACGTGTGCTCCCTTTTTTCCACCTCTCCGCACTCCTGTATCCTCTTCACCAGGTCGTTGTGCAGGTACCTTATATCGGATTTTTCCAGCTCTTCCGTCCCTGCCAGAATCGTCTTCTCGATGTTGATCAATACCTTCCTCTTGTAATCCGAGCCGTCGAGCGAGGGCTCCTTTATGACTTTATCCACTATACCGTATTTGAGCATGAAGTCGGAAGTGGGCTGGAGGACCTCTAGGGCCTCCTCTATCTTATCGGCGCTCCTGAAAAGGATGGCCGAGCAGCCTTCTGCGGTAATAACAGAGTATTCGGCGCGGGAAAGCATATACCTCTTGTGCGCGAGCTGTAAAGCTATTGCGCCACCGCTGCCACCGCTGCCAATGACCGTGGATATAGATTTTGTCCTGAGGGATATCATCTTTGCCTGGCAGTTGGATATGAGCCACGACTGGAGCTTCCCGGCGGAATATTCGAAGGGGTCGCCGCCTATTGTGTCGATATATGTATGGAGCATGAGACCGTTATCCTCGGCATAGCTCATCATGTTGTACGACAGGGCGTATCCGTCCGCTTTCACGAGCCCGTAATTGAGCCTGGCTCTTTCCGCATCGCTCGACGGCATTTGCTGCGCTATCACGGCTACCTTTCTGTTCGTCTTATTCAGCACCGCCGTTCCCACGATTACGGCGGGGTCGTCCACTATCTCTATGACCGCGCCCGAGGGCGCTGATATCAGCATGGGAAAATCCGGTATATCGTAGTAAGGGACGAAGTCCCTGTAGATGTTATCGATTATGTCTTTCGATTTTATCTTGTTGTATGATCTCGACTGCTCGTGAATCGACGTCAGCTTCGAAGGACGGCTCATTTATATCGTTCTCCGTGAATAATGAAACAATTTACCCGTTATTGCGCTTGAAAGGGAGATATTATAACCATAGACAAGCCGGTTGGATACAAGGCTCGACGGAAGCGATAAATGTCGATCGATGCCGTATCTTGAGGCAAGTGTTTGTCTTTTCCGCATTCGACCCCGCTCACGAAACTGCGGGCAGCACCTTCTCAACGAACAATTTCATGGACCTCACGGCTTCCCCGTGGCTGATTCCGGGGAATTTGAAGCGGCATATGAGGTTGTCGACGGGCAGCTCGTCCATGTAGCGACTTATCGTCTCCGTGCATTCTTCGGGAGTGCCGATTATCGATTGATCTCTGGCAATACCGTAAAGGACCGGGTCGTCCGGATCGGAAAGCAGGTTCCCTTCCCTGTCCACCATGGAGCCCCAGGACGCATACCCCTTGGCCGTATACGTAACGTTTTCTTTTATTTTGTCCCAGATTTTGTCGCTCTTCTGATCGGATATGTAGACTTCCCTGACGAGGGGTTTTTCGAAGTCTCCGGGGTCCCTTCCGTACTCTTTGAGAAGCCTGCCGTGCATATCGAAGAGGTATTTCACGATCGGTATTATTCCTATCGCGGGCACGTAGAGAGGAGCCCCTATCCGTGCAGCCCTCCTTATGGCGGGCTCTGTAAACGCTCCTATCCAGATGGGGATGGGCCTCTGCACGGGCTTGGGAGTTACGTTCACGTTTTCGAGATTGTAATAGTTTCCTTCGAAATCAAAGGGGCCGTCCCCCCAGCTCCTGTTCAGTATCTCGATACTTTCCTCCATGCGTCCCCTTCTCTCGCTGAGCGATCTCCCGAACCCCTCGAACTCCTCGGGCCTGTACCCGAGGCCGAGGCCGAGTATAAGCCTGCCCCCCGATATGAGGTCGACGACAGCGGCGTCTTCCGCCACCCGTACCGGGTCGTGGAGCGGCATGAGAAGGACGCCCGTTCCGATGCGCACGTTTTTGGTCCTGGCAGCGATGGCAGCGGCGGTGACAAGGAGGGACGGGCAATAGCCGTCGTTCAGGAAATGGTGCTCCGTCAGCCACGCCGAGTCGAAGCCCATCTGGTCGGCCATGCTGATTTCTTCAAGCATCTCGGCATATAGCTCTCTGTGCGGTCTCGGCTTGAACGGCGGCGATTGAAGGCTGTAGTAGCCTACTCCGAATTTCATAGCGGAATCCCCCCTTTATTTTTTTGTGGAAAGTACGACCGGATTATTATAACCTGAAAGGTCTTCTTTTAATAAGATTTAAAAAGAAAAAGGCCGGAATTACCCTGCGTAAGCTCCGGCCCTTTAATTTTGTGGTTTATTCTTAAGCGTTAAAGGACTGCCCGCACCCGCATGAACCCTTCGCGTTGGGGTTATTGATGGAAAATCCCGTACCGTTAAGCCCGTCCTTGTAATCAAGTACCGCGCCCTGGAGATAAGGAAAGCTGAGCTCGTCGATTGCGACTTTTACGCCGCCGTTTTCGAACAGCTGGTCGGAATCCTCGGTCTCGTCGTCGAATCCCATCTCATAGGAAAAACCCGAGCATCCGCCCGGTACGACCCTGACCCTCAAAACAGCGTTCGGTATGTTCTCTTCCGACAATAGCTTCTTTATCTCTTCAGCAGCTTTTTCAGTTACTGTAAACATTAATTACCGCCTCCCTGTTTGAATTGAAGCCCTATTCTCTATTAGTATATGCATCGACAAACAATATGGCAATCCCCAGGATGAAGACGGCGGAGTTTATTATCGCCGAGCGGGCGTGGAGGTTCCTGAATTTTTCGTGTGCTGCCGGGTAATTAGGTGATGTCTCCGTCAGGCTCCTCATCTCCGCCCTCGCTTCGACCGCGTTCGGCCTTAATACCTCCCCAGCGTACACGGCAAGCGCCAGCATGATCAGAAGCGCACCCAGCCTGACCCCGAACGATATTCCGCCCCCGCGCTCATATATCACCCTGAGCAGTACGGTTGTAACGACCGCCGCCCCGCCGCATATATACGCGACGAGGTAGTATTTCGGGAATATATCCGAGACGACGTTCCCCGCCGTCTCCCTAGGGAGCACCTTGAAAATGCTCGGGGCGGCGAAGAACGAAAAGAAAAACATGCTCCCTATCCAGAAGCTGAGCGACAGGATATAGATGAATTTAAGCGCCGTCTGCATCGTCACTTGAAGCTGCAGTTATGCATCGTCACCTTGCACTGCTCCTCCTCGCTGTAGCTCTCGGAGAACGATCCCGACATGGACTTGTAGGTGCCCGTGACCGTGAGACTGCTCCCACGGGGGGTGCTGTCGAGAACGCTTTTGTAGAGAGGCGGGTTGCAGTAACATTCGAGTACGGGGCCGTGCTTGGTGACGATTTCCATGGTAAAGCTCCCTTCGGGGAAGCCTGCGCACATCAACGGTATCTTCCTCACGCCCGAGACCTCGACCGTTGTCTTCACGGTCTTGTCGTGATAGATGTCGTCTGCGGACATGGGGTAATCGAGGTAGAGCTCGCAGATCTGGTCGAGAGAGACCGTCTTCGCCGTATCTCCGTTCTGTGCGCGAGTGAATTTCCCGCCCGCCGTTATAAGGTAAATCATCAGGAGAATCGCAGTTACCAATGCCGCATTTTTGTTGCTCATCATAGCCCTCTTAATATTTTCTATTTATCCCCCCTGCCGCCGCAAATAATTATACACACTGCCGTTAGATTGTAATAATCCGTCCTGCACTATGCGGGAGGATGTTCCCTGCGCCGGCCGGGCCTGTTTTCACTTGATATGGATCGGCCTTGAGGTATAGTGTCAATTCAATGAAAAAGGGTGCCTGCCTCATAATCGACACGAGCGAGGAGAACGCCGACCTTTATTACAGGACGGGCTTTTTCGTTCCCGACCCGGTGATCTACATCGAGCATAAAGGGAAGAAGATGCTCGTGCTGAGCGACCTCGAGATAGAAAGGGGCAGGAAAGAGGCGACAGTCGACAGGGTCGTCTCTTTATCTGACCTTCAGAGAAGGCTTCTCGCGGCTAATGTGAAAAAGCTGAGGCTCCTCGACGTCGCCGACCTTCTGCTCAAAGACTTGAAGATAAAAAAAGTCATAGTCCCCGGACGCTTCTCCCTGAAATATGCGGACGGGCTGAGAGAGCGCGGATACACGGTCATACCGAGCGACGAGGAGCCGTTCTTCAAGGAGAGGCTCAGGAAGACGCCACGCGAGGTCGGGTTGATTAAGAACGCGATGAAAGAGACTGTAAGGGCGATGGACCTCGCGATAAAGATGATCGCCGCATCCGAGGTCCGGAAGGGGAAGCTCTATCTCGAGGGCGCCCTCCTCACTTCGGAAAGCGTGAAGGGCGAGATAAACGCCGGGCTTTCGAGGAAGGGTCTCACCGCTTCTCACACGATCGTCGCGTGCGGGGCTCATTCGGCCATGCCCCATCACAGGGGAGAAGGCCCGATTTACGCGGACAAGCCCGTCGTCATCGACATCTTCCCCAGGTCTCAGACGAGCGGCTACTTCGGCGACATGACGAGGACTGTCGTAAGAGGAGAGCCCTCGCCCGAGCTCGTCAGGATGTACGATACGGTGCTCAGGGGCCAGAAGCTCGCGATAGGAATGATAAAGGCGGGCGTCAGGGTAAAAGACGTACACTCCGCCGTAGTCGACTATTTCAGGAGCCGCGGGTTCGAAACGTCCGCGAAGGGAGGCAGGGCACAGGGCTTCATACATTCGACAGGACACGGCCTCGGACTCGAGATCCACGAGCCGCCCCGGATAAGTCTCGGAGACGAGGTACTCGAGGCGGGGAATGTGGTGACCGTGGAGCCCGGGCTTTATTACGAGAAAACGGGCGGCGTCAGGATCGAAGACGTGGTCGTTGTTGAGAAGAACGGCTGCACGAATCTCACAAGGTATCCGAAGAATCTGATAGCGAAAGCTTAGTTTTCACCGTCCTCCGCGAGTCTAAAGCTAATCCCACCATACCTCGAACCTGCATATTGCATCGTTTTTATACCGGCACCCTGTATGGACAATTTCCGCCTTGTTCGCCCCGGCCATGGTCAGTCCGGTCTTGAACCATTCGGGCACGGCAAAATTGCATACGGCAACTCCCGAGGCTCTGTTTTCGTCGGCTATTTCATCGAGATAGAGCACGGAGAAATTTTTTTCATCATCCAGCAACTCCAGTTCCATAAGACCGCTGTCGAAATACCTGCTCCAGAGCGAAGGCGCGCTTTTCAGAACGACTGACGGTTTTTTCAGATTTACGAGGGCTTCGATCATAGGCCCGAGATCCTTATTCGCGATATATTCGGCTATCGGTATGATCGATAAAAAGTCGCCTTTCCCGTACAGCACGTCGTATGTGTTCAGCAGGCGGTTCAAAAGAGGTGCGGGATACCATTCCGTCGTCACGATTTCGTTTTCTAAAACCATTCTATCCGTGTCGGGTAAATTGTTTATAATCTTTCTCCATGCGCTCTCGCCGTAAGAGTTTATGATGTACTCTTTCGCATTGATTATTATCGACCCTTTTGCGTTGCCCGTTTTACCGATCATTGGAAATTTTGTATTTACAGCAATAATACTCGCTATAAATGTAAATATGAAACAGTTTAATTTTAGTGTTATCGCTTCTCTTAAATCGGCTCATTTCAATTATGTATCAAAAAGGAGAATTTATGAAGAAGTCTTTTGAGGATTTGGTAAATTTATCCATCCATCTCAGGAGCCCAGAGGGCTGTCCCTGGGACAGGGAGCAGACCCTCGACACACTGAAATCTTATATAATCGAGGAAGCTTATGAGGTCGTCCAGGCGATCGAATCCCGGGACAGGGACGAGCTCGCCGAGGAGCTCGGCGACCTCTTGTACGAGGTGCTGTTCGCGTCCCAGATCGCCGAAGAGAACGGGGATTTCGGCGTATACGACGTTATCGACCAGCTTCATAACAAGCTCGTGAGGCGGCACCCGCACGTGTTCGGCGAGGAAAGGGCCGCAAACGCCGAAGAGGCGGTAAAGAGGTGGCATTCCCAGAAGCTCAAGGAGAAATCGAGGAAGAGGAGGCTCCTTCACATTCCCCGCACGATGCCGTCGCTGCTCAGGGCGCAAAGGGTGGGCGAGAAGGCGTCCCAGGTGGGATTCGACTGGAGCGGCGCCGGCGAGGTGATTGCAAAGGTGAGGGAGGAGCTGTCAGAGCTCGAGGAAGAGATGAAGAGGGGCGACTCCGCCGCGATCGAGAAGGAATGGGGGGACCTCGTCTTCTCACTCGTCAACCTCGGGAGGCATCTCAATATAGACGCCGAGGGGGCCGCGCACAAGGCGATAGACAGCTTCATCGAGAGGTTCGGAAGGATAGAAGACAAAGCCGAAGCCCGCGGCAAAGAGCTCTCCGAGCTTTCGCTTTCCGAAATGGACGAGCTCTGGAATGAAGTAAAACGCGACACACGCAATGTGTGATTCTATGACTCCAGCCAGCATTTAAAAACCGGCCGACAATTTAACCCCACCCGTTTGTGCTGAGCTTGTCTAAGCACGCATGGTGTGTTCTACGATTCTCGTGTAACGCCACAATATAACTGTGGTGTAACCCGACCGGTTCGCCCCGGTAGTCTGCGAAGCTTTAGCGTAGACGGGAGCCTGTCGAAGGGTCGAACGAGTTGTACTCCCATACGTCCGCGGCGACCCGCCGCCCGTTCGTCCGCTATTTCATTTCCCTCCTCCATTCTAAAGGGGGAGGGCCTGCCCTGAACTTGTTTCAGGGTTGGGTGGGGGTTTACCTTAATCTTCTTGTCATTTCCGAATAACGATTGCAAGCAAGCGCGCAATCGGTCGCCCCGGACTGATTGCAAATATACTTCATTCTCCCAGTATCTTGCAGCACAAGCCAAAACAAATCGGGAATCCGGTATTTTGGATTTATACGAACCGTAGGAGCGGCTTTCCTGAATAGATCCTGAAATAAATTCAGGACATGGTTCAGGACAGGCCAGCCGCGATTCCATTGATTTCCCCCGCCTGGAGAGGGAAAAGGTGAGTGGCACCTTCTAGGCATGCCCATTAGTTTCCAGTGAGACTATAGTCAATAATGAGCTCGATAACTTGAAGTGTTTTCCGTATTGCAGGCTTCTCCGGAAACGCGTGAAAGGTGTCGATGTGCAAGTTCATCGTCTGGATTTATCTCAATAGCTTTTCTCAATGCATCTATTGCTTCATCAGTCTTGCCTACTTCCATCAAAGCGCGGCCGAGGTTAGTGTATGCCTCCCCGAAGTGCGGGTTAATTTCGATGGTCCTTTTAAGCTCCGTAATTCCCTCTTCAATTTTTCCGCCAAGTAACAGAGCGGTACCGAGATTGTAATGGAATAGAGCGCTGTTTGGATTGATTTCGACTGCTTTTTTGTATTCATTGGTAGCTTTCCCCATTTCTCCTTTACTCACTAATACAGTCGCAAGATTACTGTGTGTAAGATCATTATTCGGATCAATGTCTATAGCTTTTTTGTATTCCTTTATCGCGTCTTCTGTTTTTCCTGTCTTTTCTAAAGCGTGTCCGAGGTTGTTATGTACGAGCGCGCTGTCAGGATTGAGCTCGGCCGTACGCGTCAAGTGATAAATAGCCTTATCGTAGTCACCGCTCGCCATGTATGCGGCTCCGAGATCGTTATGAGCCATGAGCAAATTCGGGTTTATGTCGAGAGCCTTTCTAATGTAGACGCTCTCGGGATTCTCACCCTCTGCTTTCCAGGCAATAAAATACGCCTCGGCGTCATTAGGGTCCATATTTATTGCCCGCAGTGCCTCTCTCTCGGCCTCTTCAAATCTACCCAGGGCATAGTAGCTTGTGGCCAGTGCGCGGTGAGAGTGGCCCAGGTTTGGCGCTAATTCGACAGCCTTCACGCTGTAGTTTAGTGACTGATTATAAAGAACCTCATAGTCTTGGTCCCCGTTCTGCCCTTTCGAGCCTCCCCAGAATGCGTACGACTCTCCGAGTCCCGCATATGCAGATGCATATTTCTCATCTGCAGCAATCGCCTTTTTATACCAGTTTACTGAAGCTTCATATCCTTCAGGAGTTGAGAGCAAATAAACGTTTCTTCCTTGCGTGAAGTATTCGTATGCAGAGGATTTCTCGGCCGTGTTATCGGTCGAGTCATTAAGAGTTTTATCGGATGAGTATGCATTCCCCGGGATGGTGTGAAACACAAAAATAAAAGCAAGAATCCCGCCAAAGATCAAACTTCTAATTATCTGAATTCTCATATCTGTCCCTCCTGCGCCAACAAACCTCCCCTCTCCCTACTAAGGGAGATTTGCAAATGATATGCCAAGTTTTAGTCCCCCGATATTGTTGAATTTTATTAAAGGCCCCCGCCTTTAATTGCTCAAAAAACGTGCACGGCTTGCCCGAATGTTATTCAGATTTTTCACCTGTTTAAACCCGATTGACTTTGAAATTCAGGAGAGCTAACCTTTTTATTGAGGGCATATGAGATACATAAATCTCTTGCTGGCTTTTAGTGTTATTCTCTGCTATACGGGCTTGGGAGAAGGCATATCCCGCTCTCAGACTTACTCAAATAAAGCCAGTTGCCATGCGAACCGTTCGGATGGGGTTTCAGATACCGAATCGACGGTACATACTCCCAAAAATGACGATTCATCAAAGCATGGAGCATGTATCTGCCATTTCGCACTTACCAATGCTACCTATAATCACGACATTGATCAGAAGAATATAATCTTGTCCTCGACGATAGTTAATACGCCGATTTTGGTAATCAATAAGGTTTCAGGTTTTCGATCAAACCTTGATATAAAGAAGAATAACGAGCCGCTTGAGTTATACCTAGCTAATTCTTCCTTTTTACTATAATTCCTTCCGCCGCCTTCCTCTGCTTAACGATCTAGCTTATTAATAACATCACAATCCGTGTATCAATATCGCTTTTCGAAGCAGAGGCATTCGGCAAGGGAGTCTTTTTCGTGGCATTAAAAAATAAACAAAGGAGATATCGAGAAATGAGAAAATATAACAATGCAAAAAAATTAATTGTTGGGATCGCGGTTATAACCGTACTGCTGATTCCCTTATATCTTGCGGCATGTGCACGAACGCAAGGTGAGTTCGTCGGGCTCGGCGCCGACATTTATCCCCCGAAATCAGAGGTTCAGAAGGTATTGCTTACAAAGAGCGATATTGATAGGCCTTATGAGCGGATCGGCATAGTGAAAGCATCGGGTGATCAGTATGCCAGCGAAGAACAGTGTTTTGATAAGCTCCGTCAGGTCGCGAGCGGAGCGGGAGCGGATGCCGTGGTTAAGGCGCATGCGGACTATCAGGAGAAGACATTTTACAGGCTAGACCCGACTAGCAAGTTCCGCACGAGGCTCGA
The DNA here is from genome assembly GCA_040754335.1 of Thermodesulfobacteriota bacterium. Taxonomy (NCBI): domain Bacteria; kingdom Pseudomonadati; phylum Thermodesulfobacteriota; species Thermodesulfobacteriota bacterium. Next base: position 169,550 of record JBFMCV010000005.1, on the reverse strand, counting down.
GTACACTGTTAAGGCGCCGGTTTGCGAGGGGACTGCGGTTGTATTTACAGGGAAAGTATAATTAATCCTGAAAGCCCCTCCGGGTTTCTACCCGGAGGGGTTTTCGGTAATAAGCACGCAGGTTTTTTTGGATAATTTTAAATCTCTCTCCCCACCAGCATCCCGAGCAGCCTCCACCCTTCGGATATGAACACAGGAGAAGTGCTCGCGGATTTTTCCGTGTAAACGTAGGAGTCGTTTTTTACGCTCTCGTCCTCCGAGCTGTATATGGCGAAGGGAACGGGCTCATTCACGTGAGTCCTTAAATCGATCGGCGTAGGGTGGTCCGACATGACGAGTATCTTATAGTCCCCAAACCTCTTTATCCCTTCGAGCACGCGTCCCACGACGCGCCCGTCGAAGTCCTCTATCGCCTGTATCTTGAGCTCGGCCTTCCCCACGTGTCCCGTCTCATCCGTCGATTCTATGTGTATCATCGTGAGGTCTACTTCTTCGAGTGAGTCGAGAGCGTAGTCGACCTTGCCCTCGTAGTTCGTATCGAGGTATCCGGTCGCGCCGGGGACGTCTATCACCCTGAGCTTCGCGTAGTGCCCGATCCCCTTCACGAGATCTACAGCCGAAATAACGGAGCCCGTGAGCCCGTAGAGCTCCTCGAAGGACGGCATATCGGGCGCGACCCCCTGGCCCCAGAGCCATATGCTCGTGGCCGGGTTCTTACCTTCGGCTATCCTCTTCTTGTTCACCGGGTGGTCTTTCAGTATCGCCCTCGACCGCTCTATCAACTCGTTGAGCTTCTCTGTCCCGTCTCCCGAGGGTATGTAAGCGTCGATCCCCTTGCCCGATATGTCGTGCGGCGGGGTCGTGTGTATGTCCATGTTCCCGCCCGACCATACGAGGAGGTGCCTGTAGCTCACTCCGGGGAAAAAAGTCAGGTTCTTCTCGTCGAGCTCCTTTTTGAGATCGAGTATCATCGCGCGCGCCTCTTCGGTAGAGATATGGCCGGAGCTGTAATCCTCCATTATGAGGCCCCCGCTCCCCGGAGCGAGAGTAACGAGGTTGCACCTGAGCGTGACGTCTCCGTCTTTGAGGGGGACGCCTATGCTCGCGGCTTCGAGCGGCGACCTGCCCGTGTAATAGAGGTTTGGGTTATATCCGAGGACGGTGAGGTTCCCGACGTCGCTTCCGGGCGGAAGGTTGTCTGGGATCGTCTTCACCATGCCGAATTTGATCGCGGACTTCGCTATCCTGTCGAGGTTGGGCGTCCTCGCGGCTTCGAGCGGTGTCTTCCCGCCCAGCTCCGGCAGAGGGTGGTCCGGCATCCCGTCGCCCTGCAGTATCACGTATTTCATGAGCTATGAATTTATATGCTTTTCGGGATTTATCAAGAAGAAACGGGATAGAATCCGAAGGGTTAGCAGTTGGGTATTGCTTTGGTATTTTTTCAGGAGAGCGAATGCGCGGCCATTTTAAGCACCTGCTTCTCCGCGTGGTAGGAGCTTCTGACTAACGGGCCCGCCTCGACGTGCGGTATCCCTATCACGTTCTCGCCGTAGGTCTTGAGCGACTCGAACTCCATCGGATGATAGAACTTCGATACAGGCAGGTGATCGTTCGTGGGCTGGAGGTACTGGCCTATAGTCACTATATCGCATCCGGCTTTCTTCAAGTCCCCGAGCGTCTCCACGACCTCGTCCATCTCCTCGCCGAGTCCGACCATTATGCCCGACTTTGTGAGCATGCCTTCCTGCCCGCGCTCCTTGCTTTCAGAAAGTACTTTGAGCGACCAGTCGTAATTCGCCTGGGGCCTTACCGACCTCCTTATTCCCGAAGGCGTCAACTGCGGCAAGCGGTATAGCCTCGGCACGGTCTCGATGTTGTGGTTCAGCACGTCGGGCCCGGCGTTCAAGACTTCGCCGAGCGCGCTCGAGTCCCCCTTGAAATCGGGTATAAGCACCTCTATCTTCACAGACGGGTTCTCGGCTCTCACTCTCCTTATGGTCTCGGCGAATATGCGTGCGCTCTCGTAGTTCCTGTCGTCGCGGTTTACGGACGTGATCACTATGTGTGTAATGTAGGCGTTATTCCGCGTGAGGTCCTTCACTGCCTCTGCCACTCTTTCAGGCTCGTTCCAGTCGAGCTCTCCGCCTCTCCCCGTTTTCACGTGGCAGAACCCGCAGCTCCTCGTGCACGTATCCCCCATTATCATGAACGTGAGCGTCCCCGCGCCCCAGCACTCCCCGATGTTAGGACACTTTGCCTCTTCGCATACGGTATGGAGGTTGAGCGTCCTCATCAGGTTTTTGAGATGGGTGTAATTGGGGCCCCTGGGCAGCTGGGCCTTTATCCAGCTTGGTTTTCCTGCGTTTCTCATATTGGTTAAGTGTAAATGATCGTAATTCCGAAGGACAGCATGCTCCGCGGGCAAACCTCTCTCACTTGCTTTGCGAAGTCCCGCTTTCGTCAACGACGGAAGGCGGAGCGAAAGGAGAAGTTTCCGCCTTTTTCAGTTTTTCCTCCCTCTGCCTTTCGTCCATGAGCTCTCTGTTCCTCGCTTCGAGCTCCCGGATGCGCCTCGATTTTTCTTTCGACTCCCCGCCCGCGCTGATTGACTGCAGCGCGCCGAAGATGACGGCTACGACTGCTCCCGCCGCAAAAGCCGTTAGTATTATTACGACGTTCATAGTCAAATAAGGCCCTATTTTGTAAAATTTGAGGTCGAGCCCAAGCGTGACTTCACGCGTGAACATTTCCATGTTCTGTGTATACAGGATTGCGAAGAAGAGTATTATCAATATTATGAACAGGACTTTTATATATCTCATCTCGTCACCTCTCTAAAGATTTTAAATGCTTGCTTAGCGTCTCGTAAGTGTCTTCGAGGTATTCGGGCATAACCCGCACGTCTCCGATTACAGGCATGAAATTAGTGTCCCCGCTCCATCTCGGGACGATGTGGAAATGGAGATGGTCGTCGATGCCTGCCCCGCCCGTTTTGCCGAGGTTCATTCCGATATTGAACCCCTCGGGCTTTATGACTTGAAGTATTTCGATGCATTTTGCGGTGAGGTCCATCAGCTCGAGCTTTTCTTCCCGGGTGAGATCCGAGAAATTATTCGTGTGTTTGTATGGGACTGTCATAAGATGCCCGTTCGAGTAGGGGTAACGGTTCATTATAATGAAGCTGGTCTCACCAGTATATAATATGAGATTATCTTTGTCATTCCCTTCTTTGGGCTTTTTACAAAATATACAGCCCTCTTCCTTATCCCCGATTATGTATTTGAGCCTCCAGGGCGCCCAGAGCACTTTCATAATCAGTTAATTATATCAACCAGATAGAAAAGTCCAAAGCTGTATTTGGAAGGCATGCTCGTGATGCCGGGTATGTCGAGCCTCGATTCCAGGAGTTCGAGGAACTGGGATTTCTTTTTCGGGTAATAGACGAGGTCTGGTTTTCCCTTTATCCCGGCCATATTCGCCGCGAGGTCTATGGCGTCGTTTATAGTGCCCGTCTCGTCGATGAGCCTGAGCTTCTTCGCCTGCTCCCCGGTGAATATCTTCCCGTCTGCGATTTTATCGACTTCCGTTGGCCCGAGTCCCCTCGATTCGGCGACAGCCGACTTGAACTGGGAGTAGACGTTGTCTATCAATCCCTGCATGTATTCCCGGTCCTCAGGGGTCATTTCCCTGTACGGGGAGCCTACGTCCTTATATTTACCGCTCTTTATCACTTCCACGTCCACCCTTGCCCATTCGAGGAGCTTTTCATAGTTCGCGAACTCGGCGACGACGCCTATGCTCCCCGTTATCGTCCCGGGGTTAGCGAAGATCTTCTCCGCTGCGCAAGCTATGTAATAGCCCCCGGAAGCGCCGACGTTCCCTATGCTCGCAATGACCGGCATGTCGTTCCTGAGCTTCTTCAGCTCGCTGTAGATTTCCTGTGAAGGCCCTACGGCCCCGCCAGGGGATTCGATCCTGACGACTACCGCTTTTACCTTTTTATCTTCTTTGATCTTATCCAGACTGTCTATGTATACCTGGTCGTCGAGAATGATATCCTCGACCTTGAGCACCGCGACCCTGTCTGCGCTCGATAACCCGTCGCCGCCCGACATGAGAAGACCGCAGCCCAGCCCTGCAATGAACGTGAAAAAGAGCAGGACGAGCACCGCCACCACGACGAATACGTTCCGCACCCTCAGATCACCTCGTCGTTATTGATCTGCTTGAGCTTATCCCTGAGCACGTCTCCCAGCTTGACCGTCGGCTCCCCCTGGGACGACATGAAATTCGATACCCTTTCCTTCTCCTGCCAGTCGTCGTATTTTCTTTTACTGAGGTTAATCTGCCGCTTCCTTTTATCGAACCCCGTCACAAGTGCCGTAATTTCGTCTCCGACGCTGAAGCTTTTAGTCGCGTCCCTCTGCCCTTTCTCCTGACTTAGCTCGTTCGCTTTGATGTATCCTTCTATGCCTTCTTCGAGCTCGACAACTATTCCGCTTTCTTTGATGTCCTTGACCTTCCCCGTTACGGGTGTTTGGCCGGTTTTATACTTTTTCTGGACTTCTTCCCATGGATCGGCCGCAAGCTGCTTGAGACCGAGACCGATCCTCTGATTCCTGTCGTCCACGTTGAGCACCACTACCTCAATTTCGCTCCCTTTCTCGAAGGATTCCTCCGGGTTAACCCTTCCTTTCCAGGAGATATTGTCCGGCCTCACGAGCCCGACTATATTCTCGTCCACTTCGACGAAGATACCCTTGTCCGTAACGTTCTTGATTACGCCTTTTATCCTCGATCCGGAAGGATTTTTCTCCTTGAAAATCTGCCATGGACTCGGCTCTATCTGCTTCAGGCTGAGTGATATACGCCTGTTCCCGCTGTCTACGTCGAGGACGACCGCTTCAACGGCGCTTCCGGCCTGCACGATCTCTTTCGGGTGGCGGAACCTTTTCGTCCATGTGATCTCGGAGATGTGAACGAGGCCTTCGACGCCGGGCTCCAGTTCCACAAACACCCCGAAATCAGTTATCGAGACGGCTTTTCCCTTGATGTGCGTACCCGGTCTGTATTTTTCCTTCACCGCCGCCCACGGGTCTGGTGTGGTGTCCTTCAAGCTCAGGGTTATTTTATTCCCCTCATCTATCTTGAGTACCTTCACTTTTATCACCTGGTCTCTCGAAAGTACGTCGCCAGGGTGTCCGACTCTTCCCCACGTGAGCTCGCTTACAGGTACGAAGCCCTCGACTCCGCCCAGGTCGACGAATGCGCCCTGGTTGATTATGTTGACGACTTTTCCCGACATCTCCTTGCCTGCCTCTATCCTGGAAAGGGTTTCCTTTTTAAGGACCTCCCTCTCCTCTTCTAGGTAGACCCTCCTCGAAAGCACGATGTCGTTCCCGGCGAGCTTTATGATCCTCGCCTCTATCGTCTCCCCGATAAGGCTGTCGAGGTCCTGCCTGGGCGATATGTCGATCTGAGAGCCGGGTATAAAAGCCCTTATCTCGATCTTATCCCCTATATCGGCGATGACCCCGCCCTTAACCTTCTGCGTGATTCTTGCCTTTATGAGCTCGCCCTTATCGAAGTGCTCCTGTATTCGCTTGTTTTCCTTTATCTGTTCCGCCTTTATCCTGGAAAGCCTCGGCAGTCCCTCGTTTGCCCAGCTGTCGAACATAACCTCGACTTCATCCCCGACGTTTACGTCCGGTATTCCGCTTTTATTGTAAAATTCCCGGACAGGGACCACTCCCTCCGATTTCGAGCCGAAATCTATGAATACATCGTCCCCGTCTACGCGGACGACGAGCCCCTTAAAGAGCTTCCCTTTGTCCGGCACGTTCATGCTTTCATCAACCAATTCCGCGAAATCTTTTTCTTCTGCCATAGACCTTCCTTCTTATCTTATATATCTATTAAAACTAACTGTTTGATTTCATTTTAGGAAGTAGAATTAGGTAGCGTTAAAAACTTTTACTAACCTTGAACTTCTTTGATAATCCTGTCCGTGACTTCATCAGGCGACAGATTTGCCGTATCTATTATGACCGCATTAACGGCGGGACGCAAGGGAGACTCCGAGCGCTCCATGTCCTGCGCGTCCCTCCTTATTATTTCGTTTTTCACGCTTTCTATGTCGGCGACGCTGCCTGACTGCGCGAGCTGGTTCCACCTTCTCCGCGCCCTTACTTCGAGGGAAGCGTCCAGGTAAAACTTGAACGGGGCGTCGGGGAATACGTAAGTCCCCATGTCCCTTCCTTCGGCTACTATATTGCCGGTTTTCCCCATTTCCCGCTGCAGGTGTACGAGCTTTATTCTCACAGCCCTCTTGGTCGCGACGTCCGACGACAGCTTCGAGACCTCGGGCGTCCTTATCTGGTCGGTGACGTCTTCCTTGTTAAGCATTATGACGAGTTCGCCGTTTTCGTTCCTGGCGAAACCGATTTCCGTATTATTAAGGAGTGATTCGAACCCCTTTTCGTCGTCTATATCTATCGAATCACGCTTGACCCGGAGCGCGACCGCCCTGTACATCGCACCGGTATCCAGATACGTGAAGCCGAGTCTTCGCGCGACCGATTTCGATACGGTGCTTTTCCCTACGCCCGACGGGCCGTCTATCGTTATTATCATGTCAGTACTTATAGTTAGTTGGAAAGGCGATTATCATATAACTGCCTGTTATAACAAAATTATTTATTCAAAGCCGCCTGAGCGCGTCGAAAAAGCCTGGGAACGACACGGAAACGCACTCGGCGCCGTCGATCTCTGTCGCTCCGCTCGCCCGGGTTGCGGCAACGGCTATCGCCATCGCGATCCTGTGGTCGCCCCAGCTGGAGCACTTTGCTCCTTTTAACTTCGACCCGCCCGCTATCGACATCCCGTCCTCGGATTCTGTCACGCTGGCGCCTAGCTTCCTGAGCTCGGCCGTCATCGCCTTTATCCTGTCCGTTTCCTTTACCCTCAGCTCTCTCGCGTCCCTGATCACAGTCTCGCCCTCGGCAAAGCATGCCGCTGCCGCTATCACCGGGAGCTCGTCTATTGCCTTCGGTATCATATCCCCATCTATTACGGTGGCGTGAAGACCTCCCGACTTTACGAGTATGTCCCCCACCGGCTCACCCGAAACCTCCCTCTCGCCCGTTATTTCAATATTCCCGCCCATACGCCTTAGCACGTCGATTACGCCCGTCCTGAGCGGGTTTACGCCGACGTTCCTTATCAGAAGCTCCGAGCCGGGGTTGATGAGCGCCCCGACTATGAAGAACGCAGCCGAAGACATGTCGGCGGGAACTGATATATCGCGTCCCGTGAATTCCCCTTGTCTGGTTATCTTGACGCTGTTCCCGTTCTTATTCAGTTTCACGCCGAAGTGAGAAAGCATCCTTTCCGTATGGTCCCTCGTGGGCTCGGGCTCGATGACCTCGGTTTCCCCTTCCGCATAGAGTCCCGCAAGCAAGAGGGCGGATTTCACCTGCGCGCTCGCTACCGGGAGTTTATACGATATGCCCTTCAGGGCGCCCCCATCGATCGCTATAGGCAGCTTGTTGCCCCCCTCCCTGCCTGTAATCCTTGCTCCCATCATTCTCAGGGGGTCGACTACCCTTTTCATGGGCCTCGCCCTCAGGTATTTGTCTCCGGTGACGGCCGTGAAAAACCCCTGCGCGCTCAATAGTCCCGTTAACAGCCTCGTAGTCGTGCCGGAGTTCCCCGCGTCGATGACGTCTCCGGGCTCGCTCAGGCCTGAAAGCCCCTTCCCGGCTATCTTTACGTCGCTGCCGTTTATGTCGATATCGACGCCCAGTTTCCTCATCGCGTTCGCCGTGGAGATAGTGTCCTCGCAGTTGAGGAACCCGCTCACCCCGGTTATACCTCCGGCGAGAGACCCTATTATGAGCGACCTGTGCGAGACCGACTTGTCCCCGGGCGGGGTCAGCTCGCCGATTAAGGGTTTCGCGTTTCCTTTGATCTTTTCTACGGCCATGGCTCTCTGATAACGATATACGACAGTACGTTAAAAAGTAATTTTGCCTGATAAATAGCTGAGGTAAAATTGTACAGCAATTATTGAGACCGGGGAGTCATCGATGACGCATCATTTAACAGCAAGGCTGTCGGCCGGCGCCGCGGCGATTGTTCTTACTGCGATCATGCTCGTATCGGCAGCATCCGAGGGACGCGCGGGTCTTTGCAAAAAGTGGGGGGAAGGGGAAAAAGCGGGCGCTCTCGACTATCTCCAGATAGACGAAGCGAGCGGCATCGCCGTCTCCGGGAAGTTTCCGGGCAGGCTCTACCACGTAAACGATTCCGGGAGCGGCCCCTACTTTTACATAAGTGAAATGAGTGGCGGCAACGCCAAAGCCGTCAGGATAGAGGGCTTTAACGCCCTGGGGTCCGACTTCGAGGACGCCTCCCTCGGCCCCTGCTTCTCGGGGAAAACCTGTTTTTTCATCGCTGACATCGGAGACAACAACGAAAGAAGAAAGTTCGTCCGCATAATTATAATTGAGGAGCTTCAGGATTACGGACGCTCCTACGCTCCGCTCAAAATACTGAAGCTCGAATATCCCGACCGTCCTCATAACGCCGAGGGCATGGCCGTCCATCCGAACGGCGATATTTACATATTCACGAAGGAGGAAGACCTCGATAAAATGGAGTCCTACCCGGCAAAGCTCTTTAAAATAGAAAAAGAGAGCTGGGAAAACGCGGGTGACGGAGTGCTGAAGCTCGAATACGCAGGCGAGCTCGACCTTCCACGTCTCAACGGATCCGGCTCCCCGTTCGGAGGCGTGGTTACGTCGTTCGACATAGCGCCCTCCGGCAAGACCTTCCTCGTGCTCACTTACGAGGACGCGTACGAGTTCGATACCGACCTCTCCGCGTCAGGGCTTAAGCCCGCCGATAGGCTTGTCAGGGACAAGGACTACAGCGTAATAAAATTAATGTCTCTTCCCCAGCAGGAGAGCGTTTCCTATGTCGAAGATGGCAGGGGCTTCATCTACGATTCCGAATACCACGTATTCGACGTGCCCATAATAAAGGTCGAATGCCTCGGCGGCAGATAGCGGGTATGCGGTCAGTTCAAAAGAAACGCGATGATAACGGGCGTTGTGATGACCGAGATCAGGGTCCCCGCGAGAATGATCGACGCCACCCTCTCGGAATCCTGATTGTATTTCTCGGCGAGAACGAAATTGAATATCGCGGGAGGCATCGCCGACTGGAGTATCACTACCTTGGACGCAACGCCGTCGAGCTTGAATATGGATACGGTCAGAATGCCCAGAACGACCCCGAAGAATATCCTCATGCTCCCCACCAGGAACGACTTGTTCACGTCCGTGAGTGCAACCTCGGATAATTTGTATCCGAGCGCGAATATCATCGTCGGTATGCTCGCCTCTCCGAGCAGATCGAATGCCCTGAACACCGAGGTCGGCATCTCCCACCCCGAGACGCTCAGCAGCACCCCCGCTATGGCCGAGTAAACGAGCGGGAGCCTGAATATCTCGAACGGGCTTTCGTCGTAATTCAGTATCAGTATCCCGAGCGTATAGTGGAGTATAGTGGTCGAGACCATGTAGAGTATCGCCACGTTGAACCCGGCCTCGCCGAATGCGAACAGCACCAGCGGAAGGCCCATGTTCCCGGTATTCGCGAAGAGCGCCGGGGGCAGATAGACCTTGACCGGCAGTTTGAGCGCCCTTATTATCCCTAGGCATATAACGAGCGAAACGCCGATTATGATGCAGACCGAGACGAACACCTTTCCCGCAAGGAATATCTCTATGGTGTCCCTGGATAGCGATGATATTATGAGGGCCGGAGTGGCGAGGTATATCACGAAGTCGTTGATCGGGGTGAGGTCTATCTTTCTCCATTTGCCGAAGAAATAGCCCGCGAGCGCGATCAGGAATACAGGGAGGACTACGTCAATTATCTGGCTGATTATGGCTCTTCATCTCCTGTGGGGAAAGGAACCGGGTACAGGTAGGCTCTTAATTTTACGCAGGAAAAATCGAACTGACAAAATCTCGCGGGGACTGCATTCACGGCATGGGGCGGATTATTCGGGGACTGCGGCTGCGCTCACCATCTCACGACTGCAGCGCCCCACGTGAAGCCCGCGCCGAACACGGATATGAGTATCGTATCCCCTTCCTTTATCCTTCCCGACCTCACCGCTTCGTCGAGCGCGAGCGGGACGGATGCGGAGGACGTGTTTCCGTACCTGTCCAGGTTGCTGAAAACCTTCTCTTCGGGAAGCCCCACGCGCTTCCTTACCGCTTCCAGTATCCTGTAATTCGCCTGGTGGGGTATGAAGAGGTCTATCTCCCCGGGCGTGATGTCGGCCCTTCTTATCGCTTCGAGTGAAGAAGACTCGATAGCCTTTACGGCCTCTTTAAATACCTCTTTCCCCTTCATCTTCAGGAAGTGAGCCCTGCTCCTTATGCTCTCCTCGCTCGGCGGTATGCGCGATCCCCCTCCCGGCATGCATAGCAGCTCCCAGTCGTCCCCGTTCGCCCCGAGGCAGGTCGACATGATTCCCGGCGCATCCGACGCCGAAATGACGGCTGCTCCAGCTCCGTCCCCGAAGAGGATGCATGTGGTCCTGTCCTCCATGTCCATTATCTTGGAAAGCGTCTCCGCGCCGATGATGAGAAGCTTTTTCGCGTCCCCGCAGCCTATTATTCCCTTCCCGGCCTGTAGCGCGTACAGAAATCCCGAGCATCCGGCGAGGAGGTCGAACGCAAACGCTTTTTTAGCGCCGAGACGGCTCTGGAGTATACAAGCCGTCGAGGGAAACAGGTAGTCGGGCGTGACGGTCCCGACGATTATCCCGTCCAGGTCCCGTGCGTCCACACCCGAGCTCTCGAGGGCCTTGAGCGATGCCTCATAAGCGATATCGGACGTAGCCACGTCCGGTTCGGCTATCCTTCTTTCCCTTATTCCGGTCCTTGTCTGGATCCACTCGTCAGTGGTATCGACGATCTTTTCCAGATCGAAATTGGACAATATTTTCTCGGGCGCTGACGAACCGGTTCCTAAGAACCTAACAAAACTCAACTTTATATTTCTCCTTAAACGGTTGAGGGGAATAGTATCAGGTAATCGGCATATTTGTCAAACTAACCGCCTGCCTTCGTCAATATCGCCCTCAAGTCGCGGGCTTGTCCCTCCGGAATCTCCGCGCGTATAACTAATTCGGGTGCGGAACCGTATAAAATAATGTCGAAGCGCTTATCTTCACACATTTTTCTGAGGACGTTCATTTCATCCCCGGACTCCGTGCTGAAGAAATATTCGAACCTGAACGGCCTCCCGCTCTTCGTTTCGAGACTCGGGTAAAACGCAAGCGAAGGGAACTCGGGCCTTTCGATGAGCTCGAAATCGAGCGTAATAGCCTGAAATTCTTTCATTAACCGAATCTCCTCCGTGCTTCCTTTTATCACAAGGGCGGTTTTACCGTCCATCAGCACGAAAAGGCACCCCGAATCTATAAGCGATAGAGAGAGCTCCGTATCGGGATGAAATTCGGGCCAATCCCTGATACTGCTGTTTTTATTCATAAACGGCCTTAGGAGAATTGATAACAAGCCTGCCTCCGGTTGTCCCGATATCACTATAATATTGCTGTATGCGGGAAAATTAGCCAGTCCGTGACGATTCCCGGTGTTATCGACCGAAGGAAACCTCTAATCCTCCCCTGCAGAATATTTTAGCTTGACACGGGCATGTCAAATTTATTAGTATCAAAGTAGCAGGCGGTTTTCCGTCAGGGGTGAATTTCAAAAATATTAATGAAGCGGCGTGCGCGTTCCGCCATAGGATTATGCACTGCTGCCGCATTACTTGAACTGAATATTAAATAAAGGAGGAAACCCGGAGATGATGTGGACATTGATTATAGTAGGTTTGGCCTTTGTAATATGGAAGTTCATGCAGCCTCAGTCATAGACTGGAGAGGCATTCATTCCGAGGGTGCCGGTTTTATGATTGCTTTTTGAGACTGAATATTCTCTACGGAGGAAATTTAGAAATGATGTGGACATTGATTATAGTAGGTTTGGCCTTTGTAATATGGCGGTTTATGCAGCCGCAGGGGAGTCAGGCTGCGGCAGCCAGCGCGGCCCCGCCGCCGCCGCAGGCTCCCCCCGCTCCATCCGCTCCATCCGGCGGTGCCGATCCTTTTAAATCAGCGGTTGCACCGGAGACCGGAGGGTCTCCCGCGCCCCCTTCTCAGCCCTCGGGAGAGGTCGATCCCTTCAAGGCTCCGGGCAGTTGATTGGAACTCAGCGGGGCGTTTATCTCCCGTCGTTTTAATTAATCGCCTCTGAAATAAAGGATTGAACGTCTAAACGATAACCTCTTTCTTTGACTTTATAAGCAGCCAGAGAAAGAATACGCCGCCAAGAGAGGCTGTAATTATTCCCACCGGTATCTCGACCGGTGATATAAGAGTCCTCGAGACCGTATCCGCGGCCGTCAGGAAAGACGCTCCGAGGAGGAACGAGCAGGGGAGTATGATCCTGTTGTCCACCCCGAGGATCATTCTCAGTATGTGAGGAATCACCAGTCCTACGAAGCCTATCGGTCCCGTCACGGATATTACGGCCCCGGCCGAAAGCGAAGTCGCGAAATAGATAAGGTTCTGCAATTTCTTTACGTTCACACCGAGCGAAGACGCGACGTCGTCCCCCAGGCCGAAGAGGTTCATGTCCTTCGTTATCGACAGCAGTATCGCGCATCCCGGCATCACGAATACGAGCGTCTTCCATACCTCGTCGAACCCCACCACGTCGAGGCTGCCCATTATCCACCTCATTGTCTGGAGCGACTCCGTGAAGTTGGAAAAGAACTGTATGAACAGGACGAATGCCGAGTAGAGGAAATTCATTACGACTCCCGCGAGCAGCAGGCGTCCCGTGGCTACCACCCCTCCCACCTTGGAGACCGAGTAAACGAACAGCATTGTCAGGAGCGAAAAGAGGAACGCAAGGACAGTAACCATGGAAAAACCCAGAATGCCGGCAGCGAGTCCCAGCCTTATCCCTATGAGCGCTCCAAGGGAGGCTCCGCCCGATATGCCGAGCGTGAAGGGCGAAGCGAGGGGGTTCCTGAAGAGGGCCTGTAGCGCGGCGCCGCATATCGCGAGCGTTCCTCCGGCTACTGTCGCCATCAGCACCCTCGGTATCCTTATCTTGTAAAAGATCGTGCCCGCGAGCTCGTCTCCGCTGAATAGCGCGCCGATGATGCTCTTCTCGTAAGTTCCCGACAGCACGCTCACGGCTGCCGTGACGACCCAGAGAAGGAGCAAGAGGCTTAGCGCGATAATGAATTTTTTCTTTGCGGCCATATTCACCGTTAGTGAGCCTGATTGTTTCTCCCCCGATCAATCTCCGGGGTATATGAAGACCTTTCCGCCTTCCTTCCTGACAGTGACGTCTATACCGTAGAGCGAGCTCAGGTTCTCCCTGTTTATCACGGCGTCTACGGGGCCCTCCGCGAATACGCTCCCGTTCTTGATCATTATTATCTCGTCGAAATAAAAGAGCGCAGTGAATATGTCGTGCGTTGCCGCGATGATCAGTATCCCGCGCTCTTCCTTGAGCTTCCGGAGGAGGCTCATGATCTCGTTCCTGTGCCTTATGTCGAGAAACGTCGCGGGCTCGTCGAGTATCATCACCCGGGGCTCCTGCACGAGCGCCCTCGCTATGGACGAGAGCTGCCTTTCCCCCGAGGACGTCTCCGTGATGAGCCTGTCCCTTAGATGAGAGATTCCGACCGTATCCATCGCCCTCTCCGCCGCTTCGAGGTCCATCTCCCTTTCGAATTCGAACCTGCCTATGTAAGGCGCCCTGCCCATGAGTATCACTTCCGAGACCGTGAACGGGAACGCGAAAACAGGGTCCTGCGGGATGTAGGCTATTCGCTTTGCGATCTCCCTCCTGTCGTAGCCAGGGAGGGGTTTGCCGTTGAACAGAACGCTCCCCGTTTGCGCCCTGAGTATGCCTGTGAGTATTTTAAGCAGAGTAGATTTGCCCGCCCCGTTCGCGCCCAGTACGCCGAGCATCTTTCCCCCCGCGAAACGGAGGTTAATATCTCTCAGTATCTCTCCCGATCCGTACGAGAAGGAGACACGGCTGCACTCAATTACCGGTTCCATACGTATCCTTGAGCTCCGGGTGGAGCACTTCCGTAAGCACTTGGGTGCCCTCTACGATCGTCTGGCTCGGATGCAGTACCACGGTGCTCGGCAGTATATAGACCTCCCCGTCCTTCACCGCCCTCGACTGGCTGAGCGTGCTCCATGTGCCGAGGATTTCTTTCTCTTTGTCGAGCTTCTCGTGGTTTATCTCGATGATGACGTCGGGGTCGAGCGTGAGAATCGCCTCTTTCGTTATTTTTATCGAGAGCCTCGTGTTCTCTACCGCGTTCACCCCTCCGGCTATCCCTATAAGCTCGTTTATATAGTTGTTCCTTCCTATGACGTAGATGTCCTCGAGCGTCCCCGGGTTCCTCCCGACGACGAGGAGCACCTTCTTCTTCGGCGCCCCCTCCGTCCTCCGCCCGATTTTATCAAGCGCCGATTCCATATCCGAGACGATTTTTCGAGCTTCCGCCTCCTTGCCCAATACATCACCGAGGTATAAGATAGTTTTCATTATATCGCTGACCGAATCGTTGCTGTCCGTGACGAGGGTTTTCAAGCCGAGCTCCCTCAGCTTCGCCCCGAATATTGTGTCCTGGTCCTTCATGAGTATGACGAGGTCGGGCCTGAGCGCCAATATCGCCTCGTAATTAGGGTTTATCCAGCCCCCGACATTGGGCAGCTCACTTGCTTGAGGGGGGAAGTCCGAGTAAAGCGTCACGCCTACCACCCTGTCGAGCTCCCCGAGAGCGTATATGATGTGCGTCAGGTTAGGCGAGAGTGAGACTATGCGCTCGGGCCCCTCGCCTGAATGGGCGCTCTGAAACGATGCTGCCAGTACCGCGGGTATGATAAATCTTAATAAAATTTTCTTGATCATTTCTATCCCAGGAATAATTCGAACTGCATGTAGTTCCTCAGGTTGACGACCGAATCCGGCGGAGGCTCGTAGCCTTTCATGAGCTCGGGGTGTATGGTCTTCGCCATTATCTCGAGCCCGTCGACGACTCTCGGCCCCGGCCTGCTGAAATAGGAGTTCGCGTCGAATACGTAGATCTCCCCCTTGCCCGTCGAAGGGAGAGAAAACCACTCGTCGTGTGTCGTGAGTGTTTCGATCTCGCCCATGGTTTTTTCTATGTCGTATCCGCACGGCATTATGAAAAGCATCTGGGGGGCGAAGTCCGCTATATCCTTCCACGTGACCCTGAAAGACGGCTCTCCAGCTTTGACGATGCCGGGTTGTCCGCCGGCGATCTCGACCATTTCCGGCACCCAGTGTCCCGCGGCGTAGGGCGGGTCGAGCCATTCGAGGCAGAAGATCCTGGGGCGGTCCCTTACGTCTCCCGTGAGCGACTTCACCCTCTCTATCCTCTGCGTGAGCTTTTCCGTGACCTCGCGCGCCCTTTCCCCCGTACCCGTCGCTTCGCCTATGACGAGTATGGTATCCATTATCTCGCCGAGCGTCCTCGGCTCGAGCGAGATGATCTCCGGATTCCTCCCGAGCGCCTCCACCGCCTCCGTAACCTCGTTCCCCGATACTGCGCACACCTGGCATAGCTCCTGCGTCAGTATGAGGTCGGGGTCGGCTTCCCTGAGGGCGTCCCTGTCTATGAGGTACGTGCTTTTTCCCTGTGCGGCGTTCCGGCTCACGAGCTCGTCTATTTCGCGGCTCGACAGTTTCCCGGGGTCTATAAAGCTCAATATGACCCTCTTCTTCTCCCTCGCTTCGGGCGGATAATCGCATTCGTGAGTCACGCCCGTCACGCTCTCGCCCAGGCCGAGCCCGTAAAGTATCTCGGTCGTGCTCGGAAGGAATGAGCATATGCGCATTTGTCTACGCCTCCCTCGTACGGTTTCGGGGAGAGGACTTCACGTCCCCTCCCCCGGCAGATTATCATTACCGCTTTCTCCGTATATGCAAACGCCTTTACTCGAGCAAGCCCAGGGTCGAGTCGACAGAGCCCAGCTGCTCGCTTATGCCGGTGATGAAGAAAATATCGGGCCCCGAAAAGTTCACGCCCGGCGTCCCGGGCCTTATCGCGAGCGACTGCACCCCGTCGAAGAAGTTCGAGCCGGGGTCGAACGCCCTTATGCCCGCGGGGAACGGCGCTATGTACGGGAACGGGTTCACTTCGTCGGTGTCTGTATCGACTACCGCTATCTGGTCGGTAAGAAAAAGCGTCGTGAAGAGAAGATCGTCCCTTATGGCAATGTCAGCCGTGAGGTTGAGTGAATCGAGGTCTGTAATAACGATAGGGTCGTCCGTGCCGTTGACAACATCCCCTGAAATCAGGTCCACTTTCAGCAGCGCGCCTACGAGTCCCAGTCCCGTATAGCCGAACCTCCCGTCGGGAGTCGCGACGAGCGGGTTCGGGAGACAGACGGTCGGATTCTCGGGGCTGAGCGGTATGGCGATATTATCGAACAGAACGTTCGTCTGCGAGTTGATGAGATCGATCGAGGGCTGGAAATCGAAATCGCACGTAAATTCATTGGTATCGGGATCGAAAAGCACGGCCCCGTTATTCATGGCATAGATCGTGTTTCCAATGACGGCCATGCTCGTCGTGTTTACGCCCGAGGCCGGGATCGTAGTAATGAACTGGCTGTTCGTAGAGTTCAGGACGGAGATGAATCCGTTTCCCATCGGATTGAAATTCTCGTCGAGGTTATTGTTGGTGACGTACACCCTTCCGTTGGTCACAGCTACCCCGACAGGCTCCTCGAAAGGCGTTCCCGCGACGGTGATAACGCTCTGGCAGGGCGCGGTAGCTCCTCCCTGCCCCGCTTTCACTATCAGCACCTCGCAGATACGCGTGTTGACGTTGACGCGCGCGACGCTCTGCCCTATGTTGTTCGCAACGTAGGCGTGAGTATCGTCGACGAACGCCATGTCTATCGGGTTCGACCCCGGCGGCACAACGATGGTGCCTATCAGGTCAGGCGGGTCCTGGCTCAGATCGAATACCTGGATATTGTCCGAGAACCCGTTTACGACGTATGCCCTGTTGCCCCTTATCTCTATGTCTGCGGGAACGCTGCCCAGAGGGGCCAGGTTTTCCTCGACCGATTCCGAGAGCAGCGTAACGCCGATGACGATATCTTCCACGACCTCGCCCTCGTCGGTCACTAGCACGTTGAACTCGTCGTCTGTGCTACCCGTAAAAGTAGGGTCGAAGCTCCCGTCCGGGTTCCCGGTCGTTGTCTCTGTCTCGTCCGTATCGAGGTTAGTCACCTCGACCAGGCTCCCCGGAGGCACTGCGCCCGGAAGCCCGCCGACTTTTATAGTCTCTTCGGCACCCGGTTTCTCGGCGACCGCGAGTATGGCGCCGGTCGGAACGAACCCTCCGCCCCCGCTTGTTTCCTCACACGCCGTTATCACAAGACAGGTCATAACTAAAAGTAGAACTGAAAATAATGTCTTCATTTCAAATCCCTCCTGTAAAGATGGTTCTTTTTTCTTGTTTAATCATTCAGAAATTCACTCCCGCCGTTGCGAAATATGTCCTCCCCGGCAGAGGGAAGTCGAGGGCGTCCCTCACGTCGAGGTTATTGAGAAGGTTCTTTATCTCGAACGTGACGAAGAACTGCTTCCACTCAGCTTTTGCGCCTATGTCGTAAGTCGTCCGGGCGGGGGTCGTCTTCGAATCGGGGAATGCGCTTACAGGTATCCTGTCGACGTAGTGTGTCTCCCAGAAGAGCGAGAGGTAATTGAAGTCGAGCACCGCTCTTAGGTCGAACTTGTTCCTGGGCCTTCCCGGGAGCTGCGCCCCCGTCTCGTTTATCTCTCCGTCGAGGAACGTGTAGCCCGCAAAGAGCTCGAAATACTTAAACGGCCTGAGCACGAGGCTCGTCTCTATACCCTGCTCGTCCACGTTACCGACGTTCTGGGGCTCGATTGTCTGCGCGCTTATGAAGACGAAAAGTATGAGGTCGTCTATGTGGCTCCTGAAGTACGTGACCTCGAGCGCGCCGCGCGGGTGCGAAAGTATTAAGCCCACGTCGAAATCGTAGGCGGTCTCGGGCTTCAGGTCGGGGTTCCCCCTTATGAACCCCTCGTTCGGAAAGAATAGCTCGCCGAAGCTCGGGGCCCTGTACGAGCGTCCGGCGTTCGCCTTGAACGACAGGTAATCGAGCGGCGTGACTATCACTCCGAGCCTGGCCGAGATGCCCGAATCCGTCGTCGTCTCCTCCTGTCTCGTGCTCCAGAGGTCGTACCGTATGATGGGATTGATAACAACCATGTCATTTAACAGGTTTATTTCGTCGGACGCGAACAGGCTGAACGTGAACCTGTCGGGGTCGCCGAAATCGTTGCTTTCCAGGATGTCTTCCCTGAGCTCCGTCGCGAACGTAAAAACTTGATTATAAGGTGCGAACCACGTGAGCTGAGGGTTTATGCCGAATGAATACGTTTTGCTGAGCGTATCGATAGGAAGACCGACGGTCGGCTCCGGGTTTTTGAATTTGAGGTCGTCGAACCTGTTGAATATGAGCACGTCGAGGTCCATGTCGGGCCTTATGAACTGCTCCTTGGATATGTTTATGCTCGTGAGGTTTCTTAAATCTTTCTGATTCGCGTCGGGCTGCTGGAATTCTCCCAACCCGGGGACGCCCCTGTCATCGTAGAAGAACTCGTTGAGAGCCTCGATCTCCCAGCCGTTCCCAGCATCGTAAGCGCCTTTGACGAGGAGGCTTTCGGAGTGGAACTCGTTGTTTATACGTGTGAGTATGAGGTCGTTCACCGATTTGAACTTGAAATCCCCCTTGCTCTGCGCGTGCGTGAAGGAGACGAGGTAGCTCAAGTTTCCGATTTTCTGCGCTCTCGACGCGTTAAATCCGAAAGTCTCGTAGGAGCCGTACGTGACAGAGCCGAACGTGAAGGGCTTGTCCGGTTTTTTCGTAACGATGTTGACCACGCCCCCTATCGCGTCCGTCCCCGCCAGCGCCGAAGCCCCGCCCCTTATTATCTCGAACCTGTCCACGTAATTGACGGGTATCGTGGAAAGGTCCACCCCGCCGCCGATAGGGCTGTTGAGCCTCACGCCGTCTAGCAGTATCACAACCTGGTCGTTAGACGAGCCCCTGATGGACATTGTCTTTAACTGTCCGAACCCTCCGTAATCGCGTACGACGACGCCCGGAGAGAATGAGAGGATTTCGGAAGCGGTGCTGTACTCGCCCTGAAAGTCTTCGAGGTCTATTACTGTCGAAAAGGCCGACGGGTAATCGAGTGGCGGCTCTATGGGAGTGTCCTCGACGACTACCTCTTCGAGGGTCTCCCCCTTCTCTTCCTGAGCCGATGCGGTTACGGAGAAGATTAACAGAAGAGCCGATAAGAAAATTTTTATCACTGGCACCCCCGGTCAGCCGAGCGGCAGCCGGGAGGCAGACTGGATTTCAAATCCATTTACTTTCTCCCCCCGAAGAAAAGTAAATTCACAGTTATAAGGCAGATATTCTGGCTCGTAGCCTCTGGACTCTCCCGCGCCTTCCCGGAGCGATTGCTCCAGTGGCATCTTGCGGGGGACTTTAAGGACTACTCACAGCAGCGAGCGGGCTGCGCCGGATTCACACCGGACTTCCCTTTTAAGCTGAAAGCACCTTATACCTATAAATTTTCAAAAGAGCTTTAATTCATGAACATCATAACTATCCGTCAATGAGAATTCAAGTGCGGTCGATTGAGCGTAATGCTGACATGGATTGTAAGTGTTAAATTATTGAGAGTTAAAATTCTCCTGGGTGACAGGTAATAGCGCGGGATTTATCTTTCCCGACATTACAGAATTGGCGGCGGGTGAGCACCCGCGGGCATGAGATCCTCATCTCCTACTCTGCTCAACTAAACCCGTTCGCACTGAGGCGCAGAACCTGCACTCGTATATGATCTCTCTGTCGCTTCTCAGTTTTAGTCAAGCAATGGAGCCGATACTTAATTGCGCGCCTGTCCTGAGCGAAGTCGAAGGATCGAAGTGCGTATGTTCAGCCACAATTCTCACTCGTACTTTTAAACACTAAGTGCGTGATCTTTCTCATAAGACACACTATGTGTGTTTTCATCGAGGAAAAGAAGAAAAACATATTTTGCCTTCTTTATGTATTCCAAGTCTTTAAGAAAGATGAGGGCAGCCAACGATACATTGCTGTCACAAAATATAATGCTGTCCTCTCCATCATCTTTTATCTCCGAATTGCTTGACACCTGCAATGGATGACACGCGGACATCGCGCTCCCCCTTTTCTCACCCGACATTCGGTATGACCTTCCTCCCGAACGTCTTTATCAGCCCTGAAATGACCTCGTGCGGGGCCTGGGGGAACACCATCCGGCAGACTATGTACCTGATCCCGAGCTCGTCCCTGTACTTTCTTATCTCCTCGACGCAGTCTTCGGGCGTCCCGATTATGAACCTGTCTTCGGCGAGGTGCTTGAACATCGGGTCGTCCAACCCGGTGAGCTGCTTCCCCCGGACGAACATCTTCACGCCGAGCGAGAAGTAGAACTTATACATGCTGATTATATACTTGTTCCCCCCTTCGACCGCATTCCTCCGGCCGGGGGATACGAACGTCTCTCTCAGTAGTATGTGCTCAGCCCTATCCGGGTCTCTTCCGTGCTTCTTCGCCTCGTCGTTATAGAACCCGAGCGTGTCCCTCACCATTTCAACTGTCCTTCCGGGGCCTATGAGCAGCGGGTATCCGAACCTCCCAGCCCTTCTTATCGCGGGCTCCTCGAAAGCGCCTACGTATAACGGAATCGGGTTCTGCACTGGCCTCGGCGTGAGCTTCGCGTTCTCGAACCTGTACCTCCTCCCCTCGTAGCTGAATTTCTCCCCCGTGAGCGCCTTCTCAAGCACCTCTATCCCCTCGTCCATTCGCGAGGGCCTTTGCTTCATGGGCACCCCCATACCCTCATACTCCTCCTTCCTGTATCCGAGCACGACGCCGAGGTCGAACCTCCCGTCCGATATGTTGTCGACCACCGCCGCGTCCTCCGCCACCTTCAGCGGGTTGTGGAGGGGGAGTATGATACCCGCAGAGCCTATTCTTATCCTGGACGTGACCGCCGCCATCGCCGCCGCCGTCACCGCGGGGGAAGGGCAGTACCCGTCGTCGAGAAAATGGTGCTCGGATATCCACGCGGATTCGAAATTCACCTTCTCGGCGAGCTTTACCTGCTCGAGCGTGTTCTTGTATATCTGCGGGTGTGTGTACGGAAGCTCCTGATGAGTCTGCATCCCGAATAGCCCGACGCCGAATTTCATATGCTTTCCTCCTCAAGCCGGATATTTCGGGCTTATTATAACATCCGCCGTTCTTCGAAATCCATCCCGGGCCCGTTTATTTTCCGCTTGCTCCGGCTCGTGCAAACGAAGCCTTGTTTTTTTCCCGCGCTTCGGTTTATAATGAGTTTTACAATCCACTGCGAGGTGCAAAAAAAAATGGCTAAAGATATAAGGTTCGGGCTCTCCGCCCCCATGCCTGGGGCCGATCTGGACGGGCTTCTCAAGTTCTCAGTAATGGCGGACAAGCTCGGATTCGATACCGTCTGGTATCCCGACCACGTGGTCTTCGTCTCCCCCACCGAAGCGCACGAGGCCTGGACGATTGCGACCGCGGCCGCGATGATGACGAAGAATATAAGCCTCGGCACTGTCTCCGACCCCCACAGGATGCACCCCGCCGTGTTCGCTCAGAGATTGGCATCTATAGACCACCTCTCCAAGGGTCGAGTCACCCTCACTCTGGGCGTGGGCGAGTCAATGAACCTGGACGCTTACGGCATCAAATGGAACAAGCCCCTCACGAGGCTCCGGGAATCTATGCAGGTGATGCAGAAACTCTGGGCTGCCGACGGCCCTGTCGATTACAAGGGTGAGTTCTTCGAGCTTAAGGACGCGTTTTTGCAGGTGAAGCCCTACAAGAGGAACCGCATACCTATGTACATAGCGACGCACACCCCCAAGGGACTCAGGCTCGTCGGTGAATTAGGCGACGGATGGCTCCCGATAGACTTGAACCCCAAGCTCTACGCCGAATATCTGGGCGTGATAAAGGAGAGCGCAAAGGAAGCCGGACGCAAGATGAAAGATATAGACCCGGCGCTCTGGGTGTTCACTTCACTCGGCAAGAACGAGGACGAGGCATACAAGACGCTCGAGCCCTTCAAATACGTCCTCGTCATGCAGGACCAGCTAAAGAAAGCGGGATACGACGTGAATATCCCCGAGGAATACCACGGCCTCAACTACTTCAACGTCATCCCGCAGGACGAAGCCGGGAGGCAGAAGTTCAGGCAGATAGGCCAGTTCTTCCCCAGGGAAGCTATAATCGACTTCACGATAACCGGGTCGGCGAAGGACTGCATCAAAAAGATAGAGAAATACATAAGCAAGGGCGTAAGGCACTTCGTCCTTTTCTACAGATTCAGCCCCGACCCCGAAAAGGCGCTCAAGACATACGCAAAGGACATCATCCCCTACTTCAAAGGCTGACCATTTACTTTCCTGCATCCTCTGCTCTTTCAGCCTTTTTAAAATTCCCTCCCCCTCAACAGGAGGGGGGAGGGCCTGTCCCGGACTCCGATCCGGGATCTGGGTGGGGGTGTACCTTACACCAATTCCGCTATTTCAGACTCGATTCAGAAACTAATCTTTCATCTTTAATTCCCTCCTTTCATAAAGGAGGGTAAGGGTGGATTTTCTCCTTCTGTCATTCCCGAACGCTTTTATCGGGAATCTACTCCGCCGCTTCCTTCCCATCCTTCACCACGCCATCCTCAAAATACACGTACTTATATATGATGTGGTCGAGCGGGTTCGGCTTAAGCCCCATCACGTAAGGCTTTATCATGTTCTGCTGGTTCGATATATAGAAAGGCGCGACGGGCGCGTCTGTTTCGAGTAGGATCTTTTGCGCCTGGTCGTATATCTCCTTCCTCTTCCCCGGCTCGGGCTCTTCGGCAGCCTTCTCGACGAGCGCATCGTACTCCCTGTTGCACCACCTCGTCCTGTTGTTTCCGGAAATGCACGTGAATATAGACATGAAGTTGTGGGGGTCAGGGAAGTCCGCTCCCCAGCCGGCCCTGTGTATCTCGGGCGGGTCCGTGTTTATCGTGCTCAGGTACACCTTCCACTCCTGGTTCATTAGCTCGACCTCGATCCCGAGATACTCCTTCCACATGCTCTGGAGCGCTTCCGCTATCACCCTGTTGTTGCTCACGTCGGGCCAGAGGAACGTGACCTTCGGGAAACCCTTCCCGTCCGGGTATCCCGCTTCGGCCAGCCATTTTCTCGCCTGCTCCGGGTTAAACTCTATTCCTATATCCGGGTTGTATCCGAGCATGTTCTTGGGTATCCAGGACGTCGTCGTAACGCCCGCGCCCTGTATCAGGCCCACTAGGCTGTTCCTGTCTATGGATGCGGCGAACGCCTTCCTGACGAGCGGGTTGTCGAATGGCGGCTTCTCCACGTTAAACGCGATGTAATTGACCCTGAACTGGAGCGTAGCCGTGAAATCGGGCAGGTCCCGCAGCCTCGGCACTTCGAGAGGCGGTATGCTCTTGCTGTCGGCGTAATCGAGCTCCCCGCTCTCGTACTGCGCGAGCGCCGAGGACGGGTTCTCGTTCATTATCAGCTTCACCCTTTTGACCCTGGGCTTCTCCCCCCAATATCCGGGGTATTCCGTGAGGACTATGTTGTCGTGGTGCCTCCACGACGTGAGCGCATAAGGGCCGAGCGTGACTATATTCTCAGGCTCAGTCCACTCGAGCCCGTGCTTTTCTATGACGTCCTTTCTCTGGGGGAATGTCGTTATGAATGCGAGCATGCTCGGGAAGTAGGCGGCCGGCCTCTTGAGCCTCACATTGAGGGTCCTGTCATCGAGCGCCTTCACGCCCACCTTGTCCGGGTCAGTTATCTTTCCCGTGTTGTATTCCTCGGCGTTCTCCACGTCGTATAGCGAGTACGCGTAGTCGCCCCCCGTCTCCGGGTTAAGCACCCTCTTCCAGGAGTATTCGAAGTCGCCCGCCGTGAGCGGTTTCCCGTCGGTCCACTTCACCCCTTCCCTGATTTTAAATGTATACGTCTTCCCGTCTTCGCTCACCTCCCAGCTCTCGGCGAGCTCGGGCTCGGGCGTGAAGTCCTCTCCGAACTTCGTGAGCCCCTCCATTATGTTGTTGATGATATTGACGGACGTGCTGTCAGTCGCGAGCGACCAGTCGAGCGTCGGAGGCTCGTTCCCCAGGTTCACGTTGAGAGTGTCTTTTTGTGTTATATCGATCGACTGGTTGTTATTCCCGCATCCGGTGATTAGCAGAACGGCTGTGAAGATAACGGCGGCAATCCTAAACATGGGTAGTTAATCATAAAGCGCCGGGACTTTAATGTCCAATCCCGCTCAATCTCTCCTCTCAACCCGTTCGCCCTGAGGCGCACAACCTGCGCTCGTACCCGTTCCCTCCGTATTTCCGCTGCTTAATAACGCAACCAGCAAACACGTTCGTGCTGAGCTAGTCGAAGCACGGTTCTTTTCCTCCCTCTCCCCCTTTGTGGGAGAGGGCTAGGGTGAGGGGGGTACATCATAGTTCTGTCATTTCGAGCAGCGCGAGAAATCTGTCTTTGTCATGCTGAACTCGTTTCAGCATCTCGTTTTTTTCTTTAATTCCCTCCTTAGAAAAAGGAGGGCAGGGGAGGATTTTTCTTTTTGTTTGTTCTGTCATTGCGAGGCTCCGAAGGAGCCGCGGCAATCTCGTCCTTCTTTGCATTTCATTCCTCCCTTTGTAAAGGGAGGTCGGGAGGGATTTTTCTTTTCCTTTTAAATCCCCCTAATTCCTGCTCGCTCGTAAAGGCTCGGAGTTCACGCAATCCTCTCCTCCCCCGAGACCTCGTACGCGACGACGCTCTCGGGTCCTTCTATGAGCTCCGGGAATTTTTTCTCGAATTCCTTGAAGTGCGGCATCTCGAAATGCAGGTCGAGGTCCCGCCTGCTCCTCCACTTTTCATAAAACGTGAACGAATCCGGATCGAACGGGTCCTGGAGGAATTCGTAGAGGATGCAACCGTCCTCGCTCCTCGACGGCCCTAGCATCCCTCTCGACATATCCGTCATCTCCTTCCTGCGCTCCGGTTTGGTCCTGAACTTCGCTATGAGTATGAGCATTTATCCCCCTTTACAAACTCGGCGAAAAACCGTAGTATAGGCTTGGTCGGGGCCGTTTTCAAGCTTGACCGGAGAGGCAATAAGGTGCGTTGTTAAGGGTCAGGGAGAGATATAATGTCCGAAGATAAATATAAGCGGGGAGTTGAGAAACTCGAAGAGATTTCGCCGGGCGCCTCGAAGAGGACTGCCGAGAGCCTTGGCGACATAGCCCCCGACATGGTGCGGTACATGATGGAATTCGTCTTCGGCGAGATATCGTCGAGGCCCGGTCTCGACATGAAATCACGCGAGATCACGGCGGTAGCAGCTCTTGCCGCCATAGGGACTGCGCCCAACCAGTTGAAGATTCATATAAAAGGCGCGCTCAACTGCGGCTGCACGCGGGAAGAGGTCGTCGAAGTGCTCATTCAGGTCCTTGTCTACGCCGGTTTTCCCGCTACGCTGAACGGTCTCAGGCTCGCCAAAGAGGTCTTCCAGGAGATAGACGGAAAGGGCTGACGTTGTATATATTTCCCCGCTGTCAAAACCGCCTTTTTCCAGCCAGCAATCTTTCCTCTATCTCTTCGAGTGACAGGCCCTTCGTTTCCGGCACCAGCCTCCATACAAATACTATCCCGAGAAGGCTCACTAGCGCGTATAGCCAGTAGGTATACGCCGCCCCGGCCGCTTCTAATAGCGGCAGAAAAGAGAACGAGACTATTAGATTGGCCCCCCAGCTCGACATCGTAGCGATGCTCACGGCCCTGCCCCTTACGTTGAGGGGGAATATTTCCGTCATTATGATCCAGGGGACAGGACCCAATGAGAAAGCGAAGCATGCTATGTAAATCCAGACGGTGATCACGGTCGCTTTACCGGTCTCGAGTCCGCCGCCCGACCCCCCTAGCGCGAACACGCCTCCTATCGCCGTTAACGAAACGAGCATCCCCGTGAGGCCCGCATAGAGGAGCGGCTTCCGCCCCGCCTTGTCTATGAGCCATACGGCGATGAAAGTCGCGAGCACGTTCATGACGCCGACGCTCACCGTCGCAAGGATGGCGCTATCGTGCGATTCCATTCCCGCTTCCCTGAACAGGGAAGGCGCGTAATACATCACTGTGTTTATCCCGACGAACTGCTGTATGAGGAAAAGCCCGACCCCCGTAACGAGCGCGCGGCTTACGGGCGGCCTGAGCATATACGCGAAACCTCCGTTCGTTTCCATGGATAGCACGTGCCGAATATCGTTCAATTCCGAATCGGTCAGCGCCTCGTCCCCGCCGCTGATTTTGAGGAGCGTTTTTCTCGCCGCCTCCTCTCGCCCCATTTTTATCAGCCACCTGGGGCTCGGGGGGAGTATGAACATTCCGGAGAGCAATACTGTTGCCGGAATCACGCTCGTCCCGAGCATGAACCTCCAGTCCCCGGATACTGTAAGCGACCTGTCGATGAAATAGCCGAGCAGGATGCCTATTGTGATCGCGAGCTGAAAATACGTCACCAGCCTCCCTCTGCCTGAGGCTGGGGAAATCTCGGCGATGTAGAGTGGTGCGGAAGCGGAAACCGCACCGAGCGCGAGTCCGAGTATGAACCTCGAAACGAGAAGCGCGCCTGCCGAGGGTGATAACGCCGACCCCGCAGCTCCCGCGATGAAGAGGAGCGCCGCCCCCTGCACGGTCAACTTTCTCCCGAGCCTGTCTGCGAATACGCCGTTAATGAACGCCCCGATTATCCCGCCAATGAGCACAATCGAGACGACGCTGCCTTTCCCCACCGTGTCAAGGCGGAACTCGTCCGATATAAACCCCAGCGCCCCGCTTATCGACCCCGTGTCATAACCCAGCAGCAGGCCGGCGAGGGCGGCTATGGCCGAAGTAAGAATTACGATTCCGCTCTTTTTCCCGGAATTCATTGCGTGATTGTACATCGAGACCGAAATTGGCTGACGCGTTACGGAAAGAAGACATTATATGTGCCTTTTTCAGTCATTGCCAGTGTCCGTGATATAATAAGACCTGACAGCGGCGCATCGAATTTTAACCGTTATGGAGTGGGTGGGAATAAGTTAAAATAAATAATTCGAGAACACGGTTTAGTGTTATGAGTAATCAAAATTCCCGTATGAGGAGATATGTTATGAGAATAAGTTTGCTTCTTTTTTCGGTACTGCTTACCGCTTTTGCTTTTTTCGGGTGCGCTAAGCCCAAGGGCAACACCCCCGTATCCCAGAGGGCTTACATACTCCAGATGAGGGATAATACCCTCGCGGAGATCTATCAAAAAAGCCCTTACATGGAGGACCTGGTCAAAAATTCGGCCGGATACGGCGTTTTCAGCAATATCAATACCCAGCTCCTCATACTCGGCTCGGGGAACGGATACGGGGTGGTGACAGACAATTCGAACGGAAAAACTACATTCATGAGGATGGCCGGGGGAGGAGTCGGCCTCGGTGTGGCGCTTACCGATTTCAGGGAGCTGATAATCTTCAATAACCCTGCGGTGATGAGGCAGTTTATCAGCAGCGGGTGGGATTTCGGAGTTCAGGGCGATGCTGTGTTGAAATCCAAAACACAGGGTTCGGCAGCTAGCGGTAATGTGCCATTCGAATCCGACATCGTCATTTATCAGCTTACCAAGCAGGGTATCGCACTCCGCACGAACGTCGGCGGCGAGAAATACTGGATAGACAGCGACCTGAATTATTATTGATCGTTGGAAACGCGCCCTGCAGTCGCAATATATGACTTATAAAATCATCCTGGCCTCCTCCTCGCCACGGCGGAAAGAGCTTCTGGCTGCGCTCGGTCTCGAGTTCGAGGTGATGCCCCCGTCTTCGCACGAGATTGCCTCGGGAAATGAGACTCCGGAAGAGTTCGCGCTAAGGGTCTCTCTCGAAAAAGCGTCGTCCGTATCGCGGGACCTGGGAAACGGCATCGTCGTCATAGGAGCCGATACTATAGTCGTCGTGGACGGCGAGATACTCGGCAAGCCCGGAGACCGCGACGAGGCTTCCTCGATGCTCCGGAAGCTCTCGGGAAAAGAGCACCACGTATATACGGCATTTTCGATCGTAAGGCCTAAAAATGAGGTGCTTCACTCGGAAGTCGTCGATACAAGGGTGCGGGTAAAACCCCTTGCGGCTTCCGAAATAGAAGGTTACATTAAGACCGGAGAGCCTATGGACAAGGCCGGATCCTACGGCATTCAGGGGATAGGCTCTTTCCTCGTGAGCGGCATCGAGGGCTCGTATTCGAACGTCGTCGGCCTCCCCGTAACGGAGCTTCTCGCAGCGTTGAAAAAACTGGAAATCGTTTAGTTGATCTCGTAGGATGGATGTAGCAGGCAGTCTCAGGTCCGTTAAGGATAGGATAGAAAGAGCAGCGGCGAGAGCCGGCAGGGACGCAAGCGGGATAAAGCTCGTCGCCGTCACGAAAGGGGTGGAGCCCGAGCGCATACTCGAGGCCGTGAGGGCCGGCCACCTGACATTCGGCGAGAATTACGCGCAGGAATTCAGGCTCAAGAAGGAGATAATCGAAAGGACGGTCGCCGAGAGCGTCGAGTGGCACTTCATAGGGCGGCTTCAGAAGAATAAGGTTAAGTACCTGGTAGGCGAAGTCGGTTTGATACAGTCCCTCGATTCACTCACCGTCGCCCGCGAGATCGAGAAGAAGGCCTCGGTTCTTGGAGTCAGTGTGCCGGTGCTGATAGAGGTCGATACGGACGGCGAGGAGACGAAGGGCGGAGTGAAAAAGGAGGACGCGGAGGGTTTTCTAAAAAGTCTCGGTGAATTTCCCTCGATCGAAGTCCGCGGGCTTATGACTATGCCCCCTTATTTCGACGATCCCGAACGCGCCCGGCCCTATTTCCGGACGCTCAGGGAGCTCAGCGGCAGGCTCGGCGTCTCGTATCCGGGACTGAGGGAGCTTTCGATGGGAATGAGCGGCGATTTCGAGGCCGCGATCGAGGAAGGCGCCACGATAGTCAGGGTAGGCTCGGCGATTTTCGGGCCGAGGCAATAATACACAGGATGCAGAAAATAATATGGCGAAGATAGGTTTCATAGGCGGCGGGAACATGGCGGAGGCACTGATCAAGGGCCTCATAGCGTCAGGCGTGTATAAGAAGAGCGACATTATCGTAAGCGATAACGTTAAGAAAAGGCTCGACCATCTGAAATCCGCGTACGGCGTCACAGTGACTCACGACAATAAAGACCTCGTGGCCAAATCCGAGCTCGTCGTCCTCTCCGTAAAGCCCAATACTGTCCGGAAAGTGGTGAATGAGATAAAAGCGAAGATTACTGCGCAGAAGATGCTAGTTTCGATCGCGGCCGGCATACCGGTCTCTCTGATATCCGGTGTTCTCAAAAAGAAAGCGAAAATAGTCCGCGTCATGCCCAACACTCCCGCGCTCGTCCTCGCCGGGGCCGCTGCTCTATACTGCAGCCCCAGTCTGAGCGACGAGGAGAGGGAGCGTGTAAAGAAGATATTCGAATCGGTCGGTATCGCCTACATAGTCGAAGACGAGAAGCTCCTCGACACAGTTACCGGCCTCAGTGGGAGCGGCCCCGCATTCGTATCGATGTTCATAGAGGCGCTCTCGGACGGCGGCGTAAAGATGGGGCTTCCTCGCGATGCTGCGTTGAGACTCGCGGCGCAGACAGTCTACGGCACTGCAAAAATGATAATAGAGGAAATGTCCCACCCGGCTGTGCTCAAGGATAAGGTCTCCTCGCCGGGCGGTACGACCATAGAGGGCATACACAAGCTCGAGGCGGGCGGGTTCAGGGCTAACGTCATATCCGCCGTCGAGGCGGCAACCAACCGTTCGAGGCAGTTATCCAGGGAGGATAAATAATGTTTATCGTCGCAAACCTCGTGATAGGCATAGGCCAGGCCCTTCACTACATAATAAACATATATATCTTTATCGTAGTCGCCAGGGCCATAATCTCATGGGTAAGTCCTGACCCCTATAATCCGATTGTGAGGTTCCTATATATGGCCACGGAGCCAGTGCTGAGGTATGT
The DNA here is from genome assembly GCA_040754335.1 of Thermodesulfobacteriota bacterium. NCBI lineage: Bacteria > Pseudomonadati > Thermodesulfobacteriota > Thermodesulfobacteriota bacterium. Next base: position 139,221 of record JBFMCV010000005.1, on the reverse strand, counting down.
GAGAAGGTTGATGCCTATAGTCAGCGGTATAGATTTTTCACCGATAATTGTGATGATTGCTCTGTTTTTTATCGACCAGGTCCTGGTCCAGTCCATAATCGATTACGGTATTCGTTTGAAAGCGGGCATGCCGTAAACTGTCTCATGAAAGAACCTCCTCTAACGTTCACGGTCCAGGTCCAGCCTAAATCGTCCCGCGACGAGATAGCGGGTATTCATGACGGGAGGCTGAAAGTCAGGATATCTGCTCCTCCTGTCGAAGGAAAAGCGAACGAGCGGCTGATAGAGGTCATTTCAAAGGCGTTCGGAGTCCCGAAATCGAATGTCGATATAATAAAAGGACACTCCTCGAGACTAAAAACGATTAGAATATCTGGTATAGGCAAGGAAGATTATGACCTGCTCGTTTCGAAATTCGGCGATACATAGGATCGCCTGAGCCCTTCTATCGGAGGCCGTCATGCCGGAAATCACTATAGGCGGAAACAGGATAAATTACATTGAGGGTGATGTTACCGACCCCGCACGCCCGACTGTGCTTCTTATCCACGGCGCGGGCCAGCGAATCGCCACATGGAAGCCCCAGCTTGAGCTTCTCAAGGACGATCCCCGGTATAACGTAATTGCACCCGACCTTCCGGGCCACGGTGCATCAGAGGGGACGGGTTACAGGGATATCGAGAGCTACAAGGGGTTTATCGACGAGTTCACAACCGCGCTCGGCTTGAGCGACCTCATTCCGGTCGGCCACTCTATGGGCGGCGCCGTAGCGATGGTTTTTGCCCTCGACCACCCTGAAAAGATACGGGCCTCCGTCCTCGCCGGCACGGGCGCAAGGATGCGCGTATCCGCTGAAACACTGAAGACCGTAAAAAATGACTATAAGGCGTTCTGCGACGTAGCGCCCGGGAGGATGTTCGCCCCGGATTCGCCCGCAGAGCTCAAGGAAAAATTCAGAAAAGACCTCCTCGGGACGTCGTCCGAGGTCTGCTACTGGGACCTTGTCGCGTGCGACGAGTTCGACATCATGGACAGGGTGCACGAGATAACGAGACCCGTGTGCGTCATCTCGGCGGACCTCGATATCCTGACGCCGACCAAATACGGGGAGTATCTCAACAGCTCGATCCGCGGTTCGTCATATCACGTCATAAACGGCTCGGGGCACTTCATGATGCTCGAAAGACCCCTGGAATTCAACGAAATATTGACCGGTTTCTTAATGTCCGTAGAGCCTTAGCGGTCCCTTGAATCCAGAGCCCTCCTAAATTCATCTATTGAAAATGCGCCTCTCACTATTTATATTAAATTATAGGGGCACGCTTAACTGTCCCTATTGATTATAATTTTCAGGGATTGAGGTAGGTTAGGGTGAGGCTCACGGTTTCGCTAATTACGTTGCTCATGTTCTTCGCTTCGGTAGCCGCCTCTCATGGCGCCGAAGATTCCGATGATTCTCTCGGTTTGAGAACCGAACAGTCCTGCTACAACTACACTTTCATAGATAATAATTCTATAAGGGGTACGCTCCTCGAAAAGGAGGTGATGGACTCCTCTCCCGGCAAGCCGGACGAGGTCTCGTACGATACTGCGAGAAACCTCTGCAGGCCCGATAGCACGTTTCAGCTGGCTGCGATTGAAAAAAACGACTCTCCGGATACTCAACCTGAAGTCTCGGAGGAGTTGAGTGATGAAAATCCGTTCCTGCCTAATTCGCGGATAGCCTTTATTGAAGAGGGCAAACTGAATTACGATCAGTTTCAATCGAAAGAAACGATTTTTTACGGGGGTCTCGTTCCTTTCGTCGCCGTCCACGACGCGGATCTCGAGACCGACGACCACTTTTTCAACCCGGAGAGCTTCTCCCTCTTCCTATACTTCAAAAAGAAGTTCTGACCGCTTCGGAAGTAAGAGCGGTCCCGAATTGTCAAAAAGTCGCGAGGGGATTGCCCTACCGCGCTTTCCCTTTACTAGAATCTCTATTTTGTTAAAATAAAGTCAGCTTATAAAAGGGAGACGGAAAATGAAAATAGCACTTTTAGGCGGCACAGGCGATATCGCCGAGGGGCTCGTGCTCAGGTGGTCGAAAGCCGGGCACGAGATATTCATAGGATCCAGGAGCGACGAGAAGGCTAAGGGAATCGCCGCTGAATACATAGAGAAACTAAAGGCCCTGGGTGTAGAGCCCAAAATTCACGGAATGCCGAACGCGGAGGCGGCAAGGCAGGCGGAAGTGGTAATAATAAGCATACCTCCCGAGCATGCGGCTGCGACCGTGAGCCAGATAAGGGACAGTTTTACCAATCAGGTCGTCGTTTCGCCTGTTGTTTCGATGAAGCGGGAGGGAAAAACGTTCCTGTTCAACCCCCCGGCCCAGGGGTCCTCGGCGCTCGAGATCAAGGAAGCCCTGCCCGATACCGCGAAGCTCGTATCCGCCTATCACAACCTGCCGGCAACGGAATTGAGCGAAATAGACAGGACGCTCGATTACGACGTGGTTATATGCGGAGACGACGACGGGGCCAAGGAAGTCGTGAAGAAGCTGACCGAGGACATGCCCAACCTCCGCGTTCTGGATGCCGGTTCTTTAGAGGTGTCCTCGATGATAGAGTCGATGACGCCCCTCATAGTCAACCTGAACGTGAGGTATAAACCCCAGCATTTTTCTGTAAAGTTCGTTTGAGACTTATGGAGACGGCCCCCGCGGCCGTCTCTATTCCCCGATTATCTGAAGAATGACGTCCCTCGTGCGGGGCCTGTTGTCGAAATCGACCACTATTATCTGCTGCCACGTGCCGAGGAGGAGCTCCGACGAGGAAAAAGGAACCGTGAGGGATGCACCTTGAAGAGCTGCCCTCACGTGCGAAAAGCCGTTCCCGTCCCCCCACCTCGCGTCGTGGTGATAGCGGATGTTCCTGGGGGCTATCCTTTCGATAGCATCCCTGAAATCCTGTATCGCTCCGCCTTCGTATTCGATCGTAGTCACCCCGGCCGTGGATCCCGGTATGAACACGGTCACTATGCCTGAAGATATCCCCGACTCCCTCACTCCCTCCCCGACCTCGTCAGTTATATCTATGAGGTCCGTCTCTCCCTTCGTGCGGAGCCTTATGCCCTTCGTTATCACGGCCATATAGCGCCTCCTAAAATAGTCTTAACTGTGTGGGCTTTTCGAGCGGCACGGCTTCGAACCCTCTTTTTTGCAGCGTACGGGCGAAGCCTCCGCTGTGAGCGCCTATCAGGAAGACCTTTTCCGGGCCGACGGATTCGACGAACCTGATGAGGTCGCGGTAGCCTGCCCGATTGCCGAGCGGAAAGACCTCGTCCGCCCTGCACGAGTTTTTTATAGAGGATATTTCGTCCTGCGCCGCATCGGTGACCACACCGACTTTTTTATCGCGTATGTCGTCGATTTCTTTCGAACCCTTGTTAAGGGGGAACACGATGACCGCCCCTTCTGTCTTCTTAGGTCCGAACAGCTCGCAGTTTTGGAACGTGACGCCGAATTCCTCGTATATCTTGACGGCTCCGTATATGGATCTGTGGACGCCGAGCCTGTATCCCGCATCCCCTAGAGCCTTGACCAGCTCCTCGGCCGCGCCCGGTGTTTCCGCGAGGAGCACGGGGACAGCCCCTGACGAGAGCGAGCGGTCTATGAATTCCGAAAGCGACCTTATCACGTCCTCAGCCGGAGGGGATTCATATTCCGGTGAACCTTTTGTGCACTTCAGGATAACTATCGGACACCTTTTTATCCGAATCGGCTCTGCGGTGAGCGATTGTCTCATGCCGATGTCCCCCGTATACAGGATCGACCTGCCCGCCGTCTTTATCTCTATCTGTGCCGCTCCGAGCATGTACCCTGACGGCATGAGCTCGGCCTGGGCGCTCCCGATCGTGAAAGGCCTGTTGTAAGGGCAGGCCAGGGCGACCGATTTCCTGATCTTTTTTTCAATGAGCCTCAACGTCTCCGGTGTGGCGATGACTTTTTCGGACGGGGCGAATCTTCCGATATTTGCGCTCGATATGAAGGAAAATTTCGCCTTCTTTTCGGAATCGAACCACAGGCTTGTTCCCCTTAAGTGGATCCCCTTGTCGAACTCTATCATAAAACTTAAATTTTAGTGTACTTTCAAAGGGGTGATTTGCAAGCACGGTGCCATTCCTGTTGACAGGGAACGGCCGGAACGGTGATAATTCTTATCTATCCGTACTGAAATCATTAAACTATCTGTAAATATTTCTCAAAGGGAGCGAACCGAATGGATAAGACCGAGATACTTCTCAAGGAATTGACCGAGTCCCACGGCGTACCGGGCTATGAAACGGATATTCGCGAGGTCCTAAGGAAATATCTGAAGCCCCTGGGCGCTATCAGCAAGGACAACATGGGGAGCCTCATTTGTAAAAAGCCCGGAAGGTCTGCCGAGCCCAGAGTAATGCTTGCTGGACACATGGACGAGATCGGCTTCATGGTGAAGCACGTATCGTCAGACGGTTTTATCAGGTTCACCACGCTCGGGGGCTGGTGGGACCATGTGCTTTTAGGCCAGCGCGTGGTGCTGAAAACCCATAAAGGGGACGTCCTCGGGGTCATTGGGGCTAAGCCCCCTCATCTCCTCTCTCAGGAGGAGCGCACCAAGCTCCTTCAGAGAAAGAATATGTATATAGACATCGGCTCCACCTCGGAAAAAGAGGTCGAGAAGGCGGGCGTGCGGGTGGGCGACCCGATTGTGCCCGTGAGCGAATTCTCCATTCTTGCCAATCCCAGGACATACATGTCCAAAGCGTTCGATGACCGTGTCGGTTGCGCCGTCGTAATCAAGGCGCTCGAGACACTCCCCGCGGGAAGCCTTCCCAATACGCTCTTCGGTGTGGCCACTGTCCAGGAGGAGGTCGGAGTCAGGGGCGCGAGCACGAGCGTCGAGATGGTAAGCCCTGATGTCGCGATAATACTCGAATCCGACATAGCGGGCGACGTCCCCGGCATAAAGCCCGACGAGTCGGCTACGAAGCTGAACGGAGGGCCGTCGCTCCTACTCTACGACTCGCGAATGATACCTAACCTGAAGTTAAGAGACCTCGTCGTGGATACGGCGAAAAAATCGAAGATACCGCTCCAATTCACGACTATGGAAGGGGGAGCGACCGACGGCTCCGTCATACACCTCCATAAGAACGGCGTGCCGACCGTGGTGCTCGGAGTCCCAACGCGTCACATTCACAGCCATAACGCGATAATTCACAGGAACGACTTCGATAACACGGTCAAGCTTCTGAAGGCAGTCGTTCAAAGACTGGACAAGAAAAAGGTAGACGAGATTAAATCTTTCGCGTAATTCGTTCCGGACTATCCGGCAAGGTCGCCCAAAGTCTATGAGCCGTCGGGGGATTAGCGAAGGAGGGTAGCGTGTCGAAGTTCGTAAGTTTAGCCAGGATTCTGTGCGGCGGGTGAGCACCCGCAGGCACACACATAGTGTGTTTTAATATTCTTTCCAACTCCTCTGGTTAATCCGGCAACGAAGCCCAACCCGTTCGCCCTGAGCTCGTCGAAGGGTTGAACGGGTATCACTCTCGTAGGCATGCGGGCTGATTTGATAGATTTTAGCCGTAGATAAGATATTTTAGCCAGGATTCTGTGCGGGCGAGCACCCGCTGGCATACGATCTCTAATCTCCGCTTCTGCTCAATTTCTACGATTGCTGTATCTGCACCAGTAGCTGCTTAACAACCATAAGACACACTACGTGTGTGATTTTTGCTTCTTTGTATCAAGACAAAGAAGAAAAATAACAATTGATTTGCCTGAACTTTTTCAGGATTCAATTCAGGAAAGAAAAGAAGAAGAATATATCGGTTTTTATGTATTCTAATGGGACAACTTTTATCCACGAATTACTTGACATCTACAGTATCTCGTATCGCCAAATTACTGGTAAACTTAGAACCACTTTGGACTTCATAAAAATAACGGGTGCGAGAGAGCACAATCTTAAAGACATTTCCCTGAAGCTGCCCAGAAGGAAGCTGGTCGTCATAACCGGAATAAGCGGGTCGGGGAAATCGTCCCTCGCCTTCGACACCCTCTTCGCCGAGGGGCAGCGGAGGTATATCGAGTCTCTCTCCGCATACGCCCGGCAGTTCGTCGAGCAGATCGGGAAGCCCGACGTGGATTCCATAGAAGGGCTGTCGCCTTCGATCTCGGTCGACCAGAAGACGTTTCAGAGGAACCCGCGCTCCACTGTCGGCACGATTACCGAGATATACGACTTTTTGAGGCTCCTCTACGCGCGGCTCGGCACGCCTTACTGCCCCGACTGCGGTGTGGAGATCTCCGCACAGAGCCTCGAAAGGATGACGGAGCGCGTTGCCGGCCTGGGCGAGGGAGAGAAGGTCTCGATTTTCTCACCTATTGTGCAGGGGAGGAAAGGGGAGTACAGAAAGGAGCTCGAAGAGCTCAGGAGGGAGGGCTTTGTAAAGGTCAGGATAGACGGGAAGCTCCATGACCTCGACGAGGAGATCAGGCTCAACAAGCAGAAAAAGCACACCATAGAATTGCTCGTGGACGTCGTAGTCATCCGCCCGGGCGAGGTGAAGGGCAGGGTAAACGAGTCCCTGAAATTGGCGCTAAAGCGCTCGGGCGGAGTGGCGAAGGCTGAGACGGACTCGGGCATAACACTCAGCCTCAGCGACAAGTTCGCCTGTCCCGAATGCGGGATGAGCTACCCTGAAATCTCACCGCGCCTCTTTTCGTTTAACTCCCCTTACGGCTCCTGCCCGACCTGTCAGGGTCTGGGGGAGACCTGGTTCTGCGACCCGGAGCTCCTCGTCGACGAAGAGCTTTCGATCGACGACGGGGCGATAATACCGTGGCGGAACTCGAATTACTTCAAAAAATTGACCGAGGGCGTCGCCGAATATTACGGCATCGATACCTCCGTTCCGTTCAGGAAGCTGCCCGCGAAATTCAAAAAGATCATCATACACGGCTCGGGCGGCGAGGAGATAACCATCAGGAGGGAAAGAAGGGGTCGTTCGCTCAGATACAAAGATACATACGCCGGCGTCGCCGGGATAATCACGGAATGGTACAAGGAGACCGATTCCCCCCCTGTCCGCGAAAAGCTCGCCCAGTTCATGCGGACTGCAGAGTGCCCGGACTGCAAGGGGTCGAGGCTCAGGAAAGAGGCCCTCTCTATACTCTTCGGCGGTAAATCCATATACGACGTCGTAACCATGTCGTCTGAGAACTGCATCGTGTTTTTCCGCGGCATCGATCTCACGCCGAGGGAAAGGGAAATCGGGGACCGTATCATCAAGGAGATAAATTCACGCCTCACGTTTTTAACCGATGTGGGACTCGGATACCTCACGCTCGACCGCTCGGCCCCCACGCTCTCGGGCGGCGAGGCCCAGAGGATAAGGCTCGCGACCCAGGTGGGCTCGAAGCTGACGGGCATAACATACGTGCTCGACGAGCCCACGATAGGTCTTCACCCTAGGGACAACCGGAGGCTTATAGATACGCTCAAATCGCTCCGCGACGGGGGCAATACGATCATCGTCGTCGAGCACGATGAAGAGACGATAAGGAGCGCCGATTTCATCGTCGATATAGGGCCTGGGGCGGGGGAGAAGGGCGGAAGGATAGTTGCCGAGGGCAATGTGCACGAGCTTATTAGCCACCGCGAGTCTCTCACCGGAGGCTATCTCTCGGGAAGGGTAGGGATACCCGTGCCAGGGTCGCGGAGAAAGCCCAAGGGCTTTATAACCATAGAAGGGGCGTCCGAGCATAATTTGAAATACTTCGACGTCTCTTTTCCGCTGGGGGTCTTCACGTGCGTGACGGGCGTTTCGGGCTCGGGAAAGAGCACTCTCGTCATAGATACGCTCTATAACGCCCTGGGGCGCAAGCTCTACAGGAGCAAGGAGAAGGTCGGGAAATACGAAAGACTCTCAGGCATCGGGGATATAGACAAGGTGATCAACGTGGAGCAGTCGCCGATCGGAAGGACCCCGAGGTCTAACCCCGCCACTTACACGGGCATATTCGCGCCGATAAGAGACCTGTATTCTATGCTGCCCCAGGCCAACATCAGGGGATACAAGCCGGGCAGGTTCAGCTTCAACGTCAGGGAAGGCAGGTGCGGCGTCTGCCTCGGCCACGGCGTCGTGAAGATAGAGATGCATTTCCTGCCCGATGTCTACGTGACGTGCGAGAGGTGCGGGGGCAGCAGGTATAACTCCGAGACTCTAGAAGTAAAATACAACGACATGAGCATCGCGGACGTTCTGGACATGACCGTCAGCGAGGCCGCCCGGTTTTTCGAGAACGTCCCGCATATAAAATCGAGGCTCGACGTGTTGAATGCCGTCGGGCTCGAATACATAAGGCTGGGGCAGCCGGCGACCACACTTTCGGGCGGCGAGGCCCAGCGCATAAAGCTCTCGAAGGAGCTCGCCCGCCGCTCAACGGGGAGCACCCTCTACATACTGGACGAGCCGACCATAGGTCTCCATTTCGACGACGTGAGGAAGCTACTCGACGTCCTTCAGCGGCTCACCGATATGGGGAACACGGTCATAGTGATCGAGCACAATCTCGACGTGATCAAATGCGCCGACCATGTGATAGATATGGGGCCCGAGGGAGGCGAGAACGGAGGGCGTATCGTGGCCGAGGGGACGCCCGAAGAGGTGGCAGGGACGGACGGGTCGTATACAGGCGCCTACCTGGGAGAAGTGCTGGGCGGAAAGACACCCCGGCGGAGAGGGGTGAGCTGAAGTGGATTTTATACAGTCATTGGTGCTCGGCGCGGTCCAGGGGATAACGGAGTTCTTCCCTATAAGCAGCACTGCCCACCTCGCGCTGCTCCCGTGGTTCTTTTCGTGGAAAGACCAGGGCCTGCCCTTCAACGTGGCGCTCCACGTCGGGAGCCTTATCGCGATCCTTTTCTATTTCTGGCGGGACTGGGTGCTCATAATAAGAGATTTTTTAAAGAGCGTCGCAGAAAGGAGCTTCGAGGGACGTCCGAGCGGTAAAATAGGCATGTTCCTGCTGATCGGGACTATCCCTGGGGCTTTATCCGGATTCCTCTTCGAAGAGCAGGCGGCCGGGGTCCTCCGTCACCCCCTGTCTATCGCCTTTACGCTTTCCGCTTTCGGACTTCTCCTCTATATTTCCGACAGGTTTTCTAAAAGAGACAAATCGGTCGAGGACATGGATCTCACGGACTGTATAATCATCGGCCTCTCTCAGGCCCTCGCGATAATCCCCGGCGTCTCCCGTTCCGGGGTCACGATCACGGGCGCTATGTTCAGGAACTTCAGGCGCGACGAGGCAGCCAGGTTCTCGTTCCTCCTCGCGGCGCCGCTCATAGCGGGGGCGGGGATATTCGAATCCCGTCACCTCGCTTACTCGGACGTCGTCAGCGCCCCGTTTATTGCGGGTTTCATAGCGTCCGCTGTCTTCGCGTTCCTCGCCATAAAATATCTGCTCAGGTTCGTCAGGAAGGAGAGCTACACGCTCTTCGTCATATACCGCCTGATTCTCGCCGTGCTCATTGTGTTCATGTACCTGAAATAGAATGTCCCGTCGGTCGGGGTATTATGAGCGTGTTTAATACATCCGCTCGTTTCTCCCTATTTATTCTTTACATGGCTCCATATCGTGGCTAATCTTTTTCTATGGGCAAAATTCGCGAAACCGGCAGCTTCGTAGTGTTTCTCGTTCTTATATTGGCAGTCTCTGCGCCATTTGCTGGAGCGTCGGGACCGGGCGACCCGCAGGCTCAGAGGAGCGACCTTGCCGTACTGAGCGCGATGCAGGACGAGCTCGAGAGGTCGCAGAAAAAACTCAGGCTCGAGGGTTACGAAGACCCCTATTTCATCAGCTATCAGATAAAGGACAATGAATTTTACAGCATAGAGGGCAAGTACGGCGCGGTCGTCTCGTCGGACAGGAGCAGGGTAAGGCGTCTCTTCGTCGATGTGCGCGTGGGGGACTACGGCTTCGATAATTCCATGAAAGGCAGGTCGGGGGGCGGCATCCCGTTCGACGGGTCATCGTCCGTGCCTCTCGATAACGATCCAGCGGCGATAAGGACGGTCCTCTGGCAGGTAACGGACTACGCTTACAAAGAGGCGCTTGCGCAGTATCTAAATAAAAAGGCCGTAAACGTGCAGGAGGTCAAGGCTGAGGATTTCGGCAGCTTTACCAGAGAAAAACCCCATGTTTTTTACGGCCCCGAGCTTGCTCTCACGTTCGACCCCGGCAAATGGGAAGCGACCGTTAGAGAGATTTCCTCGATATATAAGGATTATAAAGAGCTCCTCAATGCGGACCTTTCAGTCACTGCTCAGAAGGAGACCGTCTATTTCATCAACACTGAGGGGACACAGTACGTAAGGGACGAAATCCTTTACTCCATAGACGCCGAGGTTACGGCGAGGGCTGAGGACGGAAAGGTCATAGAGAACTACAGGAACCTCTACTACGTTACGCCTGAAGATATCCCGCCCGTGGATGAACTCAAAAAGACGATACGGGAAATGGTCGAAGATACGATCAAAATGAGAAAAGCCGAGGCTCTCCCGCCGCTGAGCGTGCCAGCTCTGCTCGAGCCTGAGGCCGCGGGCGTAGTTTTTCACGAAGCGGTAGGGCACAGGCTCGAAGGGGAAAGACAGATCGACGACGATGAGGGACAGACCTTCAAGGACAAGGTCGGGAAAAAGATAATCCCCGGCTTTCTCTCGATCATTGACGACCCGTCGATGAAGAGCTTTAACGGGACGCACCTCATGGGTTATTATCCGTTCGACGACCAGGGAGTCCCCGGACAGAGGACGGTGCTAGTCGAGAACGGCGTCCTCAAGAATTTCCTGATGTCCCGCACGCCTATAGAAGGGTTTCGGAAATCGAACGGCCACGGGAGAGCGTCCTACGGTCAGTCCCCTGTCGCGAGGATGAGCAACACGATAATCGAGTCCTCGAAAGAATATCCTAAGGACAGATTGAAGGAGCTGCTGATCGAGGAGGTCAGGCGTCAGAAAAAACCCTTCGGCCTGATTATTAAGAACATGAGGGGCGGCGAGACCAACACCTCCTCTTATAACTTCCAGGCATTCAGGGGCACTCCGCTCGTGCTGTATAAGGTCGACCCAGAGACAGGCGAGGAGACCCCCGTGAGGGACATCGAGATCGTAGGGACGCCCATAGTCACCGTGAACAAGATAATCGCGACCGGGGACGACTACGCGGTCTTCAACGGGTTCTGCGGGGCCGAGTCCGGGTACATCCCCGTTTCGACGGTAGCGCCCAGCATACTCGTTTCCGAGATGGAGTTCCAGCGCGAGTCCTCGAAAAAAGAAAAACCGCCGCTCCTCCCTCCGCCCGCTTTCGACACGGTGAAATGAGTGAAATCCTCTCTCCCACAGTGCCGCAGCTTTATGCCGATACCGCTCGTTATGGGGGAGATTAAGAAAGTTAGGCCGGGAAACGAGTAAAGCCTTCCGACTTAAAGAATAAAATAACTGTTCAAATCCCCGGCGAATTTTGTTAGTATTGAGTATCTTACTGCTAACGCATTTCTCTCAGGGGGGTCGAAATGGCTGACGCCGAAAAAACCATAGAGGATTTGCTTACCGAAGGCCGCACATTTACGCCTGGCAAGAAGCTTAGAAAGAACGCTAACGTCAACAGCGAGGCTGTTTATAAGAAAGCCGCCCGCGACAGGGAGAAGTTCTGGGCGAATTTCGCGAAGGAGCTCGACTGGTTCAAGAAATGGAGGAAGGTGCTCAAGTGGAAGGTCCCCCACGCCAAGTGGTTCGTCGGCGGGAAGCTGAACGTCTCCTACAACTGTCTCGACAGGCATATAAACACGGCGAGGAAGAACAAGGCTGCGATAATATGGGAGGGTGAATCGGGGGAGAGCGTTACGCTTACATACCAGGAACTCTACAGGGAAGTGAACAAGTTCGCGAACGTGCTCAAGGATCTCGGAGTAAAGAGGGGGGACAGGGTTACGATATACCTCCCTATGGTCCCCGAGCTCGCTATAGCCATGCTCGCGTGCGCCCGGATTGGCGCGCCGCACAGCATAGTATTCGGAGGGTTCAGCGCCGAGAGCCTCAGGGACAGGATAAACGATTCCAAGGCGAGGGTGCTCATCACGTCGGACGGCGGATACAGGAGGGGAGGGATAGTCCCCCTCAAAAAGAACTCCGACGACGCGCTTACGGATACGCCGAGCATCGAAAAGGTCGTCGTCGTGAAAAGGGTCGGCGACAAAGCCGAAATCAAAATGAAAAGAGGACGGGACTTCTGGTGGCACGAGCTCATGGAGAAGTCGCAATCTTATTGCGAGCCCGAGAGGATGGACAGCGAGGACATGCTCTTCATGCTCTATACGAGCGGGACCACCGGAAAGCCCAAGGGGATCGTGCACACGACGGGCGGTTATCTCGTCGGGGTTTATGCGACCATGAAATGGGTGTTCGACTTGAAAGAAGAGGACACATACTGGTGCACGGCGGACATCGGATGGGTCACGGGGCACAGCTATATAATCTACGGCCCGCTCGCTAACGGGGCCACCTCGCTCATGTACGAGGGCGCGCCCGACTATCCCGACATCGGAAGGTTCTGGGCAATAGTGGAAAAATACCGTGTGAATATCTTTTACACCGCCCCAACGGCGATAAGGGCGTTTATGAGGTGGGGCGAGGAATACCCGAAGAAATACGACCTGAGCTCGCTCCGGCTGCTGGGTTCCGTCGGTGAGCCTATAAACCCGGAGGCGTGGATGTGGTACTACGTCCATATCGGAAACAGCAGGTGTCCGATAGTCGATACGTGGTGGCAGACCGAGACGGGCTCCATACTCATTACGCCCCTCCCCGGCATCACTAAATTAAAACCGGGCTCGGCCACGAAGCCCTTTCCCGGAATTCAGGCCGACATAGTCGACGAAAGCGGCAAGACGATCAAGGAAGGGGCGGGGTACCTCGTGCTGAGAAATCCTTGGCCCTCCATGCTGAGAACTATATACGGCGATCCCAAACGCTACGTCGATCAATACTGGAGCAGGTTCCCGGGGCTCTATTTCACGGGCGACGGTGCCAAGAGGGACAAGGACGGATACTTCTGGCTACTCGGGCGCGTGGACGACGTGATGAACGTGGCAGGGCACAGGATAAGCACTATGGAGGTGGAGAGCGCACTCGTCGACCATCACTCGGTCGCCGAGGCCGCCGTCATCGGCAGGCACGACGAGCTCAAGGGGCAGGCCATAGTCGCATTCACGACGCTAAAGAAGAGCGCGAGGCATCATGACGGCATTACTGAAGAATTGAGAAACCACGTCGCCAAGAAGATAGGGGCGATTGCGAAGCCGGACGAGATAATATTTACAGCCGAGCTTCCGAAGACGAGGAGCGGAAAGATAATGAGGCGTCTCCTCAAGAACATCGCCGAAGGGGCCGTCCTCGGCGATACTACGACACTCGCCGACCCGAATGTAGTCCACAACCTCAAGGAGCAGTTCGAGCACCTGGAAGGTTAGAGGGACAGAGGAATCGCCGTCCGCTTGTCTTGCGTGAATTAATCGGAAGCGCCGGAGAGCGCCGCGCCGGTCTTATATTTCCTGAACTTCTCAATGTCGTTCTTCGCCGACGCCAGCACGAACCCTATCACGCTCGCGTCGTCCAAAAGCCCCGTTGCCGGCAATATGTCGGGTATAGCGTCGAGCGGGTTTACGAAGTAAATGACGGCTCCCGTTCCCAGTAGAAGCGTCGACCAGGGTATCTCCCTGTACTCGCCGTTTATCCAGGCCTTGAGTAGCTCGGTCAGTGTAACCAAGTCGCTCTTTATGGAAGCAATCCTGCGGCTGCCGGATTCAATTTTCGCGGTTGCGGAGCCTGCGAGATTTACGACGGCTTTCCTGTCGTTAAGCAGTTTCCCCGCCTTCGCGATAGCTTTGAGGATATATTGTTCCGTTCCGATTTTCGAATAAACCCGCATGGGATTTAATATAATCAGATTCGGCTTGAATTCCAGTATCGTTTTGGAAGGTTCTAAACGAGGTCCTTCAGGGTGAGCCCGTTGTCCTTGAGGAATGCGGAGATTCCCTTCTTGCTGATTGTCCTGAGGGCACGCGTCGAAACCCTGATCCTGACGTTCCGGCCGAACTCGGGCACGAAGATGTGCTTCCACTGGAGGTTCGGGTTCTGGCGGCGTTTCACCTTGTTGTTGGCGTGCGAGACGTTATTCCCGACAAGCGGGCTTTTTCCGGTTATTGCGCATTTCTGAGACATCGGTATCACCTCTTGTTATCTTTCAGAAGAACATTAATTATTCCACAACATTTAATTTTGTAAACCCATGGCGGTCTTGTATGAGTCGTGCCGGATCGTTATCGGATTTTGATAATGTTAATGATTGAAAGACGTTACGTAACAAATCGCCTTTTTCCCTATGAATCCGGCTTGCATATCTAATCTAGCCGGCTCATTTCCTGAAGACGCTTATCTCCCGCTCCGTGCTGTTGAACGCGCCCGGTACGGCGTTCCCGTCCTTGTCCAGGAGCTCAAGCTTTACGGCGTAGTCTCCGGTGGTGAGGCCGGACACATAGGCAGGAGCCCATTCTGTAAGAATTATCGACGTGACTTCTCCCGACGGATCCTTTTTCCTGATGGTGTATTTCGCCTTGTACCCGTCAGGGCCGAGCTCGACGTTGTACAGATAAAAATCGAGCATGACCTTATCGGCGTCCGGTCCCTCGTATTTACCCTTGGGCCTGCTGAAGATGATCGCCGGCTTTGACTTGTCGAGCATGAACTCCCCTTCCTTCTTCCCGACGTAGAAGTTGACTATGTCCGCGGCCTCGGGGGATTTTACGCTCTCGTGATAGGATCGGCTCGGAAAAACGACGAGCGTATGCGGGCCTTCCTCGAGCACGCCTATTTCAAATGGTTTCCCCGATTCGTAATCCGCCAGATACGGGTCGTTGTCCAGTATGATGTGGGCATGCTGCCCCTGCGGGGAGTTCATGATTTCCATTGCCCGCACTGTATTCGTCTGTACCCCGAGCTCGAAGTTCTCCACATCGACTACGACCGAGACGTCGGGGTTTTCGAGCAGGTCGCCGTCCTTAATGGACGAGAATCTTGCTTTCGCGCCGGGGATTGCGGGAGAGTTAGGGACGGGCTCGATTTTAACTTCATTTTCTGATGTCCCGGCTGCTGCAACTGTTGCGGCCGTCGAGCCGATCAGGATAGATGCAAAGAAAAACATAAGCAGGGAAATTTTTCTCATGTAACGATGCTCCTTTTGCATTTAATCTCCGTATATGTATTCTAATTGATGCGAGGACTCATACAACTAAAAATTTTATTTAGCCGAATTGTGTGAATCATGCTGGATAAAGAATTGCTCGATATAATCGCGTGTCCCGAAACAAAGCAGGACCTTGTACTCGCGGAGCCCGAGCTGATCGAAAAGATTAACGCTCTCATCGAGAAGGGAGTGCTTATGAACAGGTCGAAACAGAAGGTATCCGAGAAGATCGACGGCGGGCTTATTCGGAAAGAAGACCGTAAATACCTGTATCCGATAAGGGACGACATCCCCATACTCCTGATTGACGAGTCCATATCCCTCGAAGCGGTCAATAGTTATTAACGGCTTCGACCTTGTCGGCGGTCATCGAGTATATTCCGCCCACTAGGTTCCCTTTCACAACTTCGAGCCTGCCAGTAACCCTGAGCGGAATGTCCGTCATGTATTTCGTACTTATCCCTTCGGGCATATCCACGTACACGAATTCGTTTACCCTCGGCATCACCCCGAAGCAGCAACCCATCTGGTTGTTCAGCAGCATGAAGCTCTTGACCACGTCCGAGTCGAAATCGATCGGGAGCATGAACCCTGTAACACTCACAGTCTTACTGTTAAGCTCCTTTACTTTCTCCGGGATTCTCTCGTCCCTTTCGTAGTCGAAGCCTCCGAGGAAGTCGAAGTCGGCTTTTATGGCGCCGTTTTCGGTCTCAAAAGCATTGACCGTGGAATAATCGAAGTCGGGTTTCGGCCTGTAATGTATGCCGAGCGCGGGCACGAACATAATACTGAAGACAACGAAGGTTCTGGTCAGCACCCTGTTCCACTTTATTTTTTTCCTGTCCGTCAATTGAGCGCCCCTTGAATAGATTACATATCGTAACCTGTATCAACAAGGATAATTACTGATATTTGTTTCAATCAGGCGCGATTAGGGGCATTAAGAATATTCTTACGAGACTCCAGCAATTGGAGCTCCTGCAAACACCGTAAATTTACATTATAGGCATTGGTATTATTATTTGAGCCAGGGCGGCTTATCTTCGTTTTCGGTCTCTTCGGTCTTTTCTTTTTTCTCGGCCGCGACGAACAGGTGCCTGTACTTTTCATTTACCTCGTTCAGTACGGGCTCCGCGTATCCCTTCTCCAGGAGGAGCACGTTGAGCATCTTCCCTCCGGGTACGAATACGTAAGCCGGAATATCGCCTGATCCCCTATTCGATTCTTTCCCGGGCTCTATTTTTACGAGCGTTCCTCTCCTCAGTATTGATTCGCAGTACTTCATCGCCTCGATTTCGCGCTCGTCCGGGACGCTTATCCCTATGAGCCTGATTTTTTCTATCTCCATATCGGGCGGCTGGCAAAAGAAGCTCTCTCCGTCAGCGACCCTCACGACGTCGCATGTGAAATACTCGTATTTGAGGAAATCCAGGTCGTCCTCGACCTTCTCGTACTTGCTGCATGACGGGATTAAAAACAGTGCGTAGAAAAAGATAGTTATTTTGATTGCGTCATGGTTTCTCATATTCGTTCGCTGTTTTGCATTTTCAGGTCCTGACCTTTACCTCGCGCCACAGGAGCCCGAGGATGAAAAATACCGATGCGCATACCGTCATCGACGCCCCTGTCGGGATAGATAATACGAATGAAAAGAAATATCCGAGCGTCGCCGATAGAGCGCCTATAATTACCGAAAATATGAAAACGAGCCTGAGCCTTTCCGTCAGATATAGGGAAGTTAGCGGCGGGAGCGCGAGGAAGGCAAAGACGGGGAGCGCCCCCAGGGCCCTTGTCGTGACGGCGGCCACGGCCGCGATAGTGATGAGTAAAGCCGTGTTCAGCGCCCTCACGGGGTATTTGAATAACCGCGCCGTTTCTTCGTCGAAGGAAACGAATACGAAGTCTTTAAAGTAAACGATGTGTATAACGATAGCAGCCAAAGCGACAGCAGGAATAACGTAGACGTCCCTCGGGTCTACCACGACTGCGCTGCCGAACAGTATATCCGCGATGTCGTGAGCGCCTTTGGTTATCCTGTCTCCCAGGATTATTACCGCCCCCGAAGCGATTAAAAACCCGAACCCGATCACGCCTTCCTGGCTTATACGTGAAAAATCCCTCTTAGCCGCGAAGAAGACGGCTGCCAGGGAAGTGAACACGATCGAGAGTAAGAAAGGATGTACAAGGGACGAGGCGGCGCCCATGCTCAGCCCTTCCAGATAGAATGACAGGGCCACGCCGAAGCTCGATATTTGAGTGAGCGCGGCGCTTACGAATATTATTCTCCTGAGCACGACGTATACGCCCACAAATCCGCACACCGCCCCCGACACCGCGCCCACTATCATCGGGTCGCGCCAGAGGAAATAGCTGTTTATAAATTCCGTTAATATCGCGCTCACGTGTGTTTTCCCCGTCCGTCTAGATTTCTCTCAAATCCTCGATCCGCCGTACGCCTGCATTTATACCGAAAAATTTATTTAAGTTATCGTCAGTCAGGATTTCAGCTTTATCGCCGGCCTCGAAGTATCCGCTGTCCTTGTCTATCAGCATGATCCTGTCGGCATATTTGCCGACCGTGTTCAGGAAATGGCTTACCATGAGCACCGTTAGTCCGTCATCCGATCTTATACTCCCTACGAGCTCCATTATCTGCGCCTCCCCCTTCATATCCACTGACGCAGTGGGCTCGTCGAGTACGAGCACGTCGGGCTCGCCGGCAATGGCGCGCGCGAGGAGTGCCCTCTGCTTCTCTCCCCCCGATAGTGACCTGAACGTGCGGTCTCTCAGATGGAGAGCCCCTGTTTTTTCGAGCGCCCTTGTTACGTGGCCGAGGTCGGATGACGTAAGCTTTTTTCCCGCCCGTACCCTTACGTATCTCCCCATAGACACCATCTCATCCACGGATACGGGGAATATAGGGTCGAACTTCTCGCTCTGAGGCACGTATCCGAAGACCGTGCCGTCCGCGGTTTTGACGTGTCCCGAGACCGGCGGCAGGAGGCCGAGGACTGTCCTGAGAAGCGTGGATTTCCCGCTGCCGTTAGGCCCGAGTATTCCCCAGAACCGGCCCTTTTCTATCGCGAGATTTATCGGACCGAGTATTCCCTTGTTCTCGTAACCGATCGTCGCGTCTTCGAGCTCTATCAAATTCCGCATTTTATTTCCTATAGCTAAGCTTGAATAATCAACGCGCAGTCCGCCTGGTTTCGGTAAGGATATGCATCACAGTGGACTGCGCATGAACGACTCGAGTTATCCCTCCGTGCCTGAATACGAGTGATCCGCCGCTCCCTTTTTCTCACTGAGCGCTCCCGTGATCTCGCCCACGATCGCGTCGAAGAGATCGAAATACGTGTTGATGCCGTCCTCTCCTTCAACCTGCGTGGGAATGGAAAGAAACGCGGCGCCCGTCTGCTCCGCAATTATCGAAGGTGTTTTTTGCGGGTAGTAGTTAGACGCTATGACGAGCTTCACGTCCATGGATTTCATCTTTTTTATCAGCTCCGCGACGTGGGAAGGTGTCGGCGGTATCCCGGGCTTGGGCTCTATGAATCCCACCTCCTTAAGTCCTGCCCACTCCGAGAGGTATTCGAGATTTTTGTGATATGAAACGATCTCGGTCCCCTTATAAGGAGCGAGCTCTTCGTCCCACTCCTTTATCTTCGATTCGAGGAGTTTGGCGAATTTCTCGTAATTCTCATCGTAGTATGAAGCGTTCTCCGGATCGACTTCCGAAAGTTTCGCCGCGATCCCCTTTGCTACTGGGATGCCGTTCCTCGGGTCGAGCAGATAATGCGGGTTCCCTCTCGGGTGTACGTCTCCCATCGACCTGTCTATAGGCCCTGTCGGCACTTCGAGGACATTGGCTATAAACGTAGACGCGTCGACGTTCCCCTCTGAATTCAACGTCGAGATCTTCGAATTCCTCGCGCCTGTTACCAGGATCGGCAGCCAGCCCGATTCGAGGTCGAGCCCGTTGTAGATGAGGATGTCGGCCCTGTTGAGCTTAGTCACGTATACGGGCTTCGCGTCGACGAAGTGCGGGTCCTGATAACCCTTCCCCAGGCTCACCACATCGACCTTGTCTCCCCCGATCTCTCTCGCGATCGCCGCGAAATCGGGGACGGAGGTGACAATATTCACCTTCGCCCCGGCTTCTCCGCACATGAAGAATGCGGAGACGACGGCGAGGGCCACACATATGATCAATCTTCTTAGTATCGTATGCCGTTTCATGTTTTGACCTCCTCTGTCAATTCATTAATATGGGTGCGCCCCATGAGCCCCGATCGCGTAGAGAAACTGTAGAAAGACGGCGTGCTGGTCGGGCCCATAGTTCTGGTTGAGATAATCGTATTCGAGCTTTATCCTCGAGAACTCGCTCGGGCTGAAGGTCAGCATCGGAGAAATACGGTACGCCCTCCCGAGCAGTCCCAGCATCCCTTCTTCCTCTTCTTCCTCCTGCCTTGCGACTTGCGAAATCCCCGCTTGCTCGATCACTTCCCCGCCCTCGTCCTCTTCCGTCACGGGAGTATTAGTATCTGTTAGATCGAACCTTACACCCGTGTTCCACCTCTTGGCGAACCTGTATATCGCCTCGGCGTAAAAGCCGTAGTCCTCGAGCTCTTCCTCGGGCGTTTCGGCCTGTCTCCACATGAACTCCGACTGGACCGAGAATTCCTGGTAAGGGTTGTCTCTCAGGGGACGGTATTTCGCGAAGAGGTCGGCGCCGTAGAGGTTCGATCTCTCGTCGGGCCCCGAAGCGTTGCTGCCCGTAGCGAATGAAGCCCCGAGGTTGACGCCGAGCGAATCGCTCACTTCGAAGAAGTTGGCCATGTGGAATATGTAGAGGAGGTTCCCTATGTTGTTCGCGTCAGGGCTCCTCTGAAACGTCTGTGTCTCCACGTCGGGGCTCCCGCCCGAGGCGCTCAGCTCCATGTACCATGGCACCGGGACGAGGAAATTAGCCTCGATGCTCGTCGGGTTCAGGTGCTCGCCTAAGAATTCAGCGGCTACTATGGGCAGCGTCACGAAGTTCTGGTTGTGTCTGTGTATCTGGTTTATTCTCCCGAATTTCGCCCTCATCGTACCGACTCTGAATTGTGAGTTCAAAGGGAGACTGAAAAGAGTCGTGCCGTACGATTCTTCAATCTCGATCCCTTCGTTCGTAATCGGGAAGAAGCTGTCGAACCTGAAATAAGGATCGACGACAGCTTGAAAGCCTATCTCGATTTCCTGCACGTTGACTCCCGTGTTCTGGGGATCGATCTCGGCAAAGACAACGGGGTCGTTCAGTGAATAATAAGCGGCCGCAAAAATACCTACAACGCTTATTTCCGGGTTAATGGCCTGGGCTACCTTTCCTAAAAAGCTCTGAGGTTCTTGAGGCTGCGGCGCTGAAGGGGTTACGACAGTTTCTTCTTTCACCACTATCTCTTCCTTGATTTCTTCCTCCTCCTCTCTCTCTTTCGCCTGCTGCTCGAGGGCTTTGTTCTTTTCTTCGAGCTCTGTGATTCTCTGCTGCATTTTCTCCATCATCTGTCTGAGCTCTCGCAGCTCTTTTTTAACGTCGTCGCTCTCCTGCCCGAGGGCATCGCTCTGAAAAAACGGAGAGGAAGCAAGAAAAATCGCCAGTATCAAAATAATTCTTGTGAAATCCATATCTCACCTCCGAAAATGTAATGGGATCGAAGCGGGTTCGATACCGTCATTCCGGAGGGGATGTAAAATGGTGCGGGGAAGGCTCGGTTCCGGTGCGCATTGTTTATCCCGCGGTCATTAACGGAGCTAACCGCGCGGACTATGTAAAATTCGAATGTGTTTGGATCGGCTCCCTAAGCCGGAATGACGGTTATCGGCTCAGACCGCGGGAGGCGAGCGGGTCGGTTTACTTAGTTTTAAGAACGATATAGGGATTAAACTTTCTTCGGTTAAAAAGACGATAGGGACGCCGGGGTCTATACGGACTGATGAGGCGTCTCTATGAGCGAGCCTTATGTGTCCCTGGAGGCGGCATGCAGGACAGGTTTCAGTCGAGTGGCCGGAATATTCGCTTGTGTGCGATACCCGTTTGCCGTGATCGAAATTAAAGTTATGGTTGTGGACACTCAGGGCAAGGACGAATAACGCCGCGAATATTGCGGCGAATGTCCCCGACAGCCTTCTCCTTCTTTCAGTTTGAGCGCCCATTATCCCAAGCCTGTCTTGTTGTTCGATAATACCATTGCGTTCGCTATAGTACAAGCAGCTTCATCGACTGTGAGCGAGACGTCCATCTCGACGCCTTGCTTCCTGAGCGCCGAGAACAGCTCTCCCAGCACCGGGGGCTCGATATGGCATCTGGAGAGGGTCTCGACCTGGGAGAATATCTCTTTGGGCGTCCCTTTCCCCGCGATACTGCCCCCTTCAGCGATTAAGTATACCGTATCCGCGATGAGCGGGACCGTATTCATATTGTGGGTTGACAGGATTATTGCGGTGCCGTTTTCCTGGTTCACTCGGTTTAGCAGCTTGATAAGCTCGGTCCTGCAGGCGGGGTCGATGTGCTCGAAGGGCTCGTCCAGTATAAGTAGCTCGGGCTTTGTAACGAGCGCCCCGGCGAGACCCACCTTCGTTTTCTCGCCGCCGCTAAGGTAATGCGGGACTTTATCTTTTAAATGCTCGATCTCGAGCTTTTTCAGTATATCGTCCACGAGCTCAGCCGTCTCTTCTTCCTTGTATCCGTAGTTCCTGGGCGAGAATGATACGTCGTCCCACACCCTTGGCGCTATTATCTGAAGGTCTACGTTCTGAAGCAGCGCCCCTATCCTTTCCCTTATTTTCTCGTACTCCTTCGAAGGGTTTACTCCCAGCACCTCTATCTCGCCCTCGGAGGGCTTAAGGAGCCCGAGGAGGAGCGACAGCAGCGTTGATTTCCCGCTCCCGTTGGGGCCGAGCATGACGACGCGCTCGCCTCTGCCGACCGAGAAGTCGCGCCCGTCGAATTTGAGCGCCGTCCCGTCGGGGTATCTGAACCCCAGATTCCTTACCTTTACTATCTCTTCCAAGCTTTTCCCCCGGTTTTCTGAAAAAGGGCGTACGCCGCTGAAACGATGAGCACGCTGACGGAAAGTGCGAGTATATATACGTCGTATGTCGGGAGCCCCCCGTCCCTTGCCGTCAGAATCGCAGCTCCGAATATCAATGCGCCGATGGCGAGCGCCGTAAAATCGTTGACGCCCGTTTTGTCGCGCCTCCCTCCGCCCGATATCCTTCCGCCGTATCCTCTGATGTTAAGCACCCCGTAGAACTTTTCCGAGAGGTCGAGCCCCCTCACGAGGAGCAGCCCTATACCGGACGAGAAGTTTACGACGTTTTTGATGTACTTTCCGTGAGTGAGCCCCCCCCTTACCCTGAGTCCCTTGATGAGGTTGTCCGTAAGCTCGAGCAGTATGAAGAGTGACCTGTACGTCAGGAATAGCCCTTCAGTGACGATCCTCGGCAGAACCGGCCCGATCGATGAGAAGACGTCGGGATACGGCGTAGTGACTATAAGTATGACCATAGCGAGCGCGGCGCAGAGCGCCTTGAGCACTATAACCCCCGCGCTTACGAAGCTACCGTTCCAGCTTGCGGCTGCGAAAATGACAGCGAAAATCGCGGGGTATGCGGCGATCGTGACAATCTTTAATACGGGGAGCCTGGTCCAAAACACCAGCGCTAAAAGAGATAAATAGACCGCGAGCAGGAGATAGAAGCTCCCTGATATTACTACCGACGCGATAACGAGCGAGGCGAATAGTATTTTTGACACAGCGCGGGCCCCGTGGAGGAAGCTCGTACCGTGGTTTGCATAATAATCGATTGCAGAAACGTCCATTGTAAACCCCTATGCCTGCTGAGGCAGGATCAGGTCGGGCCTGACCCGGAATACATATTTGACGACGAGACCCGTTATGACCGATTCGAGGATCCATCCGAGCGGGCAGAGTATGAAGACCGCCTTCGCGAACCTGGGAAAATTAATCCCGTCCTCCCGTGTCTGCATTTCGCCAGTCCCGCCGCCCGTTCCCGAAACAAGGTGTTTTATATCCTCTATCTTCTCCGGGCTCACGTGGGACGCGTACACTACACCGAGCATTATCGAAGTGCTCAGGAAAAGGCTCAGGAGGGCTGCCAGCGTGGATTCCCAGAAAATGGATTTATTCCTCATAACCTCCCTGAACAATTGAAATAAATAGTAACCCAGCACCGCTTCAGCCCCTATGATTATCGTGTTTAATCCCACTACTGTCACGCCGCCGTGCCCGAACATGGAAATGAGCAGATCGACGATGAAAACTGCGATGAAAGCGAGCGCGGGACCGAGCACGATGCCCGCGAGCACGGTCAGGTTGATATGGTATGCGATCGGTACGATCTCAAGCGTCATACCGACTATCATGAGCGCCGATATAATGCCGATGAGCGGTATCTTGCGCTTGAGGTCTATGCCGCCCACCCTCCTTATAGAGAACGAGAGTATGATCGCGGTCGCTATCCAGCCCGCTGTTACTATCCAGACGGGGAGGACCCCGTCGGGTATGTGCATGTGAGACATATGGTTATTCCTTTTCTCAGGCCTGACATTCCCTGCATTTCCCGAAGAGCTGAAGGAAATGGTTGTCAATGTGTACCCCTGTGTCCTTAGACAGCTTCTCGGAGAGCGTATCTAGCGGGCACTCGGCGAATTCGATGACCTTGCTGCACTCCGTGCAGACTACCGGGTGCCTGTGCCCCTCTGGCGCGACGGCGTAGCTGTGGCACCCGTCTTCGAGATGCACCTTGACTACGAGGTTGAGGTCTTCGAGAGTCTCTAACGCCCTGTACACGGTCGCGAGCCCCGTGCCGGGAAGGAGCTCCTTCACCCTTTTGTCGAGCGTGTTTATGGACAAATAGGCCCCGCTTTCCCTGAGCACTTTGAGCACGGCCAGCCTCTGGGGCGTGCATTTGAGCCTCTTCGCGTGAAAAATCGCCTTCAGATCATCAGGATTCTCGGCCCCTTCCGATTTCGTTTTCATTGTTTCTCCATCGACTGAGTTTATCGCAATTGAGAAAGATTCTCAATTATATTGGCTTAGAGATAAACTGTCAATTAATACACCTTTGCTATAATGCGGATGTTCCAGTACTGGACTCTTGCATAAAAGGTATTAAGTTATTGTTATAAAGACATATTATTCGGTAAGGAATGAAAGCTTGGGCAGTCTTTTATGATCAAGAAGGATTAACAATTAAGTTCCCGGCTGGGGTAATTCGGATCATGATTATAAGCAAAATCCCCCCCATTAGTGGAACTTATAATTCTAGGGTATAATAAACGCATCTATTAACACGAGAAAATATCTAGTCAATTAATCAACAATTCCTAAAAAACAATTCTTGATGCTTGATTCGGTCATTTTCCACAACAGGAGAAATGCAGCATGGAAGCGGATTATCGCATGAAAACATTTGAAAGTTTCGGTTTATCCGAAAGGACGCTCGGCGTCCTCACGCAAAAGGGGTACGAGGTACCGACCAAGATACAGGAGCTAGTCATTCCGGTCGTAATGGAGGGGGACGACGACATAGTCGCCCAGGCACAGACAGGTACGGGCAAGACGGCTGCGTTCGGTATCCCGCTCGTCGAGCTACTTCCTGAGAAGTCGAGGACGGTCCAGGCTCTTGTGCTCACGCCCACGCGCGAGCTCGCCATACAGGTCGCGGAGGAGATAAATTCCTTAAAGGGCTGGAAGGAGCTAAGCATCATCCCCGTTTACGGCGGGCAGTCGATGAGCTTCCAGCTGAGGAGCCTCAGAAAAGGCGTCGACGTCGTCGTCGGGACGCCGGGCAGGATACTCGACCATCTCCGGCAAGGGACGCTCAGGCTCGACAGTATCTCATACCTTATCCTCGACGAGGCGGACGAGATGCTCGATATGGGGTTTATAGACGACGTGCGCGAGATAATCGGCTACACCGGGCCCAACAAGCGCACGATGCTCTTTTCCGCTACCATGCCTCACGAGGTCATTCAGATCGCCAAAAGCTACATGCGCACCTACGAGACCCTCAAGGTCGAACAGGAGCAGCTCACCGTCAGCCAGACCGACCAGATATATTTCGAGGTCGCGAACGCGGACAAGTTCGAGGCCTTATGCAGGATTATCGACATAGAAGAAGAATTTTACGGCCTCGTCTTTTGCAGGACCAAGGTGGACGCGGACAAGGTTGCGGGAAAGCTGATGAAGCGGGGCTACGACGCTGACGCGCTCCACGGCGATATGTCGCAGAACCAGAGGGAGAGGACGCTCAACAAGTTCAAGAACCGGCAGCTCAATATCCTAGTTGCCACGGACGTTGCGGCGAGGGGCATAGACGTCCAGAACCTCACGCATGTGATAAATTACGCCCTCCCTCAGGACTCCAAATCATACGTGCACAGGGTTGGACGTACCGGGCGCGCCGGCAAGGAAGGTAACGCCATAACGTTCATCACCCCCGAAGAGTACAGGAAGCTCAAGTTCATAAGCAGGGAAACGAAGACGGATATCCGCAAGGCGAAGCTCCCCCGCGTTAAGGACGTGATAGAGACGAGGAAGAAGAGGGTGAAGTCGGAGCTCGAAAATATTTTCAGCACCCCTCCGGGCGTTGAGTATTACGAGCTCTCGAAGGAGCTCCTCGATGGCAAGAACCCTGTGGATATTATAGCGTCCCTCCTCCATCACACATTCAAGGACGAGCTCGACGAGAAGAACTACACCGAGATCGGGGACGCGGTCGTGGACATGAAGGGCAAAACCCGCCTATTCGTTACGAGGGGCAGGCAGCACAGGCTCACTCCCAAGAAGCTCGTGGATTTCATACGGAACAAGTGCAGCATCAACAGCGACAAGATAAACGACATAAGGATCCACGATAAATTCTCGTTCGTGACTCTGCCGTTCCATGAAGCCGAGGTATTACTTTCGTATTTCAAGGAAAGGAAGAAGGGCCCGGAGCCTTTCATAATGAAGGCCAAAGAGACGCGCGAGCATGTTTAAGCTCTTCTCGTCCGGGTGCTGACGGCCGTATCGTTTACCCGATGTCCTTGACCATAAGAAGCGCGTATCCCGTGTAGTGAATGAGCTCGTGAGGGACTACCTCTTCCCGCATTACTTCATAAAACCCGTGACGCTCGTAGAGCCTTTTCGCCCCTTCGTTCTGCTCGAACACTATGAGACTTATCTGAGGGAGGCCGTGCCCGAGTGCCTTTTCAGCGGCAAGCTCCAGAAACCTCGCCCCTATCCCCCTCCCTCTGTATTCATGGAGAACAGCGACCCCCATGATGTAGTAGCAGTTGTCTCTCTCGAGCTTTGCATAGGGTACTAAGACCGGGTCGGGCTCGTTCGACGCGTTAGGGCCGTCGGGCAGATACATCGGGAACGCGACGAGCATGCCAATGACCTCGCCTTCCAGCTCCGCCACGACGCAGTTCTTGTAGCTGAACGGTAATTCTTCGTTCGAATACCGCCTTTCGCCCACATCGAGAATGTCCTCTCCCGGCCGGGCGAGCGTCGTCCATATATAGTCCGATAGCCCGTCTGAGGAGATGCTGTAGAGACGCGCGATAGTCATGCACTCGCTCTTTGCCGCCGGGCGGAACGTAACTTTGTCCAAAAAATTTTCAGTCACTATTTATTCCGGGAGTTACGCTTGAGCTCCTTATGCCTGAAACATTCGGTCGTGTGGTCGTTTACCAAACCTGCCGCCTGCATATATGCGTAGCATATGGTGGAGCCTACGAAATTGAACCCTCTCTTTTTCATATCCTTGCTCATGGCGTCAGACTCGGACGTCCTCGCGGGGATCTCTTTCAGGGACTTCCAGGTGTTATGTATTGTTTTTCCATCCACGAACTGCCATATGAATTCATCGAAAGTCCCGAACTCTTCCCTCACGTCGAGGAGCGCCCTCGCATTCTGTACCGCGGAGTTTACTTTCAGCTTGTTCCTGATTATGCCGGGGTTCTGGAGAAGCTCAGCAATTTTTTTATCCTTGTAGCGCGCTACCTTCACGAAATCGAAGTTGTCGAACGCTTCGCGGTAGGCTTCTCTTTTTCTGAGCACCGTCTGCCAGCTGAGGCCCGCCTGGGCGCCGTCGAGCACTATAAATTCGAAGTGCTTGCGGTCATCATGCACCGGCACGCCCCACTCGTTATCGTGATATTCGATCATAAGCGGGTCTGTTATGCACCATCCGCACCTGTTCATCATTTTCTGTCTCCTCTTTCTTACTCCCTGTCGCGGTTGACCGTTCCGGGCGAGAAGGCGGGTATGCATACTGCTATGTACCTGGCACCGCCTGGCCGGGGTGTGCTGTACCTCACCCATTCGCCGGGGTCGGCGATGACCGCCTGTCCCGCATTTACTTCGAGAACGCCCCCTTCGTGCTCTACTATGAGTGTCCCTTCCAGAACGACGGTCACTTCCTGAAACTCGGGTCGCTGCCCTGGCTCCTTCCAGCCTTCGGGCGACGTCATTCGCGCGATGCTGACTTCCGTATGGCCGGAATTAACCCTTCCCGCGAATTCCTCGATCTTTTTCGGCTTATTCCCCGCGGCTTCGATGATAGTCGGCTTTTCGATCAGTATAGGCATCGGGTTTGCACTCCCGGCGTCGGCTCTTCTGACTGTTCATGAAAAATATATCCGTTCATTACACTGAATATAAATAAGATAACAATTGTTAGCAAGAACGGATGCCCGTGCTGAGGCTCGATAAATGCGGTTGTATAAACAGGGTATCAAAATTACACTTTATTTACGAGGACCGGATGATAAATCCGGGAAATTGAATCGGTTGTTCACGGAGGTTTCTCAATGACGAAAAGAATTTCTGGCTCATTGATCGTATTGCTGTTGCTCGCTTCGATGAATGTAGCGCCCGCGCATTCGAACGGCTCACCTCAGTGGGTGACGGGGGAAGTGGTGTCGGTTGTCGTAAACCAGGATACGGGGCTCCTCAGCCTGAGACTACCAGGGGGCGAGCTGATGAGTATTACATCGAAGCCAACTCTGCTGGCCGGGATTCGGATCGGGGATGTCGTAACCGTGCAGATCGTCGATGGATGGGCGCAAATAATAAACATCGCCGAGGACAAAGTCCCGGCGACACCAAGGCCCGAGAAAAAGGAAAGCGGCGTGCAGTGGGTCCCCGGCGAAATCGTATATATTCAGGAAGGCGCTTACGACAGCCTGATCAGCGTAAGGATGTCGGACAATACAATCTTCAACATCTCGACGCCGAACGACCTGTTAAAGGGAATAAAGGTAGGCGACAATGTGATAGTGAAGGTCTTCCGCGGCTGGGCGCAGTCGGTCACGAAGAAGTAGAAATTAGTTATCAGAAGGCACCGGCGGCAGGTTTGGCGATGGGAAACGGGAATATTGCCCGAATCCATTTCACTCCGTCCGGCATCAAAATAAACAGTTAACCCCGCACATCCTATACCATCCTCCTTCATGGAGAAGAGGCCCTTTGATTTCAGAAGGGCTTCTTTTTATTGGATTTCTTTAATCGTTTCTCTAGCGATCACGTTCCTCTGTATCTCCGAAGTCCCTTCGTATATCTCCGTTATCTTCGCGTCCCTGAAAAACCTCTCGACCGGATAATCCACTGTGTACCCGTACCCGCCGTGTATCTGTATTGCCTTAGTTGTCACCCACATTGCAGTCTCGGAGGAAAAAAGCTTCGCCATCGCCGATTTTTTTGAATAATTCTCCTTTCTGTCCTTCATGACCGCCGACTGCCAGGTAAGGAGCCTCGAAGCCTCGATCCTCGTAGCCATATCGGCTATCATGAACTGGAGCCCCTGGAAGTTCGATATCGCCTTGCCGAATGCCTTCCTCTCCTTCGCATACCTGACCGACTCTTCCAATGCCGCCCTGGCTATACCCACGGCCTGCGCCGCCACACCTATCCGCCCGCCGTCGAGTGTCGCCATCGCGATCCTGAAACCCTCGCCTTCTTCGCCGAGGAGGGCCGTATCGGGCACCTTGCAGTCTTCGAAAAATATCTGCGCGGTGCTTGACGCCTTTATACCGAGCTTGTGCTCGAGCTTCCCGATCTTCACCCCGGGCGTATCCATGTCGACGATGAAAGCGGATATGCCGTGGTGTTTCTCCGAAGGGTCCGTAGCGGCTAACAGAATCATTACGTCCGCTTCCGCCCCGTTCGTTATCCAGGATTTCGTTCCGTTTATGACATAGTACTTCCCCTTCTTCGCCGCGGACGTCCTCATGCTTGCGGGGTCCGAGCCCGCTTCGGGTTCGCTCAGCGCGAAGCAGCCGAGCTTCTTACCGCACGCGAGGTCGGGCAGGTAGGAGCGCTTCTGGTCCTCCGAGCCGAAAGCAAGTATAGGGTCGCAGACGAGGGAGTTGTTGACGGACATGATGATCGCGGTCGAGGCGCAGGATACGGCTATTTCCTCGAGCGCTATGACGTACGTGAGGCAGTCGAACCCGCTCCCGCCATATTCCTCGGGCACCATGATCCCCAGGAAGCCCAGCTCGCCGAGCTTGTCTATCAGCTCCTTAGGGAACCTGCCCTCCCTGTCTAGCATTGCCGCAACGGGCCTGATCTTGTTGGCCGAAAATTCCTTTGCCGTCTTTTGTATCAGGTCCTGTTCTTCCGTAAGCTTGACGATCGACATCCTATCGTACCTCCCCTTGTTTCATTCCCTACCGAGCGCTCGCTCGCTTTAAATTATAGAAACATTCAGTGTCCGTGTCAAGGGCTTTATGAGATCGACTTTAGAATGAGATCCGTCTGGATTCTGATGTAGTTTTTGAGTGTGTAGTCCTTCTGGATAGACCAGCGCCTGAACGCCCACATCTGCCCCTGCACCATTATATTTTCGGCGACTATCCTTGCGGTGTTCCTGTCTATTTTGAATACCTTTTCACTTATGCCGCTTGAGATAATGTCCTCGAAGATAGCGACCAGCTCTTTTTCAGCCGAGAGTATGTAGTTCCTGTCCGTGCGGTTGAGCGATTTCGTTTCCTGATACAGGAGGAGCGAATAGTCCTGTATCTCGTCTATGATCGTAAAGTAGTCCCTGATCGCGTTTTTCAGGTTCTCCCTTGCGTCCTTCTTGCCGACGAGCGAGCTCTGGAGCTTGTCGCTCACGCTCTTGTGTATGTGGTCGCAGACGAGGAACAGGATGTCCTCCTTCGTCCTGATATAATCGTAGAGCGCCCCCATGCTCATGCCGAACTCTTTCGCTATCTCCCGTACAGTGGTCTTGTGGAACCCTTTTTTAACGAACAGCTCGACGGCGGCGTTCACGAGCTCCTGCCTCCTGACGTTGATCAGGTCCTTGTCCTTTATGTTGGACGCTATCCGTGTCTTTGATTCGTTCATGGTGTCTCTGCCTTCTGAAAGAGCATGAATATTCCGGAGACGGCTGAACCCCGGGAAAAATGTAACGACGGGTAATTTTACTTTATTATGAACGATATATTTAGTTTTTCTGCTCGTTTCTCCGTCTTATAATGAATCCGTTGGAGCTCTGACACCGTATATTACCACAAGGCTCATTCTATATCAGGGGGTTACTCATTATGATTACCACGAAAATCGGGTTGTTCCTAATCATGGCACTCACGGTCTTCACGCTTGCCGGACCAGCCGGAGTCTCACTCGCGGCGACCGATTTGAAGTTGAACCCTTCGCTAGACTACACGAGCGACTCCAACGACGGCCCGTTGATTACGGGAGACGGCCTCTCCGACGGCTCTCTCAGGAAAGGGACCCCCGCCTATGTCATCTTTTATCACCGCGAGTGCTATAACTCCAAGCGCCAGGCCAAGCGCACGGTCGAGCTCTACGAGAAATACATGGGGAAAGTCGATTTCATAATAGTCGACCTCGATACGAAGTTATCGAAGGAGCAGGAAGCGCTGAGAGGGAGATTCTACAGAAATTACATCCCCCACGTAACCGTCATAGATTCCGACGGCGAGGCCGTATACGACAAGAGCGGGGAAGTCGACACGGACAGGATATCGCTCAT
This sequence comes from Thermodesulfobacteriota bacterium, assembly GCA_040754335.1. Lineage (NCBI taxonomy): Bacteria > Pseudomonadati > Thermodesulfobacteriota > Thermodesulfobacteriota bacterium. The sequence continues at coordinate 107,831 of JBFMCV010000005.1, read as the reverse complement.
TCTGGACGGGCTCCTCTAGTGGTTTTTGCCGCTTTCACCAGCGTAGAATGTGTGCGTGATCCGAAGCCGCTTCCTTCTTGGGTTAGGGGATTACGCAGCAGCTTTCGGCAGTGATTTGGTTTACACAGCGCTCCCCTTTTTCGAAATCGGAAATATTGGAAAGCGTCGTCTCGGCGATTGCCCGGAGAGCCTCCCGCGTAAAGAACGCCTGATGCCCGGTTATCAGCACGTTGGGGAAGGTGAGGAGGCGGGCGAACACGTCGTCCTGTATGACCTCGTTGGATAAGTCCTCAAAGAACAGGTCTCCTTCCTCCTCGTAGACATCGAGTCCCAGGTACCCGATCTTGCCGGATTTTAATGCATCTATTACCGCTTTAGTGTCGATTACCGCCCCCCGGCTCGTATTTATGAGCATGACCCCTTTCTTCATCTTCGCCAGCGCTTTTGAGTCAATCAGGTGATGCGTTTCAGGGTTTAGCGGGCAATGCAGGCTTATGATGTCCGACTCTTCATAGAGTCCCGAGGGATCTGTGTAACCGACCCCGATCGCTTCACATTCGGGGTTGGGATATGGATCGTATGCCAGAACTGTGCATCCGAACCCCTTCAGTATTTTCGCCAATGCAAACCCTATCTTGCCCGTGCCGATGATGCCGAATGTTTTATCATGCAGGTTGAAGCCGAGGAGCCCTTCGAGTGAAAAGTTCCCTTCCCTGACCCTGGCGTAGGCACGGTGCACCTTCCGGTTGAGCGACAGGATCAGCGCTACCGTGTGCTCTGCTACGGCCTCGGGCGAGTACGACGGGACCCTGACCACAGTTATACCTGATTCGGCAGCCGCGAACAGATCGACGTTATTGAAACCCGCACAGCGGAGAGCGACCAGTCTCGTTCCGTGTTCTCTCAGGGACTTAAGGACATCGGCATTCAAAGTATCGTTTACGAAAACGCAGACCCCGCCGAATCCGGAGGCCAATGAGCAGGTCTCATACATCAGGTGCGGCTCGAAGAAAACCAGTTCGTGACCGAACCGGGCGTTGGCGGCTTTCAGAAATTCGCGGTCGTATGATTTCGTGCTGAATACCGCTATCTTCATTCACACCATTTTATCAAATCATAGTAACGGATTCTATCAAGCGTTTGCCCGCTTACTTAAACGGGTTAAGCGTATTGAGGTCGGTGAGCGTATCGATCAGCTTCGGTTTCTCGACGAGGAGCCTGTACTGCATCAATCTCAAAATCGAGGATAGGTCTTTCCACTCGGACATGAGGGACTCGTGCCCGGTCACGACCTCTTTTGCTTCCCGTATGCTTTCATGCAGGTAGTCGGAAAAAGTCTTTTCGGATATCTCGTTCTCGAGCGACTCTATTATCTTGGGCAGCTCGTCCTTCTCAAGCCATATCCCCCTGCATTCGGGGCAATAGTTTATCTCGACTCCCGTGTGCCCGTACTCGATTCCTACGGTGTTGGCGGCGCATGAGGGGCACTTGAGGTCAGTCTCCCTCGATTTGAATTTCTCCGGATGCTTCCATATCTCGAAATCGAGCCAGTTGATGTTGGGGTCGGCCGCTTCCTCGGCCTTGCCCAGCTCCTCCGCGTCGAGCCAGACGCCCTTACAAGACTCGCATTCATCGACGTCTATAGGCCCCAAGGCCTTCGTTTGAAGCTCTTTACCGCATTTAGGACACTTTCTCATGTTATCTCCGGGATTTTAGAAATTTTCGACGTCGACCACGCGGTCGGCCATAAAGTACAGGAATACGCAGTCGTATGTGAGCCCCTTATCCGTCTCGCAGCTGTATATCCATTTTTCATCATACCTGCCCTTCTCGCCCGTCGTATCCTTCTGCCACGGGTCTCCGTAAGAAGCGATAATCTGCTCTTTCGTCATGCCCTTCAAGTCGCTCCCGCCGAGGACGGCTTTAAGGAGCACGTTCCCGCTGGATTTACTGCCGCCCTGGGCGATCACGGTCGGGATCTCGGCGGAGAATGAGGGCGCGCTTAATAATGAGAAACAGAACAGGAATAGAATGACTGTAAGTGATTTGCTTTTCCTGAGAAGTGAGCGCGGGAAGGACATGTATTTATTCTCCTAGTTTTATTTGGGATGATCTACTGCTTCAGATTCTTTTATAATTATAAGCCTGAAATTGAATAAAGTTAGTTACTTTCCTATCCGAACTCGAACCCCAGCTTGCCGTCCTTTACCACTATCCTCACGCTGCCTCCGCCGGAGGCCAGATTACCGAACAGTATCTCCTGCGTGAGCTTCTGCGTGATCTCGCTGTCTATGAACCGCTGTATGGGCCTCGCCCCGAGCTGCTTGTCGTAACCCTTTTCCGCGATAAAAGTCCTCGCCTCGGGCGTGAGCTCTACCGAGACCTTCTTGACCTTGAGCCTATCTGCTAACTGCCCGACCATCTTGTCGACGATCTTCTCGACCACTTCTTTAGAGAGCGAGTTGAAGTGGAGCACTGCGTTAAGCCTGTTCCTGAACTCAGGGCTAAAGTACCTCTCTATCGCCTGGACGCTCTTGTCCTCGAATTCGTCCTTCTCGAACCCGACGGTCCTCTGGCTGCTCTCCCTCGATCCCGTGTTCGTGGTTAATATGAGAACTATCTGCCTGAAGTCCACCTTCCTGCCGTTAGAGTCGGTGAGCGTCGCATGGTCCATCACCTGTAAGAGAACGTTGAATATGTCCTCGTGAGCTTTCTCTATCTCGTCCAGGAGCAGCACCGCGTGGGGCTTCTGATGGACTGCTTCGGTGAGCTGTCCGCCCTCTTCGTACCCGACGTATCCGGGCGGCGACCCTATGAGGCGGGAGACCGTGTGCTTCTCCATGTACTCGCTCATGTCGAAGCGGATGAACTCGATTCCGAGCGCCTCGGCTAGCTGCTTCGCGAGCTCCGTCTTGCCGACCCCTGTAGGCCCTGCGAACATGAAGCTCCCGACCGGCTTCATCGGCTCGCTCAAGCCGGAGCGGGACATCTGTATCGCCGTGACAAGCTTGTCGACGGCTTCGTCCTGGCCGTATATGACCTTCTTCAAGTCGTCCGCAAGGGTCATGAGCCTGTTCCTGTCGTCGACCTTCACGGTGCGGGTCGGTATCTTGGCTATCTTCGAGACGAGCGTCTCTATGTCCTTGACCGTGACCTGTCTTACCGCGGCTCCTGCGGACCTGAGCTTCACTTCGGCCCCCGCTTCGTCTATAAGGTCTATGGCTTTATCAGGGAGTCTCCTGTCGTTCATGTATTTAGCCGAGAGCTCGACTGCGGCTTTGAGCGCCGGCGTTGAATATTTGACCTTGTGAAAATCCTCGTAGTATTTCTTGAGACCGAGGAGGATCTTCACGCATTCCTCCTGGCTCGGCTCGTAAACGTCTATCCTCTGGAACCTGCGCGCTAGCGCGTGGTCTTTCTCGAACACGCTCCTGTATTCCTTGAGCGTGGTCGTGCCTATGCATCTTATCTCGCCGTTGGATAACGCGGGCTTGAGCATGTTTGACGCGTCGAGAGTGCCCCCCGAAACGGCTCCCGCGCCTATCACCGTGTGTATCTCGTCTATGAACAGTATCTTTTTCTCGTCCCCTCTCACGGAGTCTATAATGGCCTTGAGCCTCTCCTCGAAGTCCCCTCTATATCGCGTACCCGCCGTGAGCGACCCCATATCGAGCGCGTAGATAGAGGTCTTTTCGAGCGCACTCGGGACCTCGCCTCGTGCTATCCTGAGAGAGAGACCTTCGGCGATCGCCGTCTTCCCGACTCCCGCGTCCCCGACGAAAATAGGGTTGTTCTTCCTCCTCCTCGCCAGTATGTGTACGGTGCGGTCTATTTCCGACTCGCGTCCGATGAGCGGATCGAGCCTGCCTTCGCGGGCCTTTTGAACGAGGTCGGTGCAGAACTCTCCCAGGGGGTCTTTGGGTTTCTGCTGTGTCTCGGTATCTGTCTTCGCGATGCTGGTCGATTTTCCACGCTTCGAGTATTTAGAGCCTCCGTGCGATATATACTGGACTATGTCGTAGCGGCTTACGCCCTGCTCGGTCAGGAGATAAACGGCGTGGGACTCGTCCACCCTGAACATCGCCACGAGTATGTTCCCCCCGTCTATCTGCGATTTGTCAGCCGATTCCGCGTGCATCGCCGCGAGTCTCAGAACGAACTGGCTACCAGCCGAATACTGCGGCTCCGGCAGGTATTCGGAATCTATGGGGGGCATGTTCTCTTCGAAGAAGTCCTCGATCCTCGACCTCAGGCTGTCGAGGTCGACGCCGCAGCCGGCCAGCACGTCGCCCGCGTCGGGGTCGTATGTCAGCTCCAGCAGTATGTGCTCGAGCGTGATAAACTCGTGCCTTCTTTCTTTAGCCTGCTTGTATGCCCTTTTGAGCGTCTCTTCGAGATCTCTTGAAAGCGTCATTCTTCTTCACCGCCCGTTTCCACCTCAAGTATGCACTTCAAAGGGTGTTCGTACTGCTTGGCCAGCTTGTCCACCTGTATGATCTTCGTGGTCGCCACGTCGTAAGTGTATACGCCGACCATGCTCTGTCCCGAGGTATGCGCCTCTAGCATTATTCTCGTCGATTCGTCCTGGCTCTTGTAGAAGACTCTCATCAAAACCCAGACTACGAATTCCCTCGGAGTGTAGTCGTCGTTGAGGAGTACTATCCTGTACATGTCGGGCCTCTTGAGCTTGGCCCTCTCTTCCGTGAGGAGCTCTCCTTCCCAATCCCAGGATTTTATTTTTCCGTCTTCCATGACTTCCCGCCTCGGACGATGTATTGCTTATTGTAACTAATTTTTACGACCGGGGCCTTCTCAATTTTTACGACCGAAGCTCCCCGCATGTTTCTCGCCTAGGCCTCCGATTTTTAGCTCATGCGGTACTACCGAATAAATTATAGCCTTAATAATTTTCTGTCTACTCGCCGTGCAGGTACTTGAGGGGCGACTGCATGTTGTAGTGCGCGATGAGGTTCTCCGTGTACGCCCTTTCCCTCTTCAGATACTTGTCTATAGCGCCGCTCGCCCCCTCATGCATGATGAGATGCGAGCTGTAAGTCGGCACCGCGGCGAATCCCCTTAAAAATTTATGCTCTCCCTGCGCTCCGGCTTCAAAAATATCGATTCCGTTTCTTATAGAATAATCTATTAATCTGTAGAAACAACACTCGAAATGGAGATTCCTGTAGTTGTGAATAGTCCCCCAGTAACGCCCGAAGAGCCTGTTGTTTTTTACGATGTTAAAGGTCCCGCCTACCCACCTTTTACCGTCGTTCGCCATGACGAGCACGAGGCGTTCCCTGAAATTTTCGAACATGAGGTCGAAGAATTCCCTGTTCAGATATGCGCTCCCCCATTTCCTCGAATGCGTGTCCGTATAGAATTCCCAGATCGCATCCATATGCTCCCTGTTTATAGCGTCCTTCTCGATGACCTGGATATCGAGCCCTTCGTCCTCGAGCGATTTCCTCTCTTTCCTTATTTGTTTTTTCCTGCCGGAGCGTATGTCCGAAAGAAAATCCTCGAAGGAATTATAGCCTCTGTTCTTCCAGTGGTACTGGTGCGTGATCCTCGTGAGGAACCCCATATTTTCGAGGAAAGCGCACTCCTCGCCTGTGAGAAAGAGAAAATGTATTGAAGAACACCTCTCCTCGGCGGAGAGCTCCTTAAGGCGGTCGACCATGATCCCGGCGCATTCTTCGAACGGGTATTCGGGATGAACGGAGATGCGCGTTCCGGTCGCCGGAGTGAACGGGATCGCGACTACCATCTTCGGGTAGTATCGGAGTCTCGCATTCTCGAACGCCCTCGCCCATTCCCAGTCGAAAATGTACTCGCCGTACGAGTCGACTTTGATGTAGCCGGTGACCGCTCCTATTATCCTTTCGGCGTCGTATAGAACGATGTGTCTCGGGTTCCATGCGGTGCGCGGGCCGACGCATCCCGATTTCTCCATCGCTTCAAGGAACTCGTATTCGAGGAACGGGTTTTCACCGTCTATGACCTCGTTATAGAGGTCCCTGTCGATACACTCTATGGACTCGTGTACGGCCAATCGGTAGCCTTTGGTCATCTCGGTCATACCGCTTCGTTATATCGCGTATCCCGTTTCCGGGCCGTGCTTGAAATTAGTATAACACCTCGGCCAAATGAAGCCGCCCGGTTTCTCGAAGACCGTTATCCAGCGGGCTAATATGGGTCTCCATTTTGTCCGGAGCGGCTAGTGAAGAGGGGCGCGCAGGAACGGGGAAAGCGTTTAATACCGGCCGGGTCCGCCTTCTCGGCCGTAAATCGGGGCGCGCCCGCCTGACTTATTGACAACGGATCGGATAAAGTGAGATAATGGTAAATATCAACGCAGCTGTTCCTATTCCATAGCTGTTCCAGCCGAGGCGGAGGATGGGTATTATATTTTATTTGCATGCCGGGAGGGGATGCCGCGCTCTCATTTCCATTCTCGTGGTCTCGTCCCTCGCTGTCCTGATGATAGAGCCGAGTCGGCTTATCCCGGAGGCCTCCGCGCAGGATTCGGGGAGCACGGTGGATGTCTTCTTTAACCTGAACGAGCACGGGGTAGGGCCCGGGGACGAGGCGGGTCTCGACGACTATGTTAAAGCGCTCAAGAACGACCCCGGCCTGGTGATCGTCATCGACGGGTATTCGGACATCACGGGCGAGGAGCAATATAACCTCAACCTGTCGAGGCTGAGGGCGGAGGCTGTCAGGGAGTTTTACATCGGCCGCGGTATAGAGCCCTCAAGGATAAAGACGCGCGGCAACGGGAAGACCGACAAGTTCGACAGCGGCATAGACGAGGAGTCCCTCAAGAGGAACAGGAGGGTGCGGGTTACGGTCGAATCCGGTCCCGCACGAAAGACGCTGTCTTCCGAGACCCCGGCTGCGAGCGTAGCCGAGAAGCCGGCTGCACCCGCACCGGCGATCCCGCCCCCCGAAGAAGAGATTGAGGAGGAGGTTGCAATCGAAGATACACCTCAGCCCGAGCCTGCCGCGGAGCCTCCGGTACCTGCGATAACCGAGCTGTCTTCGCCCCCGCCTGATCTGGAAAAGGCTATAGGTGATTTCATGAGGAAGCTTGCGCCGGGGCGGGTGGTGTTCGATGCCCCCGCTGAAATGAATATAGGGGAGTCATACGACGTCGAGGTCGATCTTTCGTATTCGTTTTTGAAGGGGATCTCCGACAGTCTTAACGGCATGAGCGGAGAGGGGTTCGATAAGGTCAGGCTAGGGCAGAACGTCGGGCTCAGTCTTAACGGGCCCGGGTTCGACATACGCCCTGTGACCGAAACGGGAGGCGTCGAGGAGGTGTTTCCTGTGGAGGATACAGGAATAACGAAGCTCGTAACCGAGAATTCGACACCCAAATGGAGGTGGAAAGTAACTCCTATGACGAGCGGCTACAAGTCTCTCCTTCTGTCCGTCGAGGTTATGGCGGAGGACGCCGAATACAACGAAATGGTGAATGAATATCTCCTCTTCCAGAGGGTCATAGATGTGAAGCCTGATTTTATTTTTACACTTTCGAGAAGCTACTGGATTATGGTCTTCTTTATTGTAATAGTCGTTGCGGTCGTGGGCTGGGTATTAATAAAGAAGGTAAGGATCGGCTGAGATTATAAGCCGGAGGGTATGCGTGAGATGAACTGGCTGCGTAATATAACCCGCGGCAGGACGCTCGTAAGAGGACTCGACCATATCGCCATAGTCGTGAGCGATATGGACCGGTCGGTGGAATTTTATACCGCCGTCCTGGGCATGAAGCTCATCAAGGACGGACGTGCTCAAGGCGGACAAAAAAAATCATTCATCGGTACGGACAAGAAAGCCGTCCTCGCTTTAACGGAGAATAAGGACAGGGCCGGGGATTCAGGCAGCCGCATCGAGGCTGTCAATCACATCGCGTTTTACGTAGATGACGCGGAAAAAGCTGGCTCGCTCCTCAGGGAAAGAGGGGTGCGTATCATTGAAGAAAAGGTCGGTCAGGACGGCAAGACCAGAGCTTACCACTTCCTCGATCCGGACGGGCTTGAGCTCGAGATCTGCGTTGAGACGGGGAAGGAAGCTCCTCAGTATTGACGCCGGTCAAAGCAAATATCCGCCTCGATAAATAACCCGTTATTTTAATGGCTCGACTTTACTTCCATCTGGTATACTAAGATTCCGTAAAGGGTTTTGCTATTTCTTGATTGTTGATATATTTTTTCATGTTGTCGCGGATAATATCTGGTGCTGAAAATGAAGAAAGCTGGCACGGGAAAATATAATCTGCCTGTACGTTACGGGCCCGAGATGCGCATACTCATCATAGGGGGCGGTATATCCGGATTGACCCTTGCGGGACTCCTCCAGCAAAGGGGGTTCAGGCCAGTCATCGTGGAGCGGGCCCCGGAATACGGAAGCGTCGGATATATCATCGTGCTGTGGCCGTCGGGCAGCCGCGTACTGAAAGGGCTCGGTCTTTACCGGAAGCTCCTTGACGCGGGGCTGCCGTTTTCCACATATAACGTTTGGAACGAAAAAGGAGAGATGCTCCGTTCCTATTCCGTCGAGACCGTAACCGAAAAGTACGGTCCCATGATAAGCATATACAGACCCGAGCTCATCAACGTCCTGAGAGAGGCAGTCGATCCCGGCTCGATTCGCATGAATACGACTGTCGAGAAGATCCGCCAGACCCCTGATGAGGTTTTCGTCACGTTCAGCGACGGACGGGAGGAACTGTTCGATCTCGTAGTCGGGTGTGACGGCGTACGCTCGAAGACCCGCAGCATGGTGTTCGGACACGTGCCTCTCACTTACAGCGGCATGAAGGGCTGGAGCTTCTGGGTCAAGTCGAGCCTTCTTAAAAAGGCTCACATCGCCGAGTACTGGGGGACCGGCAAATTTCTGGGCGTCTGGCCTACGAAAGGCCGTCTCTCCGTTTTTACCAGCATTAGAAGTCCCGAAGGCGTCCCCGAACCCGCCGAGGGCAGGGTTAGCAGGATTGAAGAGCACTTCAGGGATTTCGGCGGGATAGTACCCGAGATACTTGCCGAGCTCGACGATGAGTCCCAGATATACTGCGACGATTACAACGACCTCAGGATGAACAAATGGTATAAGGGAAGGGTCGTCCTCTCCGGGGATTCCGCGCATGCCGTGCTTCCGACAGCCGGGGGCGGCGTATCCATGGCGATCGAATCCGCAGCAGTTCTGGCTGACGAGCTTTCGAGAGCGGACTCCAGATATATCGAACACGCGCTCGAGAGTTACGAGGCGAGAAGGCGCCCGCGCGTCGTCAAGATACAGGACCAGTCGAGAATGATGGGTAAGGTTGCGTTTGCAGACAGCCGGATTCTCTCGTATCTCAGAAACTTCGTCATGCGCTTTTACTCGAACAAGCTCCATGTGAAGTATTGGGACACTATGCTGAAAGAACCAATATAAATTCTCTTAACTGTCCTCCCCCGTTCGATTTATCTGGTATTGACCCCCGTAATTTTCACTGCATTAAACGGAATCTTCGGTTATAATTTAGTTTGATTTAATACAACGCGCACAATAACAACTTATAATTTATATATCCGGGGGGTACGGGCTTGAAAGTCTCTTTGACACAAATCAGGAATCAATCGCTAGATTCGGAGGTAGCAGGGTACATGGCAAGGTTGGCAAGATTATCGATATTTTCCATTATCTTATCGGTCGTCTTTACGGCGTTTTTTCAGGCTGCGCAGGCCCAGCAAAATGGTTATAACTCACTCGCCCCTCTCGTTAAGCAGCTTAGCCCGTCGGTCGTAAACATAAGCACGACGAGCGTATCCAAGGGAAGGAACTTCTCTTACGAATCCCCGTTCGAGGGCAGGGAAGGAGATCCTTTCAACGACTTCTTCGATAAATACTTCGGCGAAATGCCCGAAAGGGAATTCAAGGGAAGGGGGCTCGGCTCGGGCTTCATATTCAGCGAAGACGGTTACATTATCACGAACAACCACGTAGTCGAAAGGGCTACCGATATAAAAGTCATTCTCGAGAACGGGGAGATCTATCACGCCGACGTCATCGGCACCGATCCGAAAACCGATCTCGCGCTGCTTAAGATAGAGCCCAAGAGGAGACTGCCCGCAGTCAGGTTCGGGAACTCGGACGGGCTTGAGATTGGCGACTGGGTCCTTGCCATAGGCAACCCCTTCGGGCTCGGGCACACGGTAACGGCCGGGATAATAAGCGCCAAGGGCAGGTCCCTCGGTCTCGGCTCGTACGACGACTTCATTCAAACGGACGCGGCGATCAACCCGGGCAACAGCGGCGGCCCGCTTTTCAACTTCAAGGGTGAAATAATAGGCGTAAATACCGCCATTATAGCCGGGGGGCAGGGCATCGGCTTCGCGATACCCATCAACATGGCCAAGAACGTAGTAGCTCAGCTCCGCGACAGCGGGAAGGTCGTCCGCGGATGGATAGGCGTATACGTCCAGCAGATAACGCCCGAAATAGCGGAGAGCATTAACCTCGAGGACCAGCACGGCGCGCTCGTAGCCGACGTCACTCCCGGGGGTCCGGCCGAGGAAGCAGGGGTTCAGAGGGGCGATATAATCGTTGAATTCAACGGAAAGCCTATAGATGACATGCCCTCGCTGCCCAAGTCAGTCGCGTCTTACGCCCCCGGGACCAGGACTCAGCTCAAGGTGCTCAGGAACGGCGAGCCCAAGACCCTTAACATAAAACTCGGGGAGCTTCCGGATGAGGTCGCTCAGAGCTCGAGAAAGTTGACGGGTAAAGCGGTCGAAGAGGGCCTCGGACTAATAGTGCAGGAGATTAACCCGCAGGTACAGAATATGTTCGAGACCAGTATATCCGAGGGCGTGATTATTACGAACGTCGCGCCCGGAAGCACCGCCGCCAACTCCGGACTCGAACCTGGCGACGTCATACTCGAAATAAACAAGAATAAAATCTCGAACCTCGACAACTATAAAAAATCCATGGACTCGATAACCGAAGGACAGAACGTGCTCTTCCTGGTTCAGCGGGGCGCGAACACGATCTACGTCGCTCTTAAGTTCGAAGGGGAAGATGGGAAAGGTTGAAGAGAGGCTGGGCGAGCTCGGCATTAAATTACCCGATACCGCTCCGCCCCTCGGGTCTTACAAGCCCGCTTCGATAACCGGAAACCTGATTTTCGTTTCGGGTCAGCTTCCATTATCGGAAGGAAGGCTTTTGTTTCAGGGGAAAGTCGGCTCGGACGTCTCTCTCGAAGAAGGTATGCAGGCGGCTAGGGCCTCCGCGGTCAATGCGCTCGCCGTAATGAGCAAAGAGCTGGGCGCTCTAGGCAGGGTTAAAAAGATTGTGAAGGTGACGGGCTACGTCGCGAGCGCTCCCGGCTTTCACAGCCAGGCGAACGTGGTAAACGGAGCATCCGACCTCTTCTTTCAGGTATTCGGAGAGGACGGGCGTCACGCGCGCGCCGCTGTTGGGGTGGCCGAGCTCCCCATGAACGCCCCTGTGGAGGTCGAGCTCATAGCCGAGATCGCACTCCGGGACACTTGATGAAAATGACCGTTCCCTTTTAAGTTATATTCCTTATGGGCCGACGTCTGACCGTATTTATATATACCGACCATCCTTCCCAATCGCTTGATACTGATGTTATAACCGGGCGCCTCGAGGGGTTCGGAATTTCGTCCGAGAACAGGGGCGATCTGTTCGAATATCTCGGGAATAAAGGTCCTGCATACAAGACCGCCTGCCTCCTGGCCCGTTCCAGGATCACGGACGTCGAAGAGCCTCTGGATGTGCTTCACGCGGATGACGCCGTCGCAGCTGACTCAGAGCTAAGAAAGATGTCCGGGATCGAGAGCGTGAGGGGAATGTTCTATGACGGGCTCTGGATGCAGAGGATACTGCGCGGAGCCTTTGGGCATAAAACCCCGGGGGAGACCTGGTATGGCCATATGCACATGATCTTCACCGGACGCCTCTTCGGGACGTACGACGGCAGGCGGTACCATGCGAGGGTGCTGCTTGCCGGAAGCCCCGCTCTCATATCGACTTCGGGTTTGGTCGAGGCGCCGGCAAGGCCGAGGGAGTACTATTTTATAAAGGGCGGCCTGATCCGGAGCGGCAGGGATACGTCGGAGCTCGATAGAATGTATAGGGGAAGATACGTCGAGTACGACGACCCCAAGACCTCGCGCATAATCGGCTCTTACGCGCTTCAGGCCGTGTATTACGAGCTGACCGGGAATGAATTCTGCGGGGACGCCGGGTGCTGTCTATACAACTCGCACTGGCAGGAAGAGGTTCTCAAGGCTCAGTATGAAGGGGATGTCTGCGAAAAATGCTTACGCGCGTTTACGGAAAAAATCCGGGAGGAATAACGAAAGGGGAAGACGCCGTCTTCCCCCGTAATTATTATTTAGGTTAAGCTCTTGCCTGTTCCTGCCTCTCGAGTATGTCGATCGCGACCTGAGCCGCTTTCTTTCCCGAAAGGAGCATACCGCCGAACGTGGGCCCCATTCTCGGAAGGCCGAATACCGAGTTCACCGACATGCCGCACGCGATGAGCCCCGGATGCACTTCCCCTGTATACTCGACAAGGGCGTCCTCCGACTTTTCCACCCACATTGAACCGTGGCCCGGCAGCTTCTTGAAGAGCCCCTGCTGGGCGAGCCTCGATACGCAGTAAGCGTCGTGTCCGGTCGCGTCAATCACGAGCTTCGATTCGATCGCTATAGGGTCGAGGCATGTGATTTCCTTGGGCATGTTGGCGATCGGTGTCCAGTTGATGACGATTCCGGCCACCCTGCCGTTCTCCCTGTAAACCAGGTCGTCGAACATGGTCATGTTCCGTATTTTTGCTCCCGCTTCGCACGTCATTGCGATGAGCTTCGAGCACGCATAAGGGCCGTCCGCGACATAGAGCCCCTTCTCGACCTCTTCGTAGGGTACTTCTATCTCGTCGAGCACCTTGTTCCCCGGCTCCCTGACTGTCACTTTGTTCATCAGGTAGCCGCCTATCCAGAACCCGCCGCCCAGGTAGTTCATCCTCTCGACGAGAAGTACTTTATATTTCTGTTTCGCTATGTCCTTGGCCGCAACCAGACCGCTCGGACCCGCACCCACGACTATCACGTCGCTCGATATGTATTCGTTGAACTCGTTCGCGAACCCTTCGACGATTGCCCTCGTGACCTCTTTTTCGCCGACGGGCGCGAATTTGGTTTTAAATTCAGCCATAAAATTGATACCTCCCTAATATTTCAGCGGCTCTTCAGACCCGTTTACTCTATCACAGAATCGGTGAGCGTCAATAAGATTTATTATACACAATCCGCCCGGGGAAACGCACCCGGCGGAGGGGTTCTGTGGCTATTGACAGAATCTTCGGTTATCTTATCATTTTGCAGGTAGGGGCTCGATATATTTAGAATTTCACCGGAGGTAATCTGAATGCAAGCGCGTTTTAATGTGTTTTTTGTGCTGGCGGTCCTATTCGCTTTTGCGGGTTTCGAGAAGGCCGCTTACCCGGGTCTCATAATGGAGCAGGTCGGCTATCAGCAGGGTACGAGCAACAAACAGAAGGTTACGATTTACATACAAGACGATAAATTCAAGCAGGTCGAGAACGGAGGTCCCTTTTCACCCGCGGTGATATTCGACCTGAATTCAGGGGACATAATGTTTGTGAACGACGAGAAGAAACTCTATATAATTCTCAACAGGGACGAGTATCTGAAGTATATAGAGTCCGTAATTGCGGAGAATAAAGACGTAGCGACGAGCAGCAGGAACATTACGCTCAAAAAGACGGACGAAACGGCAACCATAGCCGGATATAACTCAAAGAAGTACGAGATCTATGACAACGGCAAGCTGCAGTCGGAGTTCTGGATCACAAGCGATTCCGGGTTCAGCGAAGAGCTCGATATGCAGAAGATGTCGAAGCTGATGAACGAGGTAAAAAGGATCAGTCAGAATGTTGGCGGCTCCGCCTCGATATCAGACAACGAGTATAAGATATTTCAGGAGATCTACGAGGACGGTTACCCGATGAAGACCCTTTACCACTCACCCGAGGGGGACAAGGTCTTTGTTGAAGAGATCATTACCGTGAAGAAACAGGATATACCGCCGAGCGAATTTCAGCCGCCCGCCGGATATGAGAAGATAACCTACCAGGACTTATTGAAACAACAGTAATATCGGATGTCTCGCAGCCGGCCGGACGCCGCATGACCACGGGCTTCCTGCGCTGTCGCCGTACGCCTTCAGGCACGGGACCTATTGGGCCTCTTCAACTACTTCCACCTTGATGACGGCGCTTACGTCGTGATGGAGCTTTACGGTCACTTCGTGGGTCCCGAGCGTCTTTATCGGGCTTTCGAGATCAATCTGCTTTTTTGAGACTTCGTATCCGAGCTCGCCGAGCGCGTCCGAGATGCCCTGGGAAGTCACAGAGCCGAATATTTTTTCTTCCTCGCCGACCTTGACGGGAATCTTGATTGCAATACCGTTCAGCCTGGACGCGAATTTCTCCGCTTCCCCTTTAACCTTGTCTTCCTTTTTCCTTATGGCAACGCTCTTCTGCTCCCAGATCTTGATATTGCCCGGGGTAGCCGTTATGGCGAGCTTTCTGGGAAGAAGGAAATTCCTCGCAAGGCCGTCCTTGACGTCCTTTATCTCGCCCTGCCTGCCTAATGACTCAACATCGGAAATAAAAATCACTTTCATGGTCGTGTGAACCTCCGAAACGTCCCGCCCGGTCTGGGGCGGCATCTATCTATATATAACAAGTGTCACTTTAAAACTGTTAATGGAGGACCGTATACGGCAATAAGGCCATGAAGCGGGCCCTTTTAATTGCCGTTGCGAGCTCTCTCTGACACCCGGCGCAGAGACCCGAATTCCTTCTTGGAACGATCTTCTTCCTGTCCGATATGTATCTCGAAAGGAGGTCGACGTTTTTATAATCCATCTCGATCGACTCGGCGCAGAACCTGCAGACCTTCTTTTTGGCAAAATATTTTTTATCGCGCGGTGATTCCATCAGTTCTCTCCTTCTGCCTGGGCAGGGGCTTCGGCAGGCTCGTTTTGGCTTTTGCTTTCGGCGGCGGCTTTCTCCCTCTTGGCGGCGTTTTCGCTTATCGCCACGGTGATGAACCTGAGCACGTCCGTGTTATAGAACCGGAGATGTCTTTCAAGCTCCGCAACTGCTCCCGGAAGCGCACTGAAAACAATAATGTAATACACGCCCCTTCCGTAATCCTTTATCTCGTATGCGAGCTCCCTCTGCGCCCACTTGTCAGACTTGATGACTTCCGCTTCGTGAGCCGAGAGGGCCTCGTTGAGCTTCTGCTGGATCTTCGCCAGCTCTTCTTCCTTTATGTCGGGTCTCACGACATAAAGGGTCTCGTAATACTTTGGCTTTACTGCCATGTATGATACCTCCTGTCTCGGTCTATGCGGCCCCGGGACCGCAGCGCCGTCCCCGGGCGACAGCTATTTTTGAAACGTTATATTTTACCTGCAATATTCGATTTGTGAATTGTTTTGCCAACCGCCTGATATCGTTTGCAAATTATGCATAAGTCCCTGTTCCCCGCATTAAATAAGAAGCGGAGCTATAACGACCGACACTATCGACATGAGCTTTATGAGTATGTTCATTGCGGGACCCGAAGTATCCTTGAACGGGTCGCCGACCGTGTCCCCGACGACCGCCGCCTTGTGGGCTTCGGAGCCCTTTCCTCCCAGGTTGCCTTCCTCGATGTATTTCTTCGCGTTGTCCCAGGCGCCTCCGGAATTGGCCATCATGAGCGCGAGCACCACTCCCGTGACTATGGACCCGGCCAGGAACCCGCCAAGCCCCTCGGCCCCTAGGATGAGCCCTATGAATATCGGTGCGATAACGGCGATTACACCGGGAACGATCATTTCCCTGAGCGCGGCGTCGGTGCTGATCCCCACGCATGAGGCGTAGTCGGCTCTGGCATCCCCTGACAGCAGCCCCGTTATATCCCGGAACTGTCTCCTCACCTCTTCGACCATCTTCTGAGCCGTCCTCCCGACCGCGCCCATTGTGAGAGCTGCGAGGAGGAAGGGGACCGTACCGCCCAGTATCATTCCGGTGACCACGTGGCTGTTCGTGAGGTCTATCGACTGGAGTCCGACCGCTTTCGTAAACGCCGCGAAGAGCGCCAGCGCGGCCAGGGCCGCCGAGCCGATAGCGAACCCCTTTCCTATAGCGGCCGTCGTGTTTCCGAGCGAGTCGAGCTTGTCAGTAATTTTTCTTACCTCATGGCCGAGCCCCGACATTTCCGTTATACCGCCCGCGTTGTCGGCCACAGGTCCGTACGCGTCCACGGACATCGTGATACCGATCGTCGCCAGCATGCTGACGGACGCTATACCGATGCCGTATAGTCCCGCGAACGAGTATGAAAGGGCGATCGCTATGGCGATAGCGATCACCGGCAGCGTCGTGCTTATCATGCCGACCGATAATCCCTGAATGATATTGGTCGCGACCCCTGTCTGCGAGGCCTCGGCGATTTTTCTGACGGGGGATCCCGACGTGTAGTATTCCGTAAGCAGCCCGATCGCGATACCGGCCAGGAGACCGAGGACCGCCGAGAGCCAGATCCATATTATATAGCCGCCTATGCCGTCGATCAGGCCTACCATAAGCAGTACTATTAACGAAGCCGCGAGGTAAATACCCCCTGTGTAGAATGTCGCCCGTCTCAGGACAAGCTGTGGCTCGAGGTCCTTCATCCACTCAACGCTCTTGGCCCCGATTATAGACGAGAAGCTCCCTATGGCGATAAGGATGATCGGTATGGCCATAAGGGCTATTTCGTTCTTTCCGTTGCTGGCCGCGATAACTATCGTCGCGACTACCGCGCCGACGTAGGACTCGAAGAGGTCCGCGCCCATGCCGGCCACGTCACCTACGTTGTCTCCTACGTTGTCTGCGATAGTAGCGGGGTTCCTCGGGTCGTCTTCCGGGATTCCGGCTTCGACTTTACCCACCAGGTCCGCGCCGACGTCGGCTCCCTTCGTGTATATGCCTCCGCCTATCCTGGCGAAGAGAGCGACCGAGCTCGCTCCCATGGCGAAGCCGCCGATTATCGATCCGAACCTCTCCGCAAAAAGAGCCAGGCCCAGTGCGTCTCCGGGGTTCGACGGGAGCCCTATCCCGAGGGTGAACGCTATGGAAAGACCGAGGAGTCCTATGCCTGCGACGGAAAGCCCCATTACGTTCCCGCCCTTGAAAGCTACCGTGAGCGCTTTCCCTTGTCCTTCGGTCGAAGCGGCATGTGCCGTCCTTACGTTTGCTTTCGTCGCCGCCTTCATTCCGAAAAACCCGGCTGTCAGCGAGCAGACCGCGCCTCCTACGTATGCTACGGCAGTGCTCCAGTCGATGAATATGCCGAGGAGTATGAACACTATGATTACGAAAATCCCGATTATCCGGTACTCCCGGCTCAGGAATACCATCGCCCCTTCGGAAATAGCGGCAGCGATCTCCTTCATCTTGTCGCTCCCGTCGGGAAGAGACTTTATCTCGCGGTACACTAAAAAGGCGTATATCAATACCAAGAGCCCTAGTATGATGCCGAACACGGCTGCTATGAATTCTCCCATTGATCGTGTCTCCTTTAATTTAGTCTTGGTTTCGTTGTCAGGCGCTCTCTTCGCTTTCCTGCCTGACGTTGAATTTATTCATCGCTTTTTGGAGCCCTTCCTGAATGATTTCAAAGACCGCATCGGCAGCCCTTAAGACGGATTCACGTGCGACTTCGCTTTCTGCCTTGTTAAATTTTGACAACACGTGTGAAACAGTGCCGGATTTCCGTTTTGGTTTACCTATTCCTATCCTGACTCTGACGAAATCCCCGCTGCCCAGCTCGTTCATGACCGACGTAATGCCTTTGTGTCCGGCGCTGCCCCCTCCGGCCTTGATCCTTACCGTGCCGGCCGGGAGGTCTAGCTCGTCGTGTACGATGATGATGTTTTCTGCCGGGATGTTGTAGAAACTTGCCGCGCTTGAGACCGATTCTCCGCTCCGGTTCATATATGTCTCCGGTTTTAGCAGAATCAGCTTATCGTTGTTTAGAGCCCCTTCCCCGTATACGCCCTTGAACTTCTTCTTTTTTAGATCGACCCCAGCCCTTTTGCCTATTTCATCTACGGTCAGATAGCCGAGGTTGTGCTTGGTGGAAGCGTATTCACTTCCGGGATTTCCGAGGCCGACCACCAATATCATGTCCCTTAATTACTCTTCGCCGCCTTCGGGTTTCTCCGCTCCTTCAGCCGCTTTTTCCTCAGCTCCCTCTGCGACCGGAGCCGGTGCCTCTACTTCCATCTTCGGCGCCAGTATCGTCACTATGGTCTCTTCGTCGTCCTTCAATATCTGGAAGTCCTCGGAAACTTTGAGCGCGCTCACGTGAATCGAATGGCCTATGTCGAGGTCGGTCACATCGATTTCGAACGAATTCGGGATATCTTTCGGAAGGCATTCGACCGGTATCTCGCGCAGTATCTCTTCCAGTATTCCCCCTTCCTTGATCCCTTTCGCTTTGCCCACTATTTTTACAGGGACGTTAACTGTGATCTTTTTATTGATGTCCAGGGCCTGAAAATCGAAATGAATGGGCTTGCTCGTCAGGAAATCGTATTGGATATCGCGCAGCAGCGAGAGCTTCTTCACTTCCTTCGAATCGTCTTTATATGTGATTTCGAGAAGAGTGTTCTCGCCGGCTTCCGTCGAAAGGGCCTGCTTCAGCACCCCGGGGTTAACCGATAGCAGTACCGGCTCCGTGCCCTTTCCGTAAAGCACCGCGGGTATGTTCCCCTGTTTCCTGACTTCCTTCGCCCCGCTTTTTCCGGGCCTTGTCCTGATAGATACTTCCAAAGTATTCTGCGCCATTGCTCGAGCTCCTTCTATTTTTTAATTAAACAGGCTGCTGATCGACTCGCCTGTTGCAATTCTTTTTATCGCCTCTCCGAGAAGGTTGGAAATGCTTATTACCTTGATTTTGTCACAGGCAGCTGCTTCCTCGGACGGGGCGATCGTATCGGTAATTATAACTTCCTCCAGGTCGGCGTCCTTTATTCTTTCTATCGCCTTGCCGGAGAGCACTCCGTGTGTGCTGCAGAGGGCCACACTTTTCGCCCCTTCCCTCAAGAGGGCCTTCCCCGCCTGTATCGCGGTGCCGGCCGTGTCCACCAGGTCGTCGACAAGGAGCACGGCTTTCCCCTCGACGTCCCCTATTACATTCATGATCTCGGCTTCGTTCGGATTCGGCCGCCTCTTGTCCGTCATAGCGAGTCCGGAGTCGAGGATTTTCGCGTAAGACCTCGCCCTCTCCATTCCTCCCGCGTCCGGCGAAACGATAACCATTTCCTCGCCTCTGAATTTCTCCTTTATATAACCTATGAAAACGGGCGCTGCATAAATATGATCGACCGGTATGTTGAAAAACCCCTGTATCTGCCCGGCGTGCAGGTCCACCGTGACAACCCTGCTTATGCCGGCGGTTGTAATGAGGTCCGCGACGAGCTTTGCGGAAATCGGGGCTCTGGGCTGGACCTTCCGGTCCTGTCTCGCATAGCCGTAATAAGGTATGACCGCAGTGATCGCTCTCGCGGAGGCTCTTTTAAGCGCGTCCGTGATTATCAGCAGCTCCATGATATGCTCGTTCGTAGGGGGGCATGTGGACTGTATGACGAATACGTGGGAGCCGCGCACGCTTTCAGATATTTCGACGAACACCTCACCGTCGCTGAAACGCCTGACCTCGGCCTTGCCGAGGGGGACGTCGAGGTACTTGCAAACAGCCTTTGCCAGAGGGACGTTAGAAGTCCCGCAAAAAATCTTTGCGTTGTCCATTTGATCTCACATGAAATAGATAAAGCTCGATGTCCGAACCAAAAAACAAGGTATTATAAAATAGATATTCGATAATTCAAGTTTAGATTTCGGGCCCGGACGCGCAGGTTTGATCGCGATACCGAACGATAAAGAAAGGGATATATTGCTCACAGGGAGGGTCGCTAGGATGGCGACAGCGGACGTCTCCGGGAGGCCGCAGGTGGTGCCCATCTGTTTCGCATACGACGGACGATATATATTCACCCCTGTCGACAAGAAAAAGAAGAATGTTTTGCCTGGGGCGCTGAAACGAGTCATGAACATACTGTCAAACCCCGGTGTTTCCCTCGTTATAGACGGTTATTACGAGGACTGGAGCAGGCTTTATTACGTTTTGATATACGGGTTCGCCCAAATTCTGGAGGACGGCGAAGAGTACCGGAAATCCCTCAAAATTCTCGCTCGCAAATACCCTCAATACAAAAAAATGGGTATAGAGGAGGCGGGACTCCCGGTCATAAAAATCATACCGGAAAGGATAGTTTCCTGGGGAGACCTCTGAGCCTTGATCTCGCTTTCCTCTACGGGTCGCGCAAATTCCGGTTAGCCTCCGGTATGCCGAAAAAAGCAATGATAAAGGGAGGGTGCGGGTATTTTTTATCTAAGAACCCCTAGCGTCGCAAGATTATATGTGATAAGATTAATGTTCAAGGGTTCAGGGTCATTCAATTTTCAAATCGCCGAAGTGGCGGAACTTGGTAGACGCGCTGGATTCAGGATCCAGTGGGTGCAAGCTCGTGGGGGTTCAAATCCCCCCTTCGGCATGGACTGAATATAATTAGTCATGAGAGAGCTTAAGCCTAAACTTATGATTGCCAACTCGGGCCGGAGGAGACGAGGCCCGGGAGGGGGTTTCTGGTCCTTCCTTACTTTCCTAGTGGTATTCCTTGTGGGCGTGTATGTAGGCACGAAGGTAGACGATTTTTATACAGGCGACACTGAGCCCTCACAGGTAAAAAAGGAAAGCCAGTCCGCAAAGACAACGGCAAAATATGAAACCGCTACCGAGCCGATGATCGACAGGGACGAGATTCCTCCCGGGGTTATAAGCTCACCGAGCGACGAAACTTCTTTCCCTCCCGATGAAAACAAGATCTCGGAAGAGATGATAGCGGCTCAGCCTGTCTTGTCAATTAATGTTAATAATAAAGAAGGGTTAACCGGCGCGGGCCTCACCTCGATCGACCCTGTGCAGATTTCCGGGGAGGCGGGGACCACGAAAGAAACGGCACTCGCCCAGCCGGAAGCGACAGTTCAGGACCCGGCAAAAATCGATCAGAAGCAGTCCGAGAGAACGCCCAAAAGGGGATACACGCTCCAGGTAGGGGCGTTCGCCGACAAGGCTCAAGCCGAGAAAGCTGCAAGCGATTACCGGAGCAAGGGGTTCAGCGCATACACGGTTCAGGTGGAGAATTCCAGGGGCGAGACGTGGAACCTGGTCAAAATAGGTAAATACGGCAGCATCGAGCAGGCCTGGAGTCAATCGGCGGCTTTCAAGAGGAGTGTTGGAAAGGATGCTTATGTCGAACAGCTTGGCACAAAGACGGTATTTAATGAATCCTGGGGAAAAGATGAATAGCTGGGTTATGGACTGCGGATTCACGCCTGACTTGATATTCTGTTAGCTTCTGCGTATACTCACGCTATCTCCCTATTGTTAGAGCTTGGAATTATTGAATAATATATGCAGATACCGGAATTTTGCATTTGCGAAGAATTTGCTTGACAAGAATTCGTCAAAACCGTATATTAATATAGTTAGGGCACTGTCAGCTTTAAAAAGCATTACAATTAAAAATACATAGAAGGGTCTGGCAAAGGTGTGAGAATGAAATCTGCGAAATTCAGAGACGTGGAACGTGTGGCTCCGGAAATGGAAAATATGGAAAACTATAACGAGCAGGACGAGGAATCTTATTCTTCCCTGGGCTTCAGGGACGACGTTATGATCGAGGGCGAGGAGTCCGACTTCGGGTTCGAGCTCGAGGACAACGCCGCTTCCGAAGACCAGGAGGAGGAATGGACCCCTGACGAGCAGTTCAGGCTCCTCTACGTATATTTCAAGGACATGGCGGTCGAATCGCTTCTTACCGCGAAAGAGGAAATTGAGGTCTCAGCGCAAATCAAGAAGTGCGAATCCAAGTCGAGGGAGCTGACCTCCCATATTCAGAAACTCTCAAAGAAAATAGAAAGCGCTTCGGGAAAGAAAAAGAACGCGGGCACTGCAATTTCCAATAAAGAGCTTACGAAGAGAATCGATAGCCTCATGGCGTTCGTGAAAGTATATTCGGAGCGAGCGAGCGAGCTAAAAGAGAGGTTTGTCAAGGCGAACCTCAGGCTCGTCGTAAGCATATCGAAGAGATACATGGGACGCGGTCTCCCGCTTACCGACCTCATACAGGAAGGCAACGTCGGTTTGATGAGGGCTGTCGAAAGATTCGACCATACTAAAGGCTATAAATTCTCCACCTATGCGTCCTGGTGGATTCACCAGGCGATCTCGAGGGCTCTTCTCGATCAGACGAGAACCATAAGGGTCCCCGTATACGTTCTCGAGCAGGCGAGCAAGGTCTACAGGATAAGCTCCATGCTCCATAAGGAGCTCGGAAGGAAGCCGCTCCCTGACGAAGTGGCCGAGGTCGCGGGCATATCCGTCGAGGGAGTGAAGAGGATACTCGAGTCGACGAACGACGCCGCGCGCCTCGATACGCCTATACTCGACGGCGAGAAGACTACGCTGCTCGATTTCATATCGGACGATAACTCCCCCGCTCCTGATTCCGTCATGGCCAACACGGCCCTGACCCACGAGATCAGGGACGCGCTCAACATACTCACTTCGAGGGAGGAAGAGATAATCAGGCTCAGGTTCGGGATCGACCAGGACTCCACTTACACGCTCGACGAGATCGGAAGAAGGTTCGATCTCACTCGCGAGAGGATCAGGCAAATTGAGAAGAGGGCTCTCGAAAAGCTCGCCACCTCGGAGATGGGCGAGATTCTGAGAAGCTTCCTGGCCCGTTAAGCTGCGCATTCAGTCCCGTATGCACAACCCTTGCAGATTAATGGACAGCGCCGGGCTCCGTCTTCAAATCCTTTACCGGCGATGTTCCCTGCAGCGGGCATTGTTATTCCCCCACATGTAGTATAATTTCAGATTGAAATGAGCGCCCGTCCTCCCGTAATCATAATCGGAATGAGCCGTTCCGGCACGAGCATGCTTACGCGGATGCTGGATGACCTCGGTCTCTTCGTCGGCAGAAGTCTTACCGACAACCACGAGGCGGTGTTCTTCCGCGATTTGAACGACTGGCTGCTTACTCAGTGCAGCGGGGGACTCGAAAACCCGGGCACGATCAAATACCTCCTCGGGGATAGCGAAGCCAGGGTTCTCTACGGCGAATTCATTAGATTCTCGATGAAGACGCCGCGCGCCGCGTCGTTTCTCGGGCTCGGCAAATATCTCCGGTACAAGACACCCGCCAATCTCGATATCCCCTGGGGATGGAAGGACCCCCGAAATACGTTCACCCTCTCATTCTGGCTTGATATATTTCCGGAAGCGAAGGTAATACATATTTTCCGCCACCCGCTCGATATCATAAACAGCCTGAGGACGAGGAGGGAGAGAGGACTTTCGAGGCTGAGGGACGGGAACAAGCGGGGTTTGCTGAAACCCGTATACCTGCTCTACCTCGTGCGGAAATTCATAGGAGGGAGGCGCGTGTTCGTGGATTTGAGGGGAGCTTCGCTCGACGAAGGCTTCGTGCTGTGGGAGGAATACATGAAGGAAGCGCGGGAGCGCGTGGCAGAGCTTGGAGGTCGGGCGATAGAAATAAAATACGAATACTTCCTCGACAATCCTTCGGAGGTATTGGCATCTCTGACCGAATTCTGCGGACTGGAGACGGTCCCTGGAGATATCGAGAAAGCGGCGGCCGAGGTCAACAGATCGCGCGGCTTTGCTTTTCTTAAGGACCCCGAGCTCAAGGCCTATTCACTTGAAATAGCCGCGCGGCTTGAAGATTACGGATATTGAGCCGGCTGCCGTCCGGTGATCCGCGCGTAATATCAGGAGGCGCTTTTTCAAGCCTGCAACGCGGCCTCATTCATTTCGCCAGGGTCGGGCGGCGGCTCTGTTCACCTCTTCAGCAATTCTGCAAACCTGATAGCCAGCAGCACGTTTCCCGCGAGCTTGATCTTGCCCGAGAGAAGCGCGCTTTCGGGCGGCAGCTTTCCGGTGAAGAGATCGACGAAATGCTCGTCCAGTATCTGCACGGTGCATTCCGCATCTTCATCCGCCGCCCTCACCCCGAGGGTTTCTTTTCTCAGGTCGATTATCCACGTACCCCCTTCGGGGCCTTCGATAACGAATTTGTAAACCGCGCCGATTTCCGTATAATCGCCCGGCTTTTCCCTGAGCTTTCTTTCCACTCTTTCGAATATCTCTATTGTCCTCGACAACCGGGCATGACTCCTTCTGGGGATGGGAGACCATTTTACCATCTATGCCTTTATATTCCAGTGAGCGGGACCGAAATTGACGGCCGGTGTTTGCCTATTTACACTTCTTTGTGAATTTGAACAGGGAGCCGGATATTGAGCATAAATTATCCTGTTAATTACGATGTGATCGTAATAGGCG
Source organism: Thermodesulfobacteriota bacterium (assembly GCA_040754335.1). NCBI lineage: Bacteria > Pseudomonadati > Thermodesulfobacteriota > Thermodesulfobacteriota bacterium. Next base: position 83,253 of record JBFMCV010000005.1, on the reverse strand, counting down.
CGGGGCACGCGGGATGCGAAGCCGCGCTCGCCTCGTCGAGAATGGGGTGCCGCACGCTCGTGCTCACTGCGAATATCGATACCATAGGCCTCATGTCGTGCAACCCGTCGATCGGGGGCGTCGGCAAGGGCCACCTCGTGAAGGAGATAGACGCTCTCGGGGGCGAAATGGGGAAAGCCGCCGACCATGCCGCGATTCAGTGGAGGAGGCTCAATACCAGGAAAGGGGCCGCCGTTCAGGCGACGAGGATACAGGCCGACAGGCAGGCGTACAGGGCGTATATGAAACGCACGCTCGAAGCCGAAAAAAACATCGACATAAAGCAGAGGATGGCCGAAGGCTTTCTCGTTGCGAACGGCAGGGTGGCCGGCGTAAAGACCACGCTCGGCGAGCATTTCTTCTCCGATGCCGTAGTCGTAACGCCCGGTACGTTCCCGAACGGTCTCATACACATAGGGGGGACGAAGATACCCTCGGGACGCGCCGGAGAGGCCGCTGCGATAGGCATATCGGATTCATTCGGGAGCCTCGGGTTCAGGGTGGGCAGGCTCAAGACGGGGACTCCGCCCAGACTCGACGGAAGGACCATAGATTGGGAAATCCTCGAGCCCCAGCCCGGGGACGAGAACCCCAGGCCGTTTTCCTTCTCGAGCGGTCCCGTCGAGAGGGAGCAGCTTCCCTGCTACATCACATACACGAACGAGAACACCCACAGGGTGATAATGAGCAACCTCCACAAGTCGCCCTTGTATTCGGGCGATATAAAGGGCATCGGTCCCAGGTACTGTCCCTCCATAGAAGACAAGGTCGTCAAGTTCCGCGACAAGGAGAGGCACCAGATTTTTCTCGAACCCGAGGGGACTCACACTTACGAAATATATCCGAACGGCATCTCGACGAGCCTCCCCCTCGAAGTTCAGTACGAGCTTGTAAGGACTATAGACGGCCTTTCCGGCGTGGAGATCATGAGGCCGGGCTATGCCGTCGAGTACGACTTCGTCGATCCCGTGCAGCTGAAACCGACGCTGGAGACGAAGCTCGTCGACAACCTCTACTTTGCGGGGCAGATAAACGGGACCACGGGATACGAGGAGGCGGCGAGCCAGGGGCTCATGGCCGGCATAAACGCCGCGCTCCGGGTAAAGGGGCGGGACCCTCTCATACTCGACCGCTCCCAGGCGTATATAGGAATACTCATAGACGATCTCGTGACCAAGGGTGTGGATGAGCCTTACAGGATGTTCACCTCGAGGGCCGAGTACCGTCTCGTATTGAGAGAGGACAATGCCGACATCAGGCTCGGTGAAATCGGTTACAGGATCGGACTCCTCGGCGAAGAAGCGTTCGAAAAGCTCTATCATAAAAAGAAGACAATCACTGATGAACTTCAAAGGCTCGAGTACAGCAAGATAATGCCGAGCGCGGGAGTCAACGAGATATTGTCGGGTTTGGGCTCCTCGCCTCTCAAGAAACCGCAGTCTCTGAAGGAGATACTGAGGAGACCCGAGATATCTTACAGGACTCTCGAATTGTTGGGGGGCGCCCTGAACGGGGCTCAACCGGGCGAGGATTACATCGCGCAGATAGAGATGGAAGTCAAGTACGAAGGGTATATCAAGATGCAGGTCGAGCAGATCGATAAATTCAGGAAGCTCGAAAACATGTCAATCCCCTTGGACTTTTCTTACGAGGGAATCCCTGGGTTGTCAAAGGAGATAGTTCAAAAACTCTCGAATGTTCGTCCCGGGTCCTTAGGACAGGCAAGCAGGATATCCGGCATCACGCCCGCCGCTATTTCCGTGCTTATGGTTTATTTGAAAAAGGGTGAATTTGAAAGGGACAGAGGCTATCATTCCTTTTCTTCCTGATCTTCGTCTTCTTCCGATTCGGCTAATTCCTGTTCCAGAAGATCCATCATATCCTCGTAGTCTCCTCCTATATAGCCCGAATTTTCCGGGTCTTCAAGCATGTCGACGAGGTCTTTAATTTTTCTCTTGCCTCTTTTCCCTGTTTTCTTTTGCTCCATCACTTTTACCTCACTATATTGAACTAAGCTAATACTATAACACAGACTCTTTTCAATGGTGTAAGCGTGAATTAGAAAATACTACCCGCGCCTGCGATCGTTTATTCACCAGGAACGCAAAATGTATTCGGTACGTCCGATCGAAAAAACCGACTGGTCCTTCGAATAATATTTATACCCGTAAATCCGGAAAATCAACAACTCTGCAAATTACTTCGAGAGTAGCTCGAGCGCCTTGTTCAAATCCGTGGTAGGCAGGTTGCATACTTGATCGATACAGACGTAGGCTGTCGCCTTTCCGTCTATCGCGGACTGTCCTTTCGTGAATTCGGCGATAGCAGCGATGCCGTCAGAATCTTCGTTCCCTTTAAACAGCATCACCTTGTTGGGCACGTATTTTTTTCTGAGCGCGGACAGCATATCTTTAGTATCGGGCGAAGCGGGATCGCCTGCGACCACCACTTCATATGACGGTCCTATCGCGAAATCGAGGCTCGAAAGGAGCTGCGTATAGGCCATAGGCGCCTGCTCCACGCTCTGCGAGAACGCTTTAGCAAGCTTTGCCGCCATCTCGTCGTAAGAGGAATCGCCCGTTATCCTCCCTATCCTGAGGAGGTTGAGCATCGCCACCGAATTGCCCGACGGTATAGCCCCGTCGTAGACCTCTTTCTGCCTCGATATAAGCTCTTCTGCGTCGTGAGACGTGAAATAGAACCCGCCGTTCTTATTGTCCCAGAAGAGCTCGTTCATTTCGTTCTGAAGCGCAAGCGCCGCTTTTAAATACTCGATGTCGAAGGTGCTCTCGTATAATTCGAGGAGGCCCCATATAAAAAACGAATAGTCGTCAATGCTCCCGCTTATACCCGCTTCCCCGTCTCTCCAGCGGTGGAGGAGCCGTCCTTTACTATCCCTCAATTTATCGAGGACGAAGTCTGCAGCGCGCTTGGCTGAATCGCTGTAGAGCGTATCATCGAAAACACCCGCGCCCCTCGAAAGAGCGGCTATCATGAGCCCGTTCCAGTCGGTGAGAACCTTGTCGTCCTTATGCGGGTGCACTCTCCTCTCCCTGACGTCGAAAAGCTTTTCCCTCGATTTCTCGATCCTGTCCCCGAACTCTTCTGCGCTCATGCCGTAAGACCGCGCGAGTTCCGGGAGCGACATTTTGAGATACAGTATGTTCGAGCCCGTTTTCTCGCCCGACGCCTCTTCCCTGAAGTTGCCGGTCTTCTCGATGTTATAAGTTTTGATAAAGAGCTCCGCGTCATCCTTTCCTAGTACTTCTATAATTTCATCCTGGGTCCAGACATAGAACTTTCCCTCTTCGCCTTCGCTGTCCGCGTCCTCGGCCGAGTAGAACCCCCCTTCGGGCGAAGTCATGTCCCTCAAGACGTACGTGAAAATCTTGCGTGCGGTGTCTTCATACTCCTTTTTCCCTGTTGCCTGATAGGCTTCCGTAAAAACTAGGGCCAGCGCCGCCTGGTCGTAAAGCATTTTTTCGAAGTGCGGCAGGAACCACCTGGGGTCTGTCGAGTACCGGTGGAATCCGAACCCCACGTGGTCGTATACGCCGCCCTTCCGCATGCCGCCGAGGGTTGCCTCCACCATGCGTAGCGCCTGCTCGTCTCCCGTCCTCTTCCAGTATCTCAGGAGAAAAAGGAGGTTATGCGGGGTCGGGAATTTCGGCGCCGTCCCGAACCCGCCGTTCGTCTCGTCGAACCTGCCCAAGAGCTGGTTGTACCCTAGAGTCATCGTGGCCTGCGAGAGGTCTCTTCCGCCCGGCTCCCGCGTTATGTCCGTGGCCTTCTTAACGGCCGCGGTGATGCTGTCGGCGGACTTAAGCACCTCGTCCCTCTGGTTTTTCCATACCTCTTTGATCCTCGGTACGAGCTCGACCATTCCTATGCGGCCGAAACGCGTTTCTTTCGGAATGTATGTACCTGCAAAGAAGGGCTTCTTGTCAGGCGTCATGATTATATTGAGAGGCCACCCGCACCCGCCTTTCGACAGGAGCTGGCAAACGGTCATATATATGTTGTCTATATCGGGCCTTTCTTCGCGGTCGACCTTGATCGAAACGAAAGTCTCGTTCATGAGCCGGGCTACTTCCGGGTCCTCGAAAGATTCGTGCTCCATCACGTGGCACCAGTGACAGGTCGAGTACCCGATCGACAGGAGAATCGGTTTGTCCTCCCTGGCCGCTCTTTCAAATGCTTCTTCCCCCCACGGGTACCAGTCCACCGGGTTGTCCGCGTGCTGGAGCAAATAAGGGCTCTTTTCGTTCTTGAGTCTGTTCCGGTCAGGCATATTTTTGTCGCCGGTCGGCTCTGCTCCCGGGCTCCCGCATGTACTTAACATAAATAACACTGCCGATACATATACAATACCAGTTATAAACAGTAAGGTCCGGCTTCTTTGGTTTTTTGTGTCCAATTTCTCAATTTTCCTGCGGGCTGCCCTATGTCGTCAGTTTACGGCCCGCACGGCCTATTACAAGATAATAAGATTGTACGTGTCAAACGGGCGGGGAGATGCATATCAGGTCCCCAAAATATTCATAATCGACTTTCTTGGTTATAATTCATGTACTCCTCAAAGTATGCGGATACTGGACGAAAAGTACACGAAAATTATACTCGAAGAGAAGCTCCTCCTGCAGTCGCTCCTGGCCGAGATAAAAGAGCTTTCTGACGCCGAACTTGAAGCTAGGCTCAGATCTGCGGCTGAAAGCCTCGACAACCTGTTCTCCCTGGTCTTTATAGGCGAATTCAGCACGGGCAAATCATCGGTGATAAACGCACTGCTTGGGGAGGACATACTCCCCAAAGGCATTACTCCCACGACCGACGAGATAACGGTCATGAAATATGGCGACCGTATGGAGGAAAGCGTAGAAAACGGGTGCCGGGTCATTTCGGTTCCCCAGGAAAGGCTGAAGGGGCTTTTTATAGTGGACACGCCGGGCACGAACGTCACCATTTCGCAGCACGAGCGGCTCACTCAGGAATACATACCCAAGGCCGACATAGTGTTTTTTACCATAGGGGCGGAGCGCGCTGTCACCGGAAGCGAGGCGAAGCTCATCAAGTTCATTAAAGAGAGCTGGCTCAAGAATATCGTTTTCCTCCTTAATAAAATCGATATCGCTGCTGACGCAGAAGAGCTCGGGACCTTGATAAAGCACACCCGGGACGAGCTCGAGCGCTCGTTCGGCATAAAGCCGCACCTTATACCCGTTTCCGCCAAGCTCGCACGGGAGGGGAAGGCCGCGTCGGACGAAGCGTTATATGCACGAAGCGGTTTCAATGAGCTCGAGCAATATATATTCGATACACTTAGTGAGGAAGAACGTATCAGGATGAAGATAAGGGCGGCGTCGGAATTCGCCGTCAGTCTGTGCGCGGAAACGGAAAAGGCGCTCGACGGACATATAGACAGGATATCCGAAGATATGCTGAGGCTCGGGGAGTTCGAGAGGAAGCTCGACGCAATGAAGGACGAGATAATGGAGAACTCGGCTCAATTCACGGAGAGGATAAGGAGCAGGCTCCTCGAATTCAAGACCAGGGGAATAGAGTATATAGACGAGCTGATAAGGTTCGCCAACATCTTCAAGCTGATGAGCAAACAGAAGATTGCGAAGGAGTTCGAGTACCGGGTCTCACGCCAGACCGTGTCCGAGCTCGAAAAGGACCTGGACGCGATGGTGATGTGGACGGAAAAGTCGGCCCGGACGCTCCTCGACAGCACGATCGAGTTCTATAACAAGTCGATGAAGGCCGATAGCTCGAATGTCACGACGGGTTTTATTTACGACAGGACGAGGCTCGTTGATACCGTGAGGAGCGAGCTCGAAACGAAGCGGAGGGCGATAGACCCGGCCGCACTCGGAGGCAATCTCGTCGACTCGGCGAGAGGCGCCGTGGCTTCCGTGCTGGGCGTTCAGGTAGGATCGCTCGCGGTCGGAGCCGCAGTCGTCTCGGCTTTTTCGTCTCTCCTCGTCGATATCACCGGCATTCTGGCGACTGTCGCGGTGATGGCTACGGCTTTCGCTATACTTCCGAAGAAGAGGAGGGACGCCATGAAGGAGTTCAGCTGTAAGGTGGACGCGCTCATCGAAGAGATGGTCTCGGGTGTGAGCTCGCAGCTCGAGAGAGATTTGAGCGGGATTAAAATCCAGGTGAACGACTCACTCTCGCCTCTCAGGAATTTCTACAAGATGGAGAAGCAAAAATTATCCGAATCCAGGGTCAGGGTGAGTGAGCTCAAGTCCAGATTCGGTGAATTGAGGGAGAGAGCGGTGTAAAAAGCTGGAACGCCTGCGGTCGGACTATAGAAGCTACAATCCGAAGCTTGTCTCGGACAGTATGGAATAGATCTCGTGTAAATCATCCCTTCGGCTCGAAATCTCGATCCCCATGTACCACTTCTCGGAATTCGAGTGATAGAGCCATTTGATCGTGCCTTCGAACCTGATCGTTTTTTCCCCTGTGAACAGGCTCGCCTCTATTTTGAAATTGGGAGGGAACCCTTTAGTGCCTTCCATCCCGATCCCGTGCTCGGAGATGTTAAACGTAGACCCGCTGAACATGAGGTTCTCGTCCCTGTCGCTTCTTTTGCCGTTAAGCAGTCCGTACTTTATCTTCTTATAATAAGGTATCCTAGTCGAGCGTCTCAACACATTGACCGAGGTCTCCGGGCTTTCCGTCAGCTGGCCCAGTTTTATTACTTTCCCGTTGGAATGTCCGTTGTCCACTTAATAAAACTATCAGGGACTTAACGATATTGCAATTGGACTTTAGTTATATAATTCCTTACGACTTTTGTCCGGTTGCTATGGTATCGAGAGCGGGTTCTTATCTGCACAAAACCGATGACCGGCGATCTCAGAGGCGTGGAGGTCCCGGCTGATTTTTCGGCTGATGCCGTGGTTCAAGGCTCGATCATCTCTCGTGTTACGTGCAATCTTCGGGCGTTACCGGATTTGTCAGGAGCTCGATTTGTCAAGCTCGCGGAGCGCGTATCTGACTTCGCTTACGGCGTCCTTGTCGAAATTCGGATTCGTTTCTAGCACGAGGTCGAAATACCTTTTGGCCTCTTCTCTGTTACCAATCTTGTAGTGAATCATGCCTGCATGATAATAGAGTAGGGCATCCCTTGTGCCGAGCCTTAGCGCCTTGTTCATTGCCTCCATCGCCTTATCGAGGTCCCCGGCTTTATAATAAGCCCAGGCAAGGGTGTCGCAGGCGTATATGTCCGCAGTCCCCTCTGAGTCCCGTCGGGCCAGTTCAAGGGCTTTATCCAAATTGATATTCCTGTCGGTATAAAAAAGTACGAGCTCCCTGGAGTGTCCCCTTATCCCGCTCTCGGCATAATCTTTATATCTCTCTTCCGCTTCCCTGTATAGTTTCTCGGACTTTTCGGGTCTTCCGAGTTTCTCGTATATCTTGCCGAGCTCGATATAAAAATGGGGTTTCGGGTTTATTTGCAGAGCCCTTTCGTATAGACGGGCCGCTTCCCGATAGCTCCCTCTGGCTGCTTGTACCTCGGCCAGATGCTCTAGTGCGAGGTAGTGATCTTTGAATGATCGGAGTGCTTCCTGGTATGATTTTTCAGCTTTTTCGAGGTCTCCAGTCTTATGATAAAAAGAACCGAGCATCACGTTTGCCCAGGCTCTGTTTTCTCCGGGAAGGTTATCTCTCAAGGCGAGATCGATCGCGTCCTTCATTATCTCTATAGCGACCTCAGTATCCCCCGTGAGGTCTTTCATCTGGGCGATGCGGCTCCATGAATAAAAGCCGGGCGATATTATAGACGCTGTTTCATAGGCCTTCGCCGCTTCTTCATACATGCCGAGCTCCATATAAGCGTCGCCGAGGACGCCGTACGAGACGCTTTTTTCCGGTTTCAGCTCTATTGCTTTCTTGGCGTATTCGATCGTTTTCCGAAAATCATGTGTATAAGAGCTCACCTGACCTAAATATATGTATGCCGCGTATCCGTCAGGATAAAGCTCGAGAGACTTCATAAGCGCTTCACGGGCCTGAAGGTAAGGCTTTATTCCGCCTGCTTCTCGCCCCTTTTGTATGTAGCTCGCTCCGAGCTTCGTATAGTTGTAATAGTCGCCCGGATCTTCCTTTATCTTGGATCGATATAGCTCGATGAGAATGTCTGCGGGGCTCTCCCCGGTTTCCTTGCCGGTTTCATTCTGATGGTCTCCATCGTCATGATGATGTCCGTCTTCGTGCGCCAGCGTAGTTAAGGCCGCGAACAGGATTGCAAGAAATAGTGCGGGAACTAGCATGCCGAGTGTTCTCATCGTTTCTCCCCCTTCTGATATTTTTCGGAGACGAGGATTTTTACCGGAATAAAGGCTATGGGGAATATACAAGCATTCCCCATAGCCGGATTATCGTATCGCTGTTTAATCCACCGGACAGCGGCCTGTATCCGTACCCTTGCATCCCCTCTCGCCGGGATCGATGTGACGGCTGTTGCGTCCGTTGTGCGCGAGGTTTAGATACGGGAACGAGGAGTTGTACGGCTGCTTATCGTTCACGTTAACGCCGTCCCCTATCCTGTTGTGCGGGAATGTATTGAACTCGGGAACCAGCACACCGGCCACGACGCGGGCCGCGATATCGCTTACATCGTCAACGACGCGGCGTCCGTTCGGAAAACCCGCAGGGTCGTCGTTTGCCGGGTCGTCGTCGAGGAGCGTCAGGAATCCGAGCCTGCTCTGCTTATCGGGCGGCGTGGGAGGGATGCCCGTGTTCAGTCTCAGCACATCCGCTATAGGCCCCGTCGGAGTACCCTCCGGTGCTATAGGAGCCGTGTATTGTACCAGAGGCAGCAGGTCCAATCTCGGGACATCCGGTATTGGGAGAACGTCAGGGCCGTAGAGGGCTTCATATACGGTGTTGAGCACTCTCGCGAGCACCGGGTCTAGGAAGAAATCGGAGTACTCGGCGTCGTTCTCGGGCTGAGCCATGCTGAATTTATCCTTGAAGCCGGTACCTATAACGAGCTCGTTTATCAGCGGGTTGCCCATTCTCTGTATCTGTGTGAATTTTTTAGACAGCTTCGGGTCTTCTCCGGGGCCCCTGTATTTTTTCTCCTTCGGCCTGGAGCTCGTCCCCCACATCCCGATCGTCGCTTCCGGGTCAGAGGCCGGGTGTTTTTCGCCGTCGCTCGTGAGCATCTCTATCGGCACCTCGATCGCTATTGCATTTACGTTATAACCCGAGAAATCATCCGGGGCATAGTTTTTTGAATCGTCCGCGTCCTGCTCATCGGTGAGCACTCCCTGTACGACGAAGCCCTGGGTCCTGAAGTTTATCGAGTCGAACGTGGCGCCGAGATCGAGCCAGAACGGGTCGTCGACGGTGCCTGCGAAAACCTTGATTCCGCTGCCGAGGTCGTATATCCCCTGCGCGAAAAGCGAAGGATAGTCGGGCATGGTCCTCGGACCGACGTTCGTGGGTACGGCGAAGAGCGGGCTCCCTGTCGCGTTCGTAAGCTGCGTCCGGCTATTGCCCTTTACCATCGTTACGGTGTAGAACTGTCTCAGGCTCAATCCTTCCGAACCGGGTCCGTCGAGAGCGGTGATCGCAGGCGGTATAACTGGCTGCCCGGCTGTCGGGTTGCCGTCCAGGTCAGGCGGCGAATTGTCTGGAGCATTGATCCCGTCGAGGGCGCCCACGAAACCCGTGAACACGTTCGGAAGCCTTATTTCGGTCGTGAAACGGAACTCGAAAACTATGTCCTCGAGAGCGTCCTGATCGTTATCGACCCTGATCGCGTAGAGAATCTCGGAGTCGAACGGAAAATAATTAGGGCCGTTTCCCGGCTCCAGAAAAGGGTCGTAGTTAACGATCATTGTAACCTTGTCTGAGGCGTCAGATTCGTCGGGATCGTAGCTGACGAAAGCGAAAACGTCTGTGATGTCCGCTTCGTCGTCGATCGCCGTGATGGGTGCCTCCCTGTGGTTGGCCGCCTCTGCAACCGGATAATAATAGATACAAGAAAAAATCAATGCTGCTACAAAAGCAGCACGAACGATAAATATTCTTGGAATCTTCATAACGCATACCTCCTTCAATTTTCTACTGTATCGTTATACGGGAGGGAAAAATTTTTGGATCTCTAAGAAAAATAATAGGATGTTTTGTGTTCCCGACGTGATAATTCTATTCGGTCACAAAGCTATTTCTGTTCAGGTTCCCAAAGTGAGAATAGTATGTTTGTAGATGCAATCTCTGATGAGTGTCGAATACGGCTTGCTTACCGTATTGTGCGGAGGGTCATTCCTCGACGAACTCGAGCGCTGCGGAGTTGATGCAGTACCTGAGCCCCGTGGGCTTAGGACCGTCGTTGAAAACGTGTCCCAGGTGCTCGCCGCACTTGCTTAAAACTTCCATACGCTCGAACCCGAGGTCGTTGTCGGGTCTCAGTATCACGGCGTCTTCCGTGACCGGCTTCCAGAAGCTCGGCCATCCGGTCCCGGAATCGTATTTATTCTCGGAGCTGAAAACTGGCAGCTTGCAGCCTGCAGTAACATAGATCCCTTTTTTCTTGTTGTTCAGCAGCGCGCCGGAAAAAGCCTTCTCCGTGCCCCTCTCCCACAATATGTAATATTGCTGCGGCGTCAGTTTTTTCTTCCATTCGTCTTTGGTGAGACCAAGAGCTCCTTCGGGGAGTGCTTCGCCGGTTGTTATATTTGAAGCGGCCTTCGGGAGGTTGACAGTCCCGGTGGAATCGTATCTCCGCCAGCCTGAGTGAATTAGACCTGCTGAAATAACTACTAATAGAATTAAAGCGATTAAGGTTTTATTGGTCATATAATTTTTCCCCGCTCAAAATGCGGAGGGGCGCTCATCCTGTTTGTCGGAGCGCCCCGCTTATCGTTGATGGAATCAGCTTAGTTCGGCAGTAGAACGGTATCTATTACCTGGATAACTCCGTTTGACTGAATTACATCATAAGTCGATATATCCGCGATGTCGCCCTTCTCGTCCTTTATAAGGATGTTGTGTGGGCCGTTCATCCATACGGTCAGCGTACCACCGCTTACTGTCTTGAGCTGGGCCTTCCCGTTGCCTTTATTGATCTCTTCTACGAGAGCATCGAAAGTCCAGCGGCCGGGAACCACGTGATACGTGAGCACTTTCGTCAGCGCGTCCTTGTTCTCGGGCTTAAGAAGCATCTCGACCGTTCCGTCGGGAAGGTTCTCGAACGCGTCGTTCGTCGGAGCGAAGACAGTGAACGGGCCCGGCCCCTTGAGCGTCTCGACCAGTCCCGCCGCCTTAACCGCAGCCACGAGCGTCGTGTGATCGGTCGAATTGACCGCGTTATCTACTATGTCCTTTGTCGGATACATAGCCTCTCCGCCGACCATTACCGTCGTATCGGCGAACGCCGAAAGTCCTGCTACCGAGAAAACAACCGCTGCTGCGGGCAGCATTAAATACTTTTTTATAACCTTGTGCATTTCAGCACCTCCTTGAGATTTTTAAATTCGAATATTTATACGGGAGGGGATTTTTTTTGGATCTCTCGGATCTGGAAATTATTCCGGCCGCGGCCTATGGATATGTATTATATATAGATAATATGTAATATAGATACGGTACGGAGCGTGATTCGGCGCCGCTAACTGCCTAAAGCATTACTGCCGGCGGATTTGGTGTTTGCGGATTGCAAGGGAGGTTGTCCCTCCAATTTGTTATACGGTGCGGTCAGGTACACGGATCATTTAAATCTGACTTCGCGGAATAGATTTTATCAGGGAAGTTATATTTCTCGCTGCATGCGTGTAATCAATCGAGGCCGTCCGGGATAAAAAGTGATTCCCTACGCGAGCAGCTCGTTTTCTTCGGAAGCCGCTATCAGCAGGAAGCACCCCTTCTCTGTAGATATGCGTTCATGAGTACTGTGAGCTTCAGCGCGTATATAATCGCCTTTCCCGAAAACCTGACCTCCCATCCTGAGGTCGCCTTCGATTATATAGCACTCTTCGGTATCGGTATGGACATGGTTGGGGAAGGTAGCCCCCGGCTCCATCCTGACGAGAAGGGTCGCGTAATTCTTCTCCGGGTTCCGGTAGAGGTTCTTGATCATAACGCCTTTCATGATCTCGACCCACTCTCCTTCATTTTGGCGTACGTATAAGAACCCTTCATCCGTACTATTTTTCCGTTTCTCCTTCCTGATTTGAGAAAAGAGACGCTCTTCGAGTCCTTTGGGTCCTTCCATCGATCCTGCATCGTAGAGGAGGTGCTCGACCACTTCCTCGAAGGTCTTGAGCTCTTTCTCTATAGAGCCGTCCCTGTTGCGCAGCAGCTCCTCGAATTCCTTCTTTTCCGCATCGCTCAGGTTCCCCAAGGCGTAAGAAGCAGCGAGCTCCCTTATCTCGTCCTTAGTGTATTTTCGAGCCATGGTCGTACTTCCTTTCGATCTTTTTTATTATATTCCTCAGCTTTACCATTGCAACCCTTATGGTGCTCTTGACCGATCCGAGCGGCATATCCATGTGCTCCGCGATCTCCCCGTGGCTCATCTGGTAATAAAACGACAGCTCGATGACGCGCCGCTGCTTATGCGGGAGCTGGTCAAGAGCGTTCCGGACAATTTCTCTTTTCTGTCCGGCAATATATATAAGCTCGGCGCTGTCCTCCGTGCTCGCCAGGTTCTCATCTAATGTTTCATCCGCAAGCATTTTTTTTGAAATATTTCTCTTCCTGTCTATCGCGCGCCTCTTCGTTATCATGAGGAGCCACGTTAGAGGCTCGCTGAGCTCCGAGTTGTAATTAGAAGCGTTCCTCCAGACCTGCATAAACACCTCGAGCGCCACTTCCTCGGCTTCATGGGTGTTCGATATCACCCTGTAAGCCATGCCGTACACCAGTTTAACGGTCAGTTTATAAAACGCCCTCATCGCATCCTCATCCCCCCCGGAAATCCGGGAAATCAAATCCCTGAGCTCATGCTGTTCCTTTGCGGCATGAGAAGCGATAGTCGGAGCTGGAGGCCTCATAGGTTGTGTTGACTATACTGAGAAAGCGACATTTGTTTAGTATTTTGAACGAATTATAACACAATTATATACTAAACTTGAGACGAACGTAACATGCAGTCAACACAACGACAAAAGCCCGCTCATCTACTTATTCGCCGGCACGGGTGGATTAGAGCACATTAATTTTTAAAAATGGGCACAAAATCGTGCGGACAGGACTGACAGAGGCGCGGTATTGAATAAAACACCCGGCATGATTAAATTTATTTGAAGGCTGGCGGCTGTTCGTATCGAATTCCCGATAAATTAAGATTCGGCAGTTTTTTCCAAAAACGGCGGATTTTCGGGGGCTTCCCTGCATGCCTTGGATGGTAGTGTATATTTAATAGCTCAACTTTCTTATAACTAGCTTCTGAATACCGGGGAGAAAGGGTAAATCAACATGAGAAACGAAAAAATCAGAAATATCGCGATAATAGCGCACGTCGACCACGGGAAAACCACGCTCGTCGACGCCATGCTCAGGCAGAGCGGCGTATTCCGCGAAAACCAGGTCGTGGAGGAGAGGGTCATGGACTCTATGGACCTCGAGCGGGAGCGCGGGATAACGATCATGGCCAAGAATACCGCCATCTTCTACAAAGGCATAAAGATAAATATAGTGGACACCCCGGGTCACGCCGACTTCGGTGGCGAGGTGGAGAGAAGCCTCAACATGGTGGACGGCGCGCTCCTGCTCGTCGACGCGAGCGAGGGTCCGCTCCCCCAGACCCGTTTCGTCGTAAAGAAGGCGCTCCAGAAGAAGCTCCCGATAATACTGGTCATAAACAAGATTGACAGGAGCGACGCACGCCCCGCCGAGGTAATCAACGAAGTGTACGACCTCTTCATAGAGCTCGACGCTAACGAGGAGCAGATCGAATTCCCTATAATCTACACGAACGCCAAGGTCGGCTCCGCAAAATTGAGTCTTTCGGACGATTCCGCCAACCTTATCCCGCTCTTCGATACGATAATCTCGGCGATCCCCGGCCCTGAGATCGGGGACGGCTCTGTCACGCAGTTTCTCGTTACGAACCTCGACTACGACAATTACGTAGGCAGGATAGCGATAGGGAGGCTCATGAACGGCTCTCTCGAATCGAACAAGAGTTACACGCTCTGCGGAGAAGGAGGCGCGAACACCCCTATAAAGATATCAGTCCTCTATACATTCACCGGGCTTCAGAAGACCCAGATGGAGAGGGTCGAAGCGGGCGACATAGCGTCAATCGCCGGGGAGGAGGACGTCAAGATCGGCGATACGGTATCGAGCCTTGACAACCCCGTGCCGCTCGAGCGAATAAAGGTGGACGAGCCCACGATCTCGATGATCTTCTACGTCAACAACGGCCCCTTCGCGGGAAAGGAGGGGAAATTCCTCACCTCCCGCCATCTCAGGGACAGGCTCCTCCGGGAGAAGCTCGGAAACGTCGCAATCGAAGTAAAGGAGACTGAAAGGGCGGACGCCTTCGAAGTATCCGGGCGCGGCGAGCTCCAGATGGTGGTTCTCATCGAAATGATGAGGCGCGAAGGGTACGAATTCATGGTCTCGAAGCCCAGGGTTTTGACGAAGATGGAGAACGGCAAGGTCACGGAGCCCGTCGAGCGCATTTTCGTCGACGTGCCCGAGGCGTTCGTCGGAGCCGTAACCGAGGCCATATCGTCGAGGAAGGGGCGAATGGAAAACCTCCGCAACAACGGGAACGGGAGGGTAGATATCGAGTTCCTCATCCCGTCGAGAGGACTCATCGGATTCAGGAGCCAGTTCCAGATACTCACCAAGGGCTCGGGCGTCATAAATACCTTATTCGAAGGTTATGAGCCGTGGTACGGCCCCATACCGCAGAGGTCTACGGGCGCGCTCGTCTCGGATAGAGGCGGGAAGGTGACGACTTATGCGTGCCTCTCGATGGCAGACAGGGGCGAGCTTTTCGTCGATGTCGGGACTGACGTTTTCGAAGGGATGATCGTCGGCGAGAGGAACAGGAACGGGGACCTCAACGTCAATATAACGAAGGAGAAGAAGCTCACGAACATGAGGAGCTCCACCGCCGAGACGACCGTCGTTCTGAGACCCCCGAGGCCTCTATCCCTCGATCAGGCTATAGAGTTCATCGCCGAGGACGAGCTCGTCGAGATAACCCCGCAGAGCCAGAGGCTCCGCAAGTTCGAGCTCGCCGCCTCGAAGAGGGAGATCGAGCTCAAGCGCGAGAAGAAATACAGTCAGTAACAGCGCTGCCGGAAACGGAATCCTTCTCTCTGCGCGTGAATCTATAATTCCAGATGGAAAAGCCGTTCAGCCAATCGTGCGAAAACAATAAAGAGCCCATACTCCGCGTTTTAAAGGAAGCGTTCAGGGATGTTTCGTTCGTTCTCGAGATCGGGAGCGGCACGGGGCAGCACGCCGTCCACTTCGCGCGCAACCTCCCGCACCTCGTCTGGCAGCCCACTGATTTAGCTGAGAACATACCGGGCATGAAGCTCTGGTTCGACGAAGCGAAGCTCCCCAACATAAAAGAACCGGTCGTTCTGAACGTCTCGGACGCCATGTGGCCCGTCGGCGAAGCGGAAGCCATATACACGGCTAATACTCTTCACATAATGGCGCGCTCCAAGATCGAGTGCATGTTCGACGGTATGGAGCCCGTTCTCAAGAAGGGAGGGACCTTATGTATCTACGGGCCCTTTAATTACGGGGGGAAATATACGAGCGAGAGCAACCGGAAATTTGACGCCTGGCTCCGTGAGCAGAACCCCCAGAGCGCCATACGCGACTTCGAGTGGGTGAACTCGCTTGCGGAGAGGATAGGGCTTAAGCTCGTCAAAGACCACGAAATGCCCGCCAACAACCATCTCTTAGAGTTCCTGAGATCTTGATCGGGAATCTAACCTTAATCTGTCATGCTGAACTACGGTTCTGAACGAGTGCAAGAACCGGACGCCATTGGCTGAATCCAATGATGCAAGTGTTTTCTGCTTATTCGTTTATCAAACCGAAATATTCAGCATCTCATCTTTTTCTGTCATTTCGAGCGCACGCGAGAAATCTATTTTTTAGTCCGTCACCCTGAACTCGTTTCAGGGTCTCATCCTTTTCCTTTTAATTCCCTCTTCCCTCCGGATACGAGAACCCACCTTTCTTTTATTCCAAACCCGGACTATATTTTATCAACGCGTACACGCCAGTCCGTTTAGATTGATATGGCCAAAGACATCATCACCCTCGTCGTCGGAAATTATTTTTTGACCTTCCTGATCATCGGCCTTATCGCAGGATGGATCTCGCTCGCAGGCAAGCCGAAGCCCCGCTCCATGAACGTCGTAGCCGAGGCGTTTCTCTCTTATTACATGCTTTTCGCGATAGGTATAAACAACCTCGTCAATTTCGTCTTTCACGTATTCTTCGGAGACATGTCGGCGGAGTTTATCGGATGGGCTAACAGTCCGTTTCAGCTGGAAGTCGGTTTCGCAAGCCTCGGCATAGGGATAGTCGGCGTGATGGCGTTCCGGGCGGGGCTGCCCTTCCGTGTCGCCACTTACATCCCGCCGGCAGTTTTCTCTCTCGGCGCTGCAGGGGGCCATATCTATCAGATGATCGCCGCGCATAACTTCTCACCCGGAAACGTCGGCCTCGTCCTGCCCACAGACATCATACTCCCCGCCGTCGGCTTCGTTCTGCTACACCTCTCATATAAACATCCGAAGACCAGCAGTAGTCGATGAGTTCAAATGGATCTGGACTTCATCCCCGGCAGCAACAACTTGTCCTCCACATGCTATGACTTTCAACGCACTTTCGCATCACTTACACTCTAAGCACCATGGATAGATGCACGAGCTTCGCAATTTATAAATTTGCTCTTTCATGATATATTGCAATGACGTTTTATATATCCGACTTGTGGGGGAGTAATACAAATGGGAAGGGTTAAGAAATTAACTAAATCGGCGCCTGAGACGTTTACACCGGCAAAGGTTTTCTCCGCCGAGGCAAGCAGTAATAAAATCATTCCCAATGTGCTCAATTCCCCGCAGAAGTACATACAGGGAGACGGGGTTCTGAACGATCTCGGCCTGTACCTCGGGCTAATCCACAGCAGGCACGCCGCGGTGCTGATCTCCGAGGGAGGAAACAGAAGGTTCGGCGGACCGATAGCCGAAAGTCTCAAACGCTCGGGCATTACCCTCACCCTTGTCCCCTTTAAGGGGGAGAGCTCGTACGAGGAAATCGGGCGCGTGACCGAGCTCCTAACGAAAGAGAAAACTCCTGTCGATTCGGTCGTAGCTGTCGGCGGCGGAAAGTGTCTCGATACGGGGAGGGGGGTTGCCTACCGCCTGTCCGTGCCTGCTGTCATCTGTCCCACGACGGCTTCGACGGACGCACCATGCGCGGGATTGTCGGCTATATATTTTCCCGACGGTAAATTCCGGGGCGTCGAGCTCTACCCGCTCAACCCTGCTCTCGTTATAGTCGACACGAGAGTCGCGGCGGAAGCCCCGGTGCGTTTCATCGTGTCCGGCATGGGCGACGCCATGGCTACGTGGTATGAAGCGCGGACGTGTTTTCAGAATCCCGGAGGGAAAGCGATCCTCGGGACGCGCCCGACTATCGCCTCTGTCGCCATAGCCGAGCTGTGCGCCGATACGCTCTACGGCCACGGTGCTAAAGCTGCCGAAGCTGTGAAAGATTCACAGGTAAATGAATCCGTCGAGCGCGTCGTCGAAGCGAACACGCTCATGAGCGGAATAGGGTTCGAAAGCTGCGGCATCGCCGCGGCTCACTGCGTCGCTCAGGGCCTCACCGTTATCCCTTCCATACATAAAAATTACCTCCACGGCGAGATGGTCGCGATCGGTCTCATGACTCACCTCGTCCTTGAGGGAAAAGAGGACGAAGCCCGCAAGGTCGGGACATTCTTCGCCGAGGTGGGTCTGCCTCTTCACCTGGATCAAATATCGCTCGACCCGGCGCGCGATGTGGAAACGCTTCGCAAGATATGCAAAGCCGCCGTCGAATTGCCTTTCATACACAACGAGCCCTTCAACGTCACGGAGGAGACTCTGTTGAATGCGATACTCGAAGCCGACAAACTCGGTCTCGGGATTGCGGACTCTGTAGGGGATGTTGCATACCTCGCCTTACACGGCAAGTGAAACAGAGCGTCCGGATTGTTCGAGCACGCGATAATTTATAAACCATATGCCCGGGAAATGATTCTCAGGTATTGAAGCTGCGCAGAACTGAGCTCCTTTACAACTAATTCAAAACCATGTTAATTTATGCCGTGAGCATGGCGGGCAACACTCGAAACACACTCCTGAGGTACCCCATTATCCCGGTCATTGCTCTATTTTTTATACTCTTTTCCGTCTCCCGCGATGAATCCGGAAGCATTGAATTCATGAACGTTCCCTGCTCCAGCACGGTCGTGATAGCAAAGGACTTCGGAGCGGCCTCGCTTTCGACCGGGACCAAAGCCCCGGAAAATCAGTCGGTGGTGAGCTTCGGCCAGACCGTCAATTCCAGTTACAGCAGTCAACTCCCCGGTCTCAACGGCCATAATCTATTTTCATACAACGCCGACATAGATTTACTACGTCTTTATGAAGATGAAGTGAAGTACGATTTAATCATCTCAAGCAATACCAACCGCGCCCCTCCTTTATTTATTTCTTAACCTCACATTTTCATATCACATATCCAGAATCCAGCAGCGGGCAGACTCCGTCTTTCCGCAATCGCTGATTTATAAATAAAGGAGGATTCCCATGTCTTACACGAAATACGGACGTATATTCCGGAATTTTATTTTAGTTATGTTTCTCGCACAGGCAGTTACATCACAGGCATTCGCGCACGAAGATCACGGCAACCCGAACGGGCTCCATTTCTCACACCCCCTTATCACGGAGTCGCCTTCGCCCGACACGAAAATAAGGCTCGATTACTTCTTCCTCAACGTCGACGGCGAGGTCGAGGAAGAAGAATTGGGCGAGGAGAGCGAAGGGCCGTCTAAATATAAGGAAAGCACCGTAAGACTCGAGCTCGAGTATGCGTTCACTCGCAACATAAGCATCGAGGCCGATATACCCTACACCTTCATCAACCCCGACGAAGGAAAGGACGTAAGCCACTTCAACACGATAGACATTGGAGTCAAGCTAGCGACGTTCATTTTAGAGGAATACGGCGTCCTCCTCGGCGGAGGGCTCGAGTTCGGGCTTCCGACCGGGGACGATGACAAGGGCATAGGCAGCGACAACATATTCGAGATCGAGCCCTTTCTGTCATTCGGCTGGAAGTACAAGATACTCGAAGTAGTCTCGTTCCTTCATCTCGGCATCCCGGTAAATCAGAAGGGCGGCCAGGACGAGGGCAACGAGCTCGGCTACAACCTCTCGACGCTCGTTCATGCGACCGACTGGCTCGAGGTGCTGCTCGAGTTCGACGGCGAAACGGTGCTAAGCGGCGAGGAGGAAGGCGAGTCCGTCCTCAACATCGACCCCGGCGTCAAGTTCAAGCCGTTCAAGAGCCAGGAGCTCCACGTAGGCTTCGGCGCGGGCTTCCCCGTCACACACGACGAGGAATTCGAGGTCAGGCTGATAGCTTCGGTCTTTTATCACTTCCCGTATAAGTGAGGTTATGATGTTAGACTTGATAAGTTTGCCAGGCCGGGATGTCGCGGCCCGGCTTCCTCAAGGATTGATTGAAAATAAATCATATTGCAAAGGAGATTGAAATGAGAAAGTACGTGTTTTCTGTTGCTGTGTTATTTCTTTTGACTGGATTGTCATTCGCCGAGAGCAAGGTCGTGGTGGAAGGAGCCTGGGTGGGCGAAGTCCCGCCTTCTTCCCCCGTGGCCGCGGCTTACATGACGATAAAGAATGAAGGGACGTCGGACGACAAGCTCTTGAGCGTTACGAGCAGCATTTCGGGGAGCACTATGATCCACGAGACGGTCGTCGACGATCAGGGCGTCGCGAGGATGAATATGGTCGATGCGCTCGTCATCCCGGCGGGGAAGAGCGTCGTGCTCAAGCCGGGCGGCACTCACATCATGCTCATGGACTTGAAAGAACCCGTCACCGGGAAAGCGAAGATCGGGCTCGACCTCAAGTTCGAGAACGCCGGCGATGTGAAGGTCGAGGCCCCGGTCAAGAAGCTCGGCGAGTAAGGTTTGCTTCGTGACCGGATGGGGATGACTGTATAAGAAGCGCGGAGTAACCGCGCCTGACGTTCCATCATTGTGCTATACTGCATATAAATACGCATATGCAAGTGACGGAGGTGCGTTATGCCGTCAGAACGTAGAACGCAGCGCAGAGAGGCGTGGCCGAGCTTGCCGCTCGACGAATGGAAAGACACGTATGCCACACTCCACATGTGGACTCAGATCGTAGGCAAGGTCAGGTTCGCACTGACCCCGTGGGTCAACCATTCATGGCACGTGACGCTCTATGTGACAAGCCGCGGTCTGACTACATCGCCAATTCCGTACGGCGAGAGGACTTTTCAGATCGATTTCGACTTCATAGACCAGAAGCTCGTGATAATGACGAGCGGCGGCGACGTCCGCTTTATCGAACTCCGCCCGCGCACTGTATCAGATTTTTACGGCGAGGTTATGTCCACACTCCACGGCCTGGGTCTCGATGTTCGCATTCACACTCTGCCGAACGAGGTACAGGACCCTATCCCGTTTGAGAAGGATGTCACGCATAAATCGTACGACCCCGAATACGCAAACCGCTTCTGGCGCATCCTCGTCCAGACGGACCGCATGTTCAAGGAGTTCCGCTCGCACTTCATCGGCAAGTGCAGCCCGGTGCATTTCTTCTGGGGGAGCTTCGACATGGCCGTGACCAGGTTTTCCGGCCGCACCGCCCCGCCGCACCCAGGAGGGGTTCCTCACCTCCCCGACGTCGTCGCGCGCGAGGCGTACTCGCACGAGGTGAGCAGCTGCGGCTTCTGGCCAGGCGGGGGCCCCGTGCCCTATCCGGTCTACTACTCATACGCCTACCCGGCCCCCGAAGGGTTCAAGGACGCCCCTGTTAAGCCGAAAGGCGCTTTCTACAGCGCTGACCTCGGGGAGTTCCTCCTTCCTTATGACGAGGTGAAAAGTGCCGGGAAGCCCGATGCTGTGCTTCTCGACTTCCTCCAATGCACATACGAAGCGGCTGCGGATCTCGCGAAGTGGGACCGCCCCGCGCTCGAGCGCGACAAGCTTCCGTGACTGCGCAGAGCATTCGAATTAAGTTGTCAATATTTCGGTAGCCATTTCACGCTGACTCCTTAATACTTAATCGTATGAAAAACGAACTGACTTTCCGGGATAAATACGACGCCATAGGCAAGCAAAGCAAATTGTATGAAGGCGTATTCGTTACGGCCGTTAAGTCGACCGGAATTTTCTGCCGCCCTTCATGCCGCGCGAGGAAGCCGAAGCCCGAAAATGTCCTCTTTTTCGATACCGCCGGTGAGGCCGTACAGCACGGCTACAGGCCATGCAAGATATGCAAGCCTATGGAAAAAATGGACGAAACCCCGGGCTATATCGAATCTCTTCTGGCCGAGCTCCATGAGAACCCATACCTTAGAATCAAGGATAACGATTTGTACGAGAGGGGCGTCGAGCCCAATCAGATCAGACGGTGGTTTAAAAAACATCACAACATGACTTTCCAGGCGTATCAGCGGATGCTGCGGATCAACAGCGCGTTCAATGACATTAAAAGGGGCGAGACTATCACGAGCTCGGCATTCAGCAGCGGGTACGGCTCACTTAGCGGATTTAACGACAGCTGCCGGTCGATATTCGGCGGCCCCGCATCCGAGAGCAAACACAAGACTACGATCAACATAGCCCGCTTTACGACACCCATAGGCCCCATGTTCGCCTGCGCTACCGGGGAGGGCATATGTCTCCTTGAGTTTACAGACAGGAAAATGCTGGAGACGGAGTTCAAAGACCTGTGCAGGGGGCTCGACGCCGTCATTTTGCCGGGGAAAAATGACCATCTGGGTCAGGTTCAATCGGAGCTGTCGGAATATTTCGCGGGGACGAGACGGCAGTTTACCGTCCCGTTGCACACGCCCGGCACTGACTTTCAGCGATCGGTCTGGAAAGTCCTGCAGGAAATACCCTACGGGGAGACCAGGACGTACAAGCAGCAGGCCATAGCCGTGGGCAATCCGAAGGGCGTGAGAGCGGTCGCTTCCGCCAACGGGGAGAACCGCGTGGCCATTATTATTCCCTGCCATAGGGTAATCGGCTCCAACGCTCAATTGGTCGGCTACGGCGGGGGCATTTACAGAAAAAAATGGCTACTCGATCTGGAGTCTCGCCGCGGCAACGGCCGGCATTAAATCCGGCGAGGCATTGCATCAGACGAGCGCTTGAATGCAGCGTCAGGCCGCGGGAAGCGAGTCATGGCTCATGCTCTTTTCTCCGCCGGAGGTCCCCACAGCATCGGCAGGAATACGGCTGCGAGAATTGAGAACGAAAGGATCCACAATATCTGCGAGACGGCGACCCAGAGGAGATAATTGCCGCTGTCCGCAATCGGGAAGAACACCCTTACGACTGCCCCCGCAAGCAGCACAGTAAATATCCAGAACGCGGCCTTAGGCGGGGCGAATACGTTCCTCCCCGTATGTCCCAGGGTCACGCGGGTCATGAACCCGACCGTCATCATCCCTATCGCCCCGTACGTGAAGCTATGGAGCGCAGGCATCTCCGGGATATTCAAAAACATGGAGAGGAAGTTGAGGCCGAACCCGACTGCTATCCACGCATAGGCGACGTAGAGCACCCAGAGCATCGGTTTGCCCCATATCCTGCCGGAATACCACCCGTACAGCCTGACCGAATAAATGAGCGCGAGCGCTCCCGAGATTATCAAGACGGGCCGTCCGCTCTTGAAAAAGAGCTCCAGAATGAAAAACGAGACGAAGAAGAGAAGGCTCAGCCTATCGACCGCTCTCCAGTTCCTGGGCTGGAATTCGAAATCGAGCCCGTTCCTGATGAATAATGGAATCATCATCCGCCCCATCAGGAGGATTATGGATACGACAAGGAATAAGGCTGAATATGCGCCCAGGCGCTCGCCGTCCGGCAGAACTCCAAGCACGCCGAGATAAAATACGACGTCGCTTACGGCCAGGAGCGCCACGTGAGCGGCGAGCCCCGTTTTCTCCCGGTCCATTCCCCTTAATACCGGATACAATAACCTTGCGGCGAGGATAATCATGAACAGGCAGTCGAGCGCAGCCCCTGTCTTCCACGATATGTCGGTTATTAAAGTAAGCGATATGAACACCCTCGCGAGTATCCAGAGGACTACCAATATAATGAGCGCTGATTTTTTGCTTATCGCGGCGCCGAACCTGTACTTTTCTATGGTCAGCGAAAAGCCCGCTATCACCGCTACCGCGTAGCCGTAGAGCATCTCGTGCGCGTGCCACATGGTCGGGGAGACGCTTTCAAAGTTGAGCCTGAGCTTGAATGTGTAGAATGCCGTCCATAGCGTCATGTAATAGAGCGATGACACAGCAGCCAAGATAAAAAACGGCCTGTAAGCGGATTCGAATATCGAGAAGTCCTGGTCGGCGGTCGTGATTATCCGTTTCAATTCAAACCCCGTAATCGAGTGAGCGCTCACTCAATATCTTACGCGCCCCGCTCCGCTTGTAAATATTTCACTTTCGGTATACGCCCTCTGCTCCGCCGGTATCACGCATACGCACCCCCCGGAGGACGGCCGGGTGGGATTCCCGGCCGTCAACTGGTAAGCTAGAAATATAACTCTTGCGGAGCCCGTTTATAAATCACTCTGAGAGTAGGAGGAGCTATGAAACGTAATGCATCTGCTGTGTGGAAAGGGGATTTAAAAAGCGGTAAAGGCGCTATTTCGACCGATAGCGGCGTGCTTTCGGACACGCAATATTCGTTCAAGACGCGGTTCGAAGACGGGAAGGGCACTAACCCCGAAGAGCTCATCGCGGCCGCCCACGCGGGCTGCTTCTCTATGGCGCTCTCGTCCGAGCTCGGGAAGCTCGGCCTGACTGCGGATACAATAAGGACCACTGCCTCGGTCTCTCTCGAAAAAACGGACGCGGGGTTCACGATCACTGCCGTTCACCTGGACCTCAAGGCGAAGGTTCCGGGTGCGGATAAGGCTGCGTTCGAAACGGCCGCGAATAACGCGAAGAAGGGCTGCCCCGTGTCCCGCGTGCTCAACGCCGAGATCACGCTCGACGCGGCGCTCGAGAGCTGAGCCTCGGCTTAACGGAACTCGCAGGGCGGGATACGCTCCTCCAGTTTGGACAATTTAGATTTGGTCAGGCACGTCTCGAGCTTCCAGTGGCGGACCGCAAACTCGTCCTTCTGCTTGATAAGCAGCCACTGGTTTTCAACGCCCCTGCTTTTATAGCGAATCATATCGAATTTCCCGCGGAGCTTCTGTCCGTAAAGGATAAACTCTATCTTGTCTCTTTCTTCCGTTATCAATTCGTACGTCCCCTCGTCCCAGATCACGACCGCCCCCGCGCCGTACATCCCTCTCGGTATGATGCCCTCGAAATCGATGTATTCGAGCGGGTGGTCTTCCACTTCGATAGCCAGCCTCCTTTCGTCCGGTATCATGGACGGCCCTTTCGGCACCGCCCACGAGCGGAGCACTCCTTCCATCTCCAGACGGAAGTCGAAATGCAGCCTCGACGAATGATGCTCGTGCACCACGAACCTGTTACCCATAGCCGTCTAATAATAATATCAAATTAGGGATTCGGATTGAATAGTGTGTGATGAAGGGGGAACTCAAGCCCTAACTGACTGAATATATTAAATAATACGCTGGCGTGCATGGGGGCTCGAACGCTTAGTGCTTGGTATGAAGGGCGTGGTCAGTGCTGACTTTTTTCCATGTCCTGTGCCCGGCGTATTTCAGGTAATTTCTTCCCGCTGGTGCTTTTGAACTTCTGACTTTTCTCCATTTTCTATTACCCATGTATGTGAGAAAAGGTTTTTTTGCACCCATTTTTCTCACCCCCATATAAAGTATAAACCATTCTCTCCGTATCCGCATTCCCATTTTAGCAGTTCTAGTGTGTAAATACCTGCCCTGTTTCCGGGTTAGACAGGCTTTCGTAAAACTTCATAGAAAATCAGATGAAAAATATAGGGTACATCGGTCATAAATATCAACCGAAGGGATATGAAGGATTCAACGATTCATAAAGTGAATGTGTGGCGGGCGATGGGGGACTCGAACCCCCGGCCTCAGGCTTCGGAGGCGCAACCTCAACCGCGGCGCGCCGCCTCGATTGCAGCAATGTCGATCTTTTTCATCTGCATCATCGCATCGAATGCGCGCTTGGCGGCAGCGCGATCGGGATCGGTTATCGCTTTGATGAGAGCAATCGGCGTGATCTGCCAGGACAATCCCCATTTGTCCTTGCACCAGCCGCACGCACTCTCCTCGCCACCGTTGCCTACTATCGCGTTCCAGTAACGATCCGTTTCGGCCTGGTCAACAGTTGCGACCTGAAATGAGAACGCTTCGTTGTGCTTGAATGCGGGTCCGCCATTGAGCCCGAGGCAAGGAATCCCCATAACGGTAAACTCGACCGTCAACACGTCCCCTTGCTCCCCCGACGGAAAATCTCCCGGTGCGCGGAGTACCGCGCCAACAGATGAATCGGGGAAGGTCTCGGCGTAAAAACGCGCCGCCTCTTCGGCGTCGCCATTGTACCAAAGGCAAATCGTGTTCTTTGCTTGCTTCATCATGTCGCTTCTCCATCGTAATGAGCCACCCTAAACCGGAGTCAACGATGTGCTCGCAATCGAAGGGCAGTGGCTCGACAAACATTTTCGCGTCAAAGTGTACGGCAAGATTCGTATCATTCCGGCGCTTCTTCGCTGTGCTTCGCACAATCGGGATAACTACAAATTAGGCTGTAAATATGCAGTATAGTATCCCATATAGAGTGTTATACAGCAAACCGGCGAAATTTAAAACACGGGTAATCCGCTCCCAACTGTTGCAAAGAGAAGCGTTAATGCAACGATTCTGATAGCTATTAATTTAGGAGTAGACACCAATTTGGACACTACGCACTATCTACATACTATTCATAGTTTATTTCCTGGCGGGCGATGGGGGACTCGAACCCCCGGCCTCAGGCTTCGGAGGCCTGCGCTCTATCCACTGAGCTAATCGCCCGGTCTTGAGATTCCCAATTCCTTCATTACTACCTGCATGTCTTCCCAGAGGGGCTTCTTGAAATTCGGGTTCCTGAGAAGGGCAGCCGGATGATAAGTTACCATAAGTTTCGCCCTTCCGTACTGATGGAACTTCCCGCGGAGGCTCCCGAGGCTGAGTTTCGATTTAAGCACCGACTGGGCGGCCGTGCTCCCGAGGCACACTATAACCTGGGGCTCTATCGACCGAATCTGCTTGAAGAGGAACTGCTCGCAGGTCGCCATCTCGTCGGGCTCGGGCGTCCTGTTGTCGGGCGGGCGGCACTTCACCACGTTGCAAATGTATACGTCCTCCCTCTTTAACCCCATCGCCTCTATGATCTTGTTGAGTAACTGCCCGGCTCTCCCCACGAACGGCCGTCCCTGCAAGTCCTCATCCCTCCCGGGCCCTTCGCCCACGAACACGAGCCTCGCCTTCGGGTTCCCTTCCCCGAACACGATATTCGTCCTTCCTTCAGAGAGCTTGCACCTCGTGCAGTCTCCTATCTCGGCCCTTATCTCCTCGAGCGTCATTCTCTTGGCCGATGCGTCGAATATGCCGATCTGCTGCTCTACCTTGATGACGTCTTCCTTCTTTTCGGTTTTTACAGGCGCTTTCATCTGTGCTCTCGCGGGCTCTCTATCTTGCGGTTTCGGGGGCGGCTCTTCTTTCGCCTCTTTTATTACGGACACCCTCCCGACCCCCATCGATTTCTCGAATTCCAGGTAGTTCTTTAAGTCCTCGATAATGCCTTTAAGCTCCGATTCGCGGCTCATGTCGCTCGATACCTCATATAATAAACACGGTTTAGGCCGAAAAATCCATATCCCGGGAATATACGTATTCTTTGTCCTGAGCCTCCGGTTATGGTAAATAATTCTATCCTTATCAAACGGCCGGAGACGAAGAGCGCGCAATGAAAGACAGCTACAAGCCTGAAGAAATAGAAAAAAAGTGGCGGGACATATGGGACAAGGGAAAGGTCTACGAGGTCAGGACCGAGAAGGACCGTGAGAAATACTACGTCCTCGAGATGTTCCCTTACCCCTCCGGGCGCATACACATGGGCCACGTGAGGAACTACACGATAGGGGACGTCGTCGCGCGGTACAAGCGCACGAGGGGTTATAACGTGCTCCACCCGATCGGATGGGACGCGTTCGGCCTCCCCGCCGAAAACGCCGCCATCGCACGCGGCGTGCACCCGGCAGAGTGGACATACGACAACATCGCGCAGATGAAGGCTCAGCTCAAGCAGCTCGGCTTCAGTTACGACTGGACGAGGGAGATCGCCACATGCGACCCGGCTTATTACAAGTGGGAGCAGATGGTGTTTACCCGGATGTATGAGAAAGGGCTCGCCTACCGGAAATCGACGACCGTCAACTGGTGCCCTTCCTGCGAGACGGTGCTCGCGAACGAGCAGGTGGAGGACGGGCTCTGCTGGCGCTGCGGCTCCGTAGTCGAGCAGAAGGTAATGGAGGGATGGTTTTTCAAGACGACGGAATATACCGAGGAGCTCCTCGAATACACTGAAAAGCTCAAATACGGCTGGCCCGAAAGGGTACTTGCCATGCAGAAGAACTGGATCGGGAAGAGCACCGGCGCCGAGATCGAATTCCCGCTTGCAGAGCCCGTCGATGGCGATAGCGCGCTTAGCATATTCACCACGCGCCCGGATACCGTGTTCGGCGTCACGTACATGAGCATAGCGCCCGAGCATCCGCTTGCAACGGAGCTTATAAAAGGGAAACCCGAGGAAAAGACGGCGCTCGAATTCATAAAGAGAGTCACTCAGCAGTCGAGCCTCGAAAGGATAGCGGAAGGGGCCGGGAAAGAGGGCGTCTTCACGGGCGCTTTCGCTATCAATCCATTCACAGGAGGGCGCGTCCCGATATACATAGCCAACTTCGTGCTCATCGAATACGGCACCGGAATAATCATGTGCGTCCCCGCCCACGACCAGCGTGACTTCGAGTTCGCGAAGGAATACGGGCTTCCGATCGTTCCCGTGATAGAACCCGAAGGGACTCATCTCCGCGCTGAAGACATGACCCAGGCCTTTGAGGATACCGGCATAATGGTGAATTCGGAGCAGTTCTCGGGACTTCCTTCGGAAGAAGGGAAAGAAAAAGTCATCGAATTTGTCGAGGGAAAGGGGATAGGGAAGAGGAGGGTCAATTACAGGCTCAGGGACTGGGGCATCTCGCGGCAGAGGTATTGGGGCGCGCCGATTCCGATCGTCTACTGCGATAAGTGCGGTATAGTTCCCGTGCCGGACGAAGACCTCCCCGTCGAGCTCCCGCTCGATATAGAGTTTACGGGGAAGGGCGGCTCGCCGCTGTCCAAGGCGGAGAGCTTCGTCAACACCGTATGCCCGAAGTGCGGCGGTAAGGCGAGGCGCGAGACGGACACCATGGATACGTTCGTCGAGTCCTCGTGGTACTTCCTCAGATACGCGTCCCCTCATTACGAGAAAGCCATGTTCGATAAAAAAGAGGTCGGATACTGGCTCCCCGTCGACAGGTACATAGGCGGCATCGAGCACGCGATACTCCACCTCCTCTACGCGAGGTTCTATACGAAGGTCCTCCGGGACCTGGGGATGTGCAAGCTCGACGAGCCTTTCACGAACCTCCTCACGCAGGGCATGGTCATAAAGGACGGTGCCAAGATGTCGAAGTCAGTCGGCAATATCGTAGACCCCGACGACATGATAAAGAAATACGGCGCCGATACGGTGCGGCTGTTCATGCTCTTCGCCGCGCCCGTTCAGAAGGACCTTGACTGGAGCGACGAGGGGATTGAAGGGGCGTACAGGTTCCTTAACAGGCTCTGGCGTCTCGTCTCAGACAGGTTCCCTCAGATCGAAAAACTTAAAGGCAAAAACCCGGACGTGAATAAAATATCCGCCCCTGGAAAGGACCTGCTTACCAAGGTGCATAAGACCATAAAGAAGGTCAGTGACGACCTGGAGAAGTTTCAGTTCAATACCGCAATCGCCGCCGTCATGGAGCTCCTCAACGACACCTCGCGCTTCGAGCCTTCCGGAGGCGAGGACGAGAAGGTCGTAAGAGAGGCGGTCGAGGCGATGGTCAGGCTCCTTTACCCGATCGCCCCCCACGTTTCGGAAGAGCTGTGGAGCGAGCTCGGCTACGGCAAATCTCTCGTGGACGAGCCCTGGCTCGAGTGGAATAAAGAGCTTGTGGCCGGAGCCGCGATAACCGTCGTCGTTCAGGTGAACGGCAAGGTCAGGGCGCAGCTTTCGATGGACGCGGACGTGAGTGACGAAGGCATGAGAGAGGCCGCATTCGCCGATGAAAAGGTAAAGGGTTATCTCGCCGGAAAAGAGCCAAAGAAGGTATTCGTAGTGCCTAAAAAGATAGTCAATATAGTGGTTTAGGAGCGGGATTCAATCCCTTTTTTTTCAAATACCGTTCGGCGATGGATGAAAGCCCCCTCGCCGCTTTCTCCGGATCCTCCGCACCGAATACGGAGGTGATGACAGCGATGCCGTCGACACCTGTTTCGAGTACGGAATCGACGTTTTTAGAGGTTATACCCCCGATAGCGAATATCGGGATGCTCTTGATTTTCGATACAGCTACTCTCAGGACATCGAACGACGTAGGTGTCCTTTCGGGCTTGGTCGGCGTGAAGAACGGGGTCCCGAAGGCGACGTAATCAGCCCCACTCCGCTCTGCATTGATTCCTCGTTCGATCTTCCCGTAGCAGGAAACGCCGATGATCTTGTCCTCCCCGAGCACCTCCCTAGCGCGATCGACCGGCGCATCTTCTTCGCCTAGGTGAACGCCGTCGGCCCCTATCTCCTTCGCCGCTTCGATGGAGTCGTTGATTATAAGCGGGACGCCGTATTTCCTCGTCAATTTCAGGAGGGCTTTCCCGAGCTCGACTACCTCATCCGCGGGCGTATCTTTCTCCCTCAGCTGAACTACATTCGCTCCGCCGCGAAGCGCTTTTTCCACTGTCTCGATGAATCTGTCCCTCGGTATGAGCTTCTTGTCCGTGATCACGTAAAGCCCTTTCAGCCTATGCTTCATAATGCTAGAAACTTATCGGGGCTTTTTGCTAAGCGCAAATACGGTACGAGCCGGATCGATGCCGGGTGATGCAATTTGTAATCTTCATACTCTCATAATAAAATCTTAGCAAAATGTGCGAGGAGGCAGAGACGAAATGACGGCGAGCAGAATTATATCGGCTGCGTTTGTACCGTTTTTTTTGACCCTGACCGCGTTCATGCTCATGCCTCCGAATATAGCGGGCGCTTTCGGCAGCAATGTCCCCTATTCTTTCTTCCTCGAGCATCCTTACACGAGAACGGGGCTCAAGGCGAACCTGGAGATTGCTACAGTCGACGGAGGCGGCGCTCTCGTAATGAACCAGCTGAGGGCCGACCTCAATCTGAACGACAACATATTCGGCCTTTACGCGAAGTTCCCGTTTTCGGGCGTGACGGACGATGTCTTCGGAAATGGCGATTACGACTTCGGTAACATAGGCGTCGGCACGAAGTACACGCTCCTCGACTCTCCGAGCACTGCGCTTACATTCGGATTCGAGGCCATTCTGCCGACGACCGGGAATAACTTCGGGGCTCTCGGCGCTCGCTCATACTTCCGCGATTTCGCCTATTTTACGGACGACGCCTATACGTTCGTTCCTTACGGCGTGTTCGCTATCGGCGGCGACGTGCTAGCATTCCAGGCCAATCTGGACTTCGACATAATGACGAACGCCAAGGACGCAGACGAGAGCCCGTTCGATACCGGTCGCGATGATATGGAGCTCATCATCAAGTACGGCGGCACGGCGAGCGTAACGCCCCGATTCAACCTGCCCTTTTCGACCTCATTTCTTCTCGAGCTCCTGCTCGCGTCATCAACTTCTTTCGACAAGAACGTCACGGGAGTCTATGTCACCCCGGGCGTGAGGCTTGGCGGTTTAAAGTACTTTTTCGGTGCGGGAGTGCAGATTCCTTTCGGGAGCGACGAGATAAGCGATTTCGCCGGCGTCGATTTTTTGGTGGATTTCCAGATAAAGTTCGGAAGCGACCGCTGAATATAAGCGCGCCGGTTTTTACCGCTCGACCGCAGCCTTCAATGCTTCCCTATGGCCTTGAATATCGCGTCCGTCACGGCGTTATAGTCAGGCGGGAGCTCGACAGGCTTGTTCGCGTACTTTGAGAAAACTCCTTCGAGCTCGCCCTTGTGGTAGCCGATCTTGAACTCGACGAATTTCAACCCATGCGCAGTCGATATTATCACGATCCTGTCGGAAGGCCTGAACACCTTTCTCTCCTTGAGTTTGAGGAACGCCGCGAGAGCGACTCCGGTGTGAGGGCAGTTGAACGTCCCCGTCTTGTCGACGATCGCGCAGGCGTTTGAGAGCTCGTCTTCGCTTGCCTGCTCCACTATGCCGTCGAATTCCTTTATTATTCTTATGGCCTTGTTTACGCTCACCGGGTTTCCGATCTGTATGGCGTTCGCGAGCGTTGTCTTCGCTTTGACGGGGTGGAACTCCTCGAAGTTTTTAAGGTAGCTTAGGTAGAGGGGGTTTGCGTGCTCGGCCTGAGCGCACACGAGGCGCGGGAGCTTGTCTATGAGCCCGAGCTCCTTCATGATTAGGAATCCCTTTCCCAGAGCGGAAATATTTCCCAGGTTGCCGCCCGGGATTATGATCCAGTCAGGCACCTCCCAGTCGAACTGCTGGCATAGCTCTATGCTTATCGTCTTTTGCCCTTCGATGCGGAGAGAGTTAATTGAATTCGCCAGGTATATGTTGTTCTCCGTGCATACCTTCTGCACCATCTCCATGCAGCCGTCGAAGTCCGTATCCAGCGACAGAACAAGCGCGCCGTTCGAGATAGGCTGCACGAGCTGGGCTATGGAGACCTTGTCTTTGGGGAGGAATACTATGGCGGGTATTCCCGCCGAAGCGCAATACGCGGCAAGGGCGGCCGATGTGTCCCCCGTGGACGCGCAGGCCACGGCCGGAATATCCTTCCCCTCGGCTATCATCTGATTGACGACCGATACGAGCACGGTCATCCCCAGGTCCTTGAAAGAGCCCGTATGGCTGTTCCCGCACATCTTTATCCATATATCTTCCATCCCGATCTGCTCGCCGAACCTCTCCGCCCAGAAAAGGTTGGTCGCTCCTTCGTACATGGACACCACATTGTCGTCGTCTACGTAAGGGCATACCCATTCTTTCTTGCCCCAGACGGAGCTCCCGTGGGGCCAGCTCTGTTTCCTGTAACGGTTATCGAAGAGGTTTTTCCATTCCTGTGCGGATTTCTCCTTAAGGGTGTCGATATCATGGGTTACTTCCAGCAGATTTCCGCACTTCCTGCAGCGGTAAATAATCTCGTTGAGAGGGTATGTTTCCCCGCAATTTTCGTCGATACAGCTGAACCAGGCCCTGTAATTGCTCATAGATAAACAAAATACCCCCTCGTATTTTGACTGTCAAACAAAGCCGCCCGAGGCCGTTATTACCGGCTAGCAATTGTAAATGTTAAATAATTCGCGGCTGGAATTTCTCCGGATGACATGTAATGGAGAGGGCTTGTATTTCCCGACATTCACGGAATCGTCGGCGCAGAATCTGCGCTCATATTCGATTCTTCCCAGGCCCATCTGCTTAGCTAACGCCGCACCCAACCCGTTTGCCCTGAGGCGCAGAACCTGCGCTGGTATATGATTCCTCTGTCGCTCCTTAGCTTTAGCCAAATGATGGAGTCGATCCCGAACCGCGCCCGTCCTGAGCTCCGTTCATCCTGAGACGCAGAATCTGCGCTCATATATGATTGCTCCGTCACTCCTCAGCTTTCGCCAAATAACGGAGCAAGGACAATACTGATCTGCGAGCCTGTCCTGAACGAAGTCGAAGGGTCGAAGGACGAAGGATCGAAGGGTTGAACGGGTTTAACTCCCGTTAGGTCCGGGGCGGAACTGATAGATTGTAGCCGTAATAAGATATTTTAGCCAGGATTCTGTGCGGGTGTGCACCCGCGGGCATACGATCTCTAATCTCCACATACGCTAAATTTCTACAATTGTTAGATTTGCGACTGTTGTTGCTTAACAACCATAAAACACACTGTGTGTGCTCGTTTCAGGATCATTTCAGGAAAGGAAAAGAAGAATAATATATCGCTTTCTTATGTATTCCGATGGGACAACTTTTGTCCACGAATTACTTGACATCTACAACAATGAGCAATTTCCCGTGTGGACGACTGTCCCTACTGGTATTTTTTACAAAAATAATGTAGTGTGTATAATTAAAGGAAATTCTAAAAATTAGATCATAAGTATATGGGGATTTGTGATAATTGGAGCGAGAGTTGCTCATTCGTTGACACAAAATAGGTGCTTCGGTAATCTGAGCGTGTCTAATGTTGAAAAGCAAAGTGCATCTCAGGATCCAAGGGCGAGTTCAGGGCGTGTTCTTCAGGGCATCTGCCATGGATAAAGCGAGGGCGCTCGGACTGACGGGCTGGGTGAGGAATAATCCGGACGGTTCTGTCGAGGTCGTAGCGGAAGGGCCCAGAGAAGACGTCGAAAAGCTCGTTGCCTGGTCCTATCAGGGTCCGAGACACGCAGTCGTAACCAGCGTCGAGGTGGATTGGGAGCCGTGTATTGATGAATATACCGATTTCACTATCGAATAATTACAGCGGAGACTTGATAATAGAATGATAATTAAATGCATACCTGGCGGTATTTTTCTTACCAACTGCTATATAATCGGGGACGAGGAGACGAGAGAGGCTATACTCGTCGATCCGGGGGAGCAGGTCGACGATATTCTGGATGAGGTTAAAAGGTCGGGACTGAAAATCACAAAGATCGTCAATACGCATACCCATATAGACCATGTGGCCGGTGCGGTGGAGGTGAAAGAGGCTCTTGGTGTGGGATTTTATATCCATCCCGAGGAGGAGCCCGTGCTTCAGGCGCTTCCCGAGTCCGCGATGAGGTTCCCGCAGTTCGGCGACGTAAGCGTTCCGGAGATAGAGGGTTATATAGAGGAAGGGGATGAGATAGAGATCGGCAATCTCAGTGCGAAGGTGCTGCACACCCCCGGTCATACCTGGGGGAGCATATGCCTTGTCATAGATGATCAGGTTATTTCTGGGGACACGCTCTTTGCGGGGAGCGTGGGCAGGGTCGATCTCACGGGCGGGACGTCCATGAGAGAGCTCGTCCGCTCGATCAAGACGAAGCTCATGGTGCTGCCGGATTCCTATAAAGTGCACCCCGGACACGGGCCTTCGACGACTATCGGTATTGAAAGGAGATCGAATCCGTTCTTGACCGGCGATTTGATTATCTTATAAATTGGAAAGGCTAATATTCAGAATCATCGTAATACTGGCGGTCGTCTCGTTCCTGGTCTATATGTTCGCCAGGGAAATATCTCAGGTTTATGCTCTCCACAAGGAGAATGACAAAGTAAAGCTAGAGGGAAAGGACTTGGAAATGGCTAATAACGAGCTTAGGAAGAGAATAGATTTGATAAAATCGGACAAGGTATATATGGAGAAAGTTATAAGAGAAGAACTGGGGATGATCAAAACAGGTGAAAAAATATACAGATTTAAAGAATAAAATATCGTACTCGAATTTTTTACTCGGAAAGGTGTTCATTCTTTTACTTTCCGCGCTCGTATTTATTCTTATTTATAAAAACAGCTTTCATTCGCTCAATTTTTATTCTGTTCTTGCAGCCCTGCTTCTGATTTCCACGGCGGGTTACAGGACGCTTCATTTCATAAGGTCGGGCTCGACGAATATCCCTCTCCTTGAAAGGCTCGAGTTCTCGATTCTCTATACGCTTATATTTGAAATCTTTTTACAGATCTTCGGGAACGATGTCTTCCCCCTCTCCTTTCTGCTTGTCCCCGTACTGATCTATTGTTTCGGATGGCCGGGCGGAATACTCTCGTTATTCATCATAACGGTTCTCCGGATAACCCTTCAACCGGCTATGGGCGCGCTGATCGAGGTCTCCCTGCTCATGATCACGGCTCTGGTGATCGGATATTTACTGAAGGGCAATGCGGCGGAGAGGATGGGTTCATACATATTCCAGAGGAACAGGGGGAAGAAGGTCGTACTGCCTGCGCTTATATCCGGGGGGACCGGGAAAGACGACAATGGCGAGCCCGTAGGCCTGAAGGAGCTCAAGAGCGAAATAAGGAATTCCCTCAGCATACTTTGCGACCTCGTGCCCAACCACAGCATCGTGCTCTATATGAAGATGGACGACGGGCTATACGCCATAGCTGATTTCATATCCAAGAGCAGGGATTATATAGACAGGGGACAGAGGCTTAACTTCCGCGGAGGGTATCTGGGCTGGGTGCTCAAGACCAGGACCCAGGTCCTTATTACGAGCATAAAGAACGTGAGGAAGAATCTCATATACTATAATAAAAACGTGCCCGTCAAATCCCTCCTCGCGACCCCTCTTTTTTTTAAAGGCGAAAGAGACAAACCGGAAGGCGAAGAAAGCATATTCGGCATGATCGTGGTCGACAGCCTGCAGCAGGACGCGTTCGGCGATAAGGAGAAAATGATAGTTTCGCTCGTATCGGACAGAATAGTGGAAACGATAGACAGGTTCCTGCTTTCGGAGAAGATCAATCTCAGCTCGCAGGAGCTGAATTCGTTCTACGAGTTTACCCAGAAGCTCAATTCGACGAGCGACGTGGACGTAATTCTGGATCATATTATCGACACGCTTGTAAGGCTGTTCGAGGCCGACTTCGTCGGCTTATCGCTCGTTGATAAGGAGGGCGGCTACAGCTGTCTTAAAAGGGTGAGCGAAGGCATGAAGGAGCATCTCCACGATAAGGAGATCCCGCACGGCGATACGCTCATAGGGCTCGTCGCGGAGAGCGGAAACCACTTCCACTTCGACGACATATCGGCCAGGGCTAAATACAGGAGCGTTTTCGGGAAGGAAATCGACTTCGCTCTCGGCATCAAGAACATAAAGTCCGTCCTTATATACCCGTTCCACGAGACCTATCAGGACGCCGAGAGCAACGACCAGGACGTCCTCGGCTGTGTCGTCATAGGTCGGCGTACGAAGAGCCCGTTTAACGAGGGCGAGATAAGCCTCGCAAAGATTATCTGCCGCGAGTCGGCCAAGTCCATGACGTCGTCCCTGAACTTCCAGAAGGTGAAGGAGCTCGCGATCAGGGACGGGCTGACCGGGTTATATAACCACAGGCACTTTCAGGAGATGCTCTCCTATACGCTGGCCCATTCCGACAGGTTCTCGACGGAGGCTTCTCTGCTGCTGCTCGATGTGGATGATTTGAAGGTCATCAACGATACGTACGGACATCAGGCGGGCGACGCCGTACTTTCCTCGATCGGCGAGCTGTTGACCGACACTTTAAGAAAGGTCGATATACCCGCCAGGTACGGAGGAGACGAATTCGCGGTAATACTCCCCAACACTAATAAAACGGGATCGATCACCGTCGCTGAAAAAATCAGGAGCAGGCTGAAACGTGTCTCTCTGAAATCGGATTCACGTGACATAACCGTCTCATTCAGCATCGGTATCGCGACCTACCCCCAGTGTGCGAACGGTAAGGAATTACTGATCGAGAAGGCGGACCGTGCGCTCTACGAATCGAAGAACCACGGTAAAAACAAGATAACGCACTACGAGGACATATCGCTCGAGGAGCTTGGGAGCTAGAGACAGGAAACGGCATTCCCGAAGAAGAGTATTTAGCTCTGCATGTTTATGCAGTCCCTGCGGTTAATGGTTATACTTCCCCTCATACATATTTCACGGTAATGCATGACGGACGAACGAAGAAAAGAATTCAACCCCAGGGAATTTTTCCAGGGCGGAAAAACGTTTCCGAAAAAGAGCCTCGGTCAGAATTTTATAACCGACAAAAGGGTGATAGAGAGGATTATCGAGTCGGCCGGGATTTCGCGGGAGGACGAGGTTCTTGAAATCGGACCCGGCATGGGAGCGCTCACGCTTGCGCTTGCGGAGAGGGCCGGGAGGGTCGTTGCGATAGAGAAGGACGAACGTGTAATAGACAGCTTGCGCGGGCTCCTGGAAAGCTACCCCGATACGCGAATAATTCAGGGAGACTGCCTCAAGCTCGACTACAGTGATTTCTACAGGGGCAGGAAGATGAAAGTCGTATCGAATCTCCCGTACAGCATTTCGACGCCGGTCCTCATAAAGCTTCTCGGAGACCGGGAAATGTTCTCGTCCCTCATCCTGATGCTCCAACTCGAGGTCGGGGAGAGGATTACCGCTTCACCCGGAGGCAGGCAATACGGTTCCCTGTCGGTGCTGATTCAAACGTACATGGATGTTAAAATATTGTTCCGTGTTCCGCCCTCGGCGTTCTGGCCGAAGCCGAAAGTCGATTCAGTCGTGCTCAAGTTCGTCCCTCTTTTCCGGCCCAGGGTTCCTGTTTCGGATGAACGGCTCCACGAGAGGGTGCTGAGGGCCGCATTTTCATCGAGGAGGAAAATGCTCGGCAATTCACTGCGTTCGTTATTGCCCAAAGAAGCCGTCGATAGCGTGCTCGACTCGTGCGGCATAGACAGGACGAGGCGCGCCGAGACCCTCACTATAGAGGAATTCGGCAGGCTCGCGGAGGAGGTGGCGCGATGCCATAGTGACGAGCTTATTCCCGGCCGCTCACAGGGCATTGAATGAGCCCCCGTGAGGCTATATAATTCGTCCTGAGTAATCAATCGCGCTCCCGCGGAGGGTTAATACCATGCGTAATACGCTCGCATCTTCGGTTTTTTTCCTTACCGTATTATTGTCCCTGCCCTCTGTATCGTCTTCCCAGGATTTCGGGATCGGCGGAATCTGGTACCACAACAACATGCAGACACATATAAACGTAAGGGACTTCACCCACGTTGTATTGATAAACGAGAACGGCGACAGGGCAGTAGGGCATTTCATCGACCCGTGGCAGATAAAGGTCCCCGGCTGGAACGTGGTCGGCAACATCCAGAACGGCGGGACTCAGATTTCATGGTCGAACAACACGACCTGGACCAGGTACCCGAGCGGCAAGACGCATATAAGCGGCACCTGGTACCATAATAACAGCCCGACCTCCATACAGGTCTATGACAACGGCTGGAGGTTCAGCATCACGAACGAGAACGGGCAGACGAGCGACGGATACGCCAAGAGCAGCCGGGAGCTCTACATCCCCTCACTCGGCATTACGGGATACGTGAATAACGACGCGACCAGGATCAGGTGGAGTAACGACACTGTCTGGACAAGGAATCCGCACGGCTCGGGGCCTCTTTCCTCTCCGGAAGAGTGAGGGCGGGCTTGTAATCGCCTGGATAGTTGCGAAGAACAGCGGAGTTCACCCGGGTATTATCGGGTTCTATAGTCGGGCCTTATTCCGACGAGACTACGAGTAAGACGGTACCGGATTCGACAGCGTCGCCTTCCTTGACCATCAAGTTCTTTATTGTTCCGGCGATCGGTGACTTGAGCTCGCTCTCCATCTTCATGGCTTCGATCACGATGAGCCCCTCGTCGGGCGCCACTTCATCGCCTTCGCCCTTGAGGATTTTCACAACCCTGCTCGGCATGGGCGACTTGATCTCCTGGACGCCCGAAACGATGTGCGAGGTCTTGCGCTGCTCCCTTTCGGAGACGGCTTCGAGCTCGTAAAGCTCTCCTTCGATAAAGACCTGGACTTTCTTGCCTCTCCTGAAAACCCCTATGGTCATGGACTTCCCGTCTATCAGGACCGAGTAAAGGTTGTCCTCGATTTTCTCGAAATCCACGTCAACGCTCCTGCCCTCGATTTCCATCTGCAGCAGGCTGTCTTCTTTTTCAAGGCTGATCTTATAGATTTGATCTCTGATCTTAAAGGTGTATGTCATGCAAGGGGGCTCCTGGATACGCCTGATCTTCTGCCAAAGAGTTTCCAGTTCGATGCCGGTTTCTGTGCCGGCTGACCGGCGCTTTCGGCACCGCTCATCGAGAGTGCTGCTGCTATCAATGCCGGTTCAATTTCCAGAACCGGCGGTTTTAAAAGTTCGGGGTGTCTTTCTATGAACCCGGTATCGATCTTGCCTTTCCGGAATTCCTCGTTGTTCATGACGCGTATGAGGAATCCGATGTTCGTCTTCACGCCGAGCACAACGTATTCCCGCAGCGCAGATTCCATTCTCCTGATCGCGGCTTCTCTCGTTTCAGCCCAGACGATGAGCTTGGATAACATCGGGTCGTAGAAGGAGGTTATCTCGCAGCCGTTATATATGGATGAATCGTTCCTTATACCCGGTCCGCTCGGTGTTTTTAAATATTCGATCACGCCCGGAGACGGAAGGAAATTCGTCTCGGGGTTCTCTGCGTAAACCCTGCACTCGAGCGCGTGCCCCTTCATGGCGATGCTCTTCTGCTTGAACGGGAGCTTCTCTCCCGCGGCTATTCTTATCATCCACTTCACTATATCGAAGCCGGTTATCAGCTCCGTCACCGGATGCTCCACCTGGACCCTCGTGTTCATCTCGAGGAAGTAGAAGTTCTGGCTCTGGTCCATTATGAACTCGATAGTTCCGGCCCCCTTGTATTTAACCGCCTTTGCGATCCGCACCGCGACTTCGCCCATCCGCTTCCTCGTTCTTGCGCTGATAGCTGACGACGGGGCTTCTTCGATCACCTTCTGGTGCCTCCTCTGTATCGAGCATTCGCGCTCGAACAGGTAGAGAGTATTACCTTCCGCGTCGGCTATTATCTGTATCTCTATGTGCCTCGGACGCTCGATAAACCTTTCGACGAAGACCGAATCGTCCCCGAAGGCCGAGCGCGCCTCGCTCCTCGCCATGCGGAGTGAGCTGTCGAACTCGTCCTTGCTCCTCACGAGCCTCATCCCCTTCCCGCCCCCGCCGGCCGACGCTTTGATCATAACCGGATATCCGATCTCGTCGGCGATTACGGACGCCTCGACATCGCTCACAGCTCCGTCCGAGCCGGGCACGAGCGGCACTTTAATGTCGTGGGCGATTTTTCTCGCCGTTATTTTATCCCCCATCAGGCGTATCGCCTCGGGTGAGGGCCCTATGAACACGATTCCCGATTTTTCGCACATGTCGGCGAAGGACTCGTTCTCGGAAAGGAAGCCGAATCCCGGGTGTATCGCCTCGGCGCCTGACTTTCTTGCAGCGTCTATTATTTTCTCTTTATTAAGGTAGCTTTCTCCGGGGGCGGAGCCTCCTATGTGGTACGCTTCGTCGGCGAGCGCTACGTGGAGGGAGCGCCTGTCGGCGTCCGAATAGACGGCAACGGTGCTCACGCCCAGGTCCCTGCAGGCCCGTATAATCCTTACCGCGATTTCCCCCCTGTTGGCTATGAGAATCTTTTTGAACATTAAATAATCCTTTTATATTAGAGTGGTATGTTCCCGTGCTTTTTCGGGGGGTTTGACTGTCTTTTCCCGTCCAGCATCTCGAACGCCGAGATCACCCTCGGCCTCGTATCTTCGGGCCTTATGACTTCGTCTACGAATCCAAGGTCTGCGGCCCTGTAGGGGTTTGCGAACCTTTCCTTATATTCCTCGATGAGCTTCGCCCGTTCCGCTTCCTGGTCCTCGGCCTGCATGATCTGGGCGCGCGAAATAATATTGACGGCGCCTTCCGAGCCCATGACCGCGATTTCCGCTGTCGGGTATGCCATCACAATGTCGCCCCGGACGTGTTTGGACGACATGACGTCGTACGCCCCGCCGTAGGCTTTCCTCGTAATGACCGTCACCCTCGGGACTGTCGCTTCGCTGTAGGCGTAGAGCAGCTTGGCCCCGTGCTTTATTATGCCGCCCCACTCCTGCGATGTTCCGGGGAGGAAGCCCGGCACGTCTTCGAAGGTGAGGATGGGTATGTTGAAGCAGTCGCAGAACCTCACGAATCTCCCGGCTTTTACGGAGGCGTCTATGTCGAGACACCCGGCGAGTATGTTCGGCTGGTTTCCGACTATGCCTATCACCCTGCCCGCCATGCGCGCGAACCCTATCACTATGTTCTGGGCGTAATGCTCCTGGACCTCGAAAAAATAACCTTCGTCGACTACTGCGTTTATTACGTCCTTTACGTCATACGGTTTGTTCGGGTTTTCAGGGACTATCGCCCGGAGCGCGGTAGCCTTCCTGTCGGAAGGGTCGTCCGTCGGGTGTCTGGGAGGGTCTTCCATGTTATTCGAAGGCAGGAAGCTGAGGAGCTCTTTTACGAGCGCTATGCATTCCTTGTCGTCTTCGACCGCGAAATGCGCGACACCGCTCCTCGAGTTGTGAACCATCGCTCCGCCCAATTCCTCGGAGTTCACCTCCTCGTGCGTGACGGCCTTTATCACGTCGGGCCCGGTGATGAACATATAGCTCGTGTTCCTGACCATGACGGTGAAGTCCGTTATCGCCGGCGAATAGACAGCGCCTCCCGCGCATGGCCCCATTATTGCGGAGATCTGCGGCACGACCCCTGAAGCGAGCACGTTCCTGCAGAATATCTCCCCGTATCCTCCGAGGCTCTCCACGCCTTCCTGTATGCGCGCGCCTCCGGAGTCGTTGAGTCCCACTATCGGAGCGCCCACCTGCATTGCGAGGTCCATGACCTTGCATATCTTCTTTCCGTGGACCATTCCGAGCGACCCTCCGAAAACGGTAAAGTCCTGGGCGTAGACGAAGACCTGACGCCCGTCTATTTTGCCGTATCCGGTGACGACTCCGTCCCCGAGGAACTTCTTGCTGTCCATACCGAAATCGGTGCATCTGTGGACGACGAACTTGTCGAGCTCTACGAATGTGTTTTTATCTATGAGGAGTTCGATTCTTTCTCTAGCGGTGAGTTTGCCGATTTCGTGCTGTTTCTGTATCCTCGCTTCGCCGCCCCCGGCTTCGGCCTCTCTTTCCTTTTCTTCGAGTACGGCAATTTTATCCTTCATTATCGGCTCCTTTGAAGGTTCTTGAGAATCCAAAAAAATACTACGTAAATACCTAATTGGCAAGTTTGCAGGGCGGAGACTGGATTTGCATATGTAGCCCGAAAATATGAGGAATTTTGTCGGGCGTTTCCTCTGTACTGGTATCCTGGAAACGGGCCTGGTGTCAGGCGCAGTTTTTCGGGCATCAACTCATCCCTTATTGTAGACGTTATATAATTCGAGGCTGAAATTCTATAATTTGCTTGTCATGCTGAACTACGTTCTCGAACGTGCGCAAGAATCGGACTCCACTGGCTGAATCCGGTGATGTAACTATTCTCAATTTACTCGTTCATAAAACCAAAATATTCAGTATCTCGTCTTTCTCCTAACCGGGCTGACAAAATTGGCGGCGGCTGAACACCCGCAAAAATTTCCCTCTCCCCAGCGTGGGAGAGGGCTAGGGTGAGGGGGTACATCAGTTCAATAAATCAAACCCACCCGTTCGTACTGCTTGTCCGGCGTAGCCTTTGGTGAAGACGGAAGCATGTCGAAGTGCGCATGTTTAGCCAATATTCTGTGCAGTTTTTCGAAAGACCACACTACGTGTGTTTTCATCAAGGGAAAGAAGAGAATATATTTTGCTTTATTTATGTATTCCAACTCCTTAAGAAAGCCGAAGGCAGCCGAAGATCCGGGGCTGTCTCAACTCGCATAAGCTCTAGGCCGAGGTGCGGATTTTTTCCCACACAGCTTCAACCTGCGCTCTCGTATCATCGAGCGACCCAGAGTTATCTATGACATAGTCCGCGTGTTTTATCTTCTCTTCTGCCGGCATCTGCGCCTTGAGCCTCGAGACCGCTTCCTCCCTCGTGTAGCCCTTGTCCCTGATGAGCCTCTCTATCTGCGTCTCTTCATCCGCTGTCACTACGATGAGACCGTCGAACAGGCTTCTGAGTCCCCCCCTCTCCACGATCAGCGTGGCCTCGATCATCGCTATGGACGCTCCTTCCTCCTCGTACTCCCTCAGGAGATCCCTGATTCTCTCCTTTATCCTCGGATGAGTTATATCGTTGAGCCTGCCCCTCATGGCTTCATCGCTGAAGACTATCTCAGCTAGCTTTTTCCTGTTTATGCGCCCA
The DNA here is from genome assembly GCA_040754335.1 of Thermodesulfobacteriota bacterium. Classification (NCBI taxonomy): domain Bacteria; kingdom Pseudomonadati; phylum Thermodesulfobacteriota; species Thermodesulfobacteriota bacterium. The sequence goes on along the minus strand of JBFMCV010000005.1, from coordinate 39,809 downwards.
TCGGGATCGAGCACCTCCTTCCCGAATACGTCTGCAACATCTTTCCAGGCGGGCTCTCCAGGCTCGACGACCGCCCTGGCGACATCGTCCGCGTCGATTATCCGCGCGCCCAGCTCCTCGAACATCCGCGCGACCGAGCTCTTGCCCGAGGCTATGTTTCCGGTAAGGCCTATGACCTTCATCGGGGGTATTTTAATTTGCCGCTAATGCTCTTTCAAATCGGCTGCGCGGGTCGATAAGCCGGGGAACTTGATAAAATTATCATTTGGGTATAATAATCCTGTATTTCGCAACTGCGAATAGAAAAGGAGGACGCCATGTCCAAAAAAGCGGAGGATATAAAACTGGTAGGTGTCGTAGGGGCGGGAACTATGGGCTCGGGTATCGCGCAGGTAATCGCTTCGAGCGGGAGGAGCGTAGTGCTGGTTGACGTAACCGATGCGGCCCTAGGCAGGGGCTTGAAGGCGATAGAAGGCAGTATCGGCAGGCTCGTCAAGAAAGAGACCATAAGCGAGGAAGAGGGCAAGTCCATAGTATCGAGGATAAAAACGACCACGAAATATGAGGATTTTAAAGCTGTTGACCTCGTGATAGAGGCCGCTTTCGAGGACATGAAGGTTAAAAAGGAGATTTACAAGAAGTTAGACGAGTCGACGTCGCCGGATGTCGTGCTCGCGACCAATACCTCTTCCCTCCCGATCGTGGAGATAGCCGTCGGGACGGGGAGGCCGGATAAGGTAGTCGGTATGCATTTCTTCAATCCCGCTCCCGTGATGAAGCTGGTCGAGATAATAAAGACGCTCGCGACGTCGGACGAGACGGCGCAGTTCGCCTTCGATTTTGCAACTGCTCTCGGAAAGGAGCCCGTCAGGACGAAGGACATCCCCGGCTTCATCGTGAACAGGATACTGATACCGATGCTAAACGAGGCGGTGTTCGCTTATTCTGACGGCGTCGGGACTGCGGAAGACATAGACAAGGCCATGAAGCTCGGCACTAACCAGCCCATAGGCCCTCTCGCGCTCATTGACCTGATAGGGCTCGACGTAACCATAGACGTGATGGACGTATTCTACAAGGAGTTCCAGGATTCTAAGTACAGGGCTGCGCCTTTACTGAGGCAGATGGTCAGGGCAGGGTGGCTCGGGCGCAAATCCGGGAAGGGCTTCTTTCAATACTGATATATAGCGGCGTACACTGAGGGAAGGACCTTAATACTTTCGTTCGGGAAATTGAGGGTTAAGTCTATATTTTCAGGCGTGCTTCCCGGCGGATATAAATTCGATTGCTTTATTGAGCCTTTTTAAAACCATATCCTTCCCCATTATCTCCATCACCTCGAATATGCCGGGGCTCACCGTCACCCCTGTGAGCGCGACCCTCACTGGCTGTGCGATTGTTCCGAGCTTGAGCCCCTTCTCCTCCATTATGCCCTCGAATACCTTTTGTATATCGCCCGCCGTGAATGAACCCGTTTCTGAAAGCTTCCCGGCCAGGTCTTTCAGGACGTCGAGATTATCCTGTGTGAGGAACTTTCCAGCCGCTTTCTCCTCGTACTCGATGTCCTCTGCGTAAAAGTATCCGAGTGAATCGGCTATATCGAGAAGCGTCTTGGCCCTCTGACCGAGCTCCTTTACGATCATTACGAGCTTCCGATCGAGCGTGGCCTTTATGCCTTTATCGAGGAGTATGGGGAGCACGAGCTCCGCTGTCTCTTCGGGCGGCTTGTTACGAATGTACCATCCGTTCAGCCAGTCGAGCTTTTCGGGATTGAACACGGCGGCCGATTTCCCCACGTTGTGGAGAGTGAATTTCTCTATGAGCTCTTCTGTAGTGAATATCTCCTGGTCGCCGAACGACCATCCGAGCCGCGTCAGATAATTTACGAGAGCCTCGGGGAGGTAACCACCTTTCCTGTATTCCACGACCGAAGTTGCCCCGTGCCTCTTGCTTAGCCTCTTTCCGTCGGGCCCGAGTATCATCGAGACGTGCGCGAGCTCCGGCACTTTGAGCGAAAGACCTTCATATATGAGCACCTGCCTGGGCGTATTTATAAGGTGGTCGTCCCCTCTTATGACGTGCGTTATCCCCATGAGCGAGTCGTCCGCGACGACCGCGAAATTATAGGTCGGGAAGCCGTCAGTCTTCAGTATCACGAAATCGTCTATTTCCCCGGCGTCGAATACGACCTTCCCCCGCAAAAGATCGTGCACCTCTATAGTCCCCTGGTCGGGCGTAAGGAGTCTTATTGCGTAGGGCTTGTCCGGCCCCGCGTTCCTGTCCGCCCATTCGCGTCTGTAATGGAACACCTCTCCCCTTTCCTGGGCCTCTTTTCTCTTCCCGTCGAGCTCCTCAGGCGTTACGTAGCACCTGTACGCATGCCCCGATGCGATGAGCTTCTCAGCGAGATCTTTATATATATGTAGCCTGTCCGACTGTCTGAAAGGCCCCTCGTCCCATTCGAGGCCGAGCCACTTCATGGCGTCCGTGATTTCCAGTATCGATTCCTCGGTCGAACGTGAGCGGTCTGTGTCCTCTATGCGGAGTATGAATTGCCCGCCGCTGTGCCTGGCGAAGAGCCAGTTGAAAATGGCTGTCCTGGCCCCTCCTATGTGAAGAGAGCCTGTGGGGCTCGGGGCGAATCGGGTCCTTACGGTCATGGGGGTAAAATGTTAATTTAGAGTCGGAGGGGAGTCAAACTTCTCCTGTTTGATTCCCTCGTATTGAAAATCTAACTTTACTTATCGCACAGTCATACAGCGGCAGTTCATTTTCAAGGGCAGACGCATGTTGTTTCGTTGTCCTTCATTATAAACAATTGAAACGACTTGTCCTTTATATTTGATTTGCAATATGAGTCGCATTCGATTTCCGTTTTAATATCGTCTTTGGGTACTAACCATGAATACCTGCGGATAAAGGGATGAGCCGACCAGCTTCTGAAAAAAGCCGAAGATTTTGAATTACCGTTCAAGTATCTCAAATTATATGGGTTTGTATTTTGTATGTATTCTTTTCTCGTCGAAACAAATATCGAGTTGCCCTCGATTTGTGCCGCGGTTATAGAGTTCTCAATGTTTCCGAGAACCTGAAGATCCTGTTTAAATAATTCGGGGTACTCGGATGAAAATGTCCACGATATTCTGATGAATGCTAAAAGAATCAGGCAAAAAAGAATTATGACTACGGCTTGTGCTCTCCGATTCTGAATGAGCTCCACTAAAATAACAAAAATAGAAGTTAAAATGAAAGGAGCCAGATACATCACCCTCCAGGAAGTATTATTCTCGGAAATCAACAATAAGGTAAAAAATGGACTCAATAGTAAAGATGCCGATAATATCAGGTAAAGAGAAATCAGCTTTAAAGAATATGACCGCTCCGTATTTTGATTATAATCCTCGTTATAAGAATTAATACAATGACGAGTATCAAGATGTCCAGCCAAATCGGGTAATGATTTCTGTTAAAAATTGACGAATAGTACAGATCAAAAAAATATTGTGGTTTTGTTAAAATGGATGATGAAGAGGCAAAAGTAGCCCGATTGTCAGTTATGATATTGTAGTTCGAGGCGATAACGTAACTCAGTATCCCGCCAAGTAAATATCCGAGCGCCAGTATAGATGTTTTGTAAATCAATCCTTTACCGATAACCTCTTCTTTCTCGTCGGTATCAAGGATTAAAATAAGGCTCCAGATTAATATGCCGCTTAAAGCAGAAACCACATTAGTTAGCATTGCGAGAACAATCAGTAAAAAACCCGTAATATTGTATGTAAGTGAAAATTTCTTACTGTGGTGAATTGAAAAAACTCCGAGTAAACCCAGGAATGCCCCTAACGGATAAAGACCGGCGGATCTCCATAGCACAGCTTCTCCATTGAAAGGCCATAACAAAAATGCCATTACCCCGATAATAGCTGTCCACTTTTTTGTCTGAATCAAAATTAAAAGTGCCGCTATTGAGGCGGCTAGGCAATGGAAAATTCCTTGAATAAACCTGATCAAAATGTTGTAGATATCGAGGTTAGATACTTGAGCGGGACAGAATGTAGTAAACCATAGTCCTGCAACCGGTCTACCGTTTATCAAACCCTCATGAAAAAGACTTGAACAGGAGCGTTCTCCAAAAGCATAGTCATCTGAATGCCACCAGGCTACATGTAATGCGGGCCAGTTAGATAAAGTCCAGGTAAAAAAATATATTAAGGCAATATAAGAGAATAATCTCAGGTTAGTCATGAACCTTTAATTTGGCGTTGTGTGATCTATGGCGTTTACCCAGGAGCTCATCCTGAAAAATAAGAGATTTCTTAATCTCCTGAATATCTTAGCATACTTTTGTGCTGTCTATTTATCGAAAGCCGGAATGAGTATAAGTAGTCTTAATTTTTTTCCATACCGCTCCTCCCCGCTAAGAATAGGCCGGTGAACCCCGGAAAATTTGACCGTTTAAAATCGGAGGAATTCGGATAGAAAAACTTGATTCGGGGGTACGTTATATGTATTTAAAATTCTCCGGCTCGTTTTATTTCCTCGAAATAGGGGATACAATTACTCGGTGTTGAGATTTGTTTGGTTTTATTGAATGTTTTGAGTATTATTGAGAACCCGTCGGCCCGATTGTTGCGGCCCGCCTCGGTTTTATAGGGAAAATCTTGTACAAGCTAAATTATCCAAAGATAAAGGGCATATTTTTATTAATATCTGCTGCGGTGTTTCTCGGTTCCTGCTCTATCGGAAAGTTCGTGGGCTACTACGCCTCCGCGGGTTCGGGCGATAAAGGGAAGCTCGACGGGCAGGTTTATACGTCCGATTCGACGTCATACCGGATAGGCTCTTTGCCCGACGGGTGGAAAAGGATAGACATCGAGGGAGGGGACCTCGCATTCAGTAACCCCTCCAACGATTCCACGATAACCGTGAATTCGACATGCGACGAGCGCAAGATGAAGTACAGCTTAAAGGCGCTCTCGGAATCGCTCATAGTAGGCGTGAAGGACAAGAAGGCTGAGTCGAGGCAGGAGACTCAGATAGACGGGCAGCCCGCGCTTATGACCGTATATACGGGAAGCCTGAACAACACTCCCGTCAAGATAGAGACGCGCGTATTTAAAATGAACAATTGCGTGTATGATTTTACATACGCCTCGTCTCCTGCAAGGTTCGATACGGGGGCGCAGGTATTTAACGAATTTATTTCTCAGTTCAGGGTGCTATGATCATCTATAGCTACATATCCCGCCTCGGGTCTTCATGCGTATCCTTCATCGAGCAGCTGGGTGACGTTTGGCTGTTCCTCTATAGGTCTGTCTATGCGAGCTTCACCCGGCCGTTTAATTACAGGCTCGTGCTCGAGCAGCTCGACGAGATCGGCTTTAAATCGATACCCATTGTTATAGCGTCCGCAATGGCGATAGGCATGGTCATGGTAGTCCAGCTCGCATGGGGCTTCGCGTGGTTCGGCGCAAAGGGCGTCGTCGGCCCCGTCGTCTCCCTCTCTTTCGTCAGGGAGCTCGGCCCCGTCGTAACGTCTCTCCTCGTGGGGGGCAGGGTCGGCTCCGGTATTACCGCCGAAATAGGGTCGATGAAAGTAACCGAGCAGATAGACGCCATAAGGACGCTCGGCGCAGACCCCTTGAGGAAGCTCGTCGTACCGAGGCTCGTGGCGGCTGTCATCTCTTTCCCCTTCCTCGCGATAATATCCGACTTCACGGGGATTTTAGGCGCGATGATAATGGCGAACATCGACCTCGACGTGAAGCCAAGGCTCTTTATTTCAAGCATACTCGAGTGGGTGACCATAGACGATTTCGTAAGCGGTATCTCGAAGACATTCTTCTTCGGGATAATAGTGGCTATCACCGGATGCTATGTCGGGATGAGGGCCGAAGGCGGGACGCAGGGCGTCGGAAGGGCGACGACAACGACCGTCGTGGTAGCTCTCCTCCTCATAATAATCGGAGATTTTTTCCTTACGAAGCTCTTTCTCCTTCTCTAGCCTGGATCATCGCTTCAGAAGTTAATCAATTCTGGCCTGATTCGGAAGCAAGACTCAAGCCGTTCGTCCTGCTTGCGGCACGTCGCCCGGAGGCTTTGAATCGTAGCGTGATCCGGCGTAGCATTTGGCGAAGACGGAAGCGTCTCGAAGTGCGTATTATCAGGCAGTTTTCTGTGCCGTCGTCATTCCTGACCTTATCCGCTGACTGGTTTCTGCACGCTGTGGCTTATTGACCGGATTGTTTTATATCGAGGGCTTTCTTATATTCGGAATAGTTGCGCAGCGCGTTATCGGCGCTCGCCTGCCTTCCGGAGCTTACTGCGTTCGAATACTGGTCGCTCCAGTAATCGATATTCTGAATGATAGAGTCTAGGGAGTTGTTTTGGGCGAGCTCCCGCGCTCTCTCTTCGCTCCTCAGAGGCGCGGCCGGATGAGAATCGTAGCTCTGCCCCCAGATGGGCTTTACATCCGAATATTCCTCGGCTTCGTAGCTTTCCTCTTCCGCGTCTGCGTAATTTATCCTTTCCCTCTCTCTTGAGTAAGTGGCGTTTTGGAAATCAGCGGGTTTCTCCTGCTCCTTTACGTCCGATGTGTAGACAGGGGTGGGTTTGTCGAGGTAGGAAGGTAATATATCCGAATCGACGATGTAGACGGTTGCAGCCGCCGAGCCGAAGACGGTGAGCAGGGTAATACAGAGAACTTTTCCGATGGTTTCCATCTCGCCCTATCCGTACTAACCGCGCCCTCATCGGCAACGTTCTCGTTGGACGGTAATTTTATTTCGGGAATCAGTATCAGGGCGGTCGGTGAAATTCGAGATAGACGCTGTGTTTTTTCCCGTTTCGGCGGCATTGCAGCCATTGGGTTACTATCCCTTCAGACCTATGCTTTTCTTCCCATCCTTTCGAGTGGTTTGCCGTTTCATACGGATTTTGACAATAATTATTACATCTTTACCCGTATCGACCTATTATAACAAATATTATAAGGAATATCGTAGATTGTCAATAAATTTAGCATTACGGCATATTATTCCAAAAATTGTAATGTTGGCATTTACTTGAGCCTGCCCTTTTGTCCATCGAAAGAGCATTCTCAAACGGGCACTCATTGTTGACTTGGGATTAAAAAAAAACTATACATTAATGGACGGGCTTTCGATTACGTTTTAAGACCCGTAGATTCCCGCTAAAAAATAAATAATCCATGGCCCTGTTTCAAAATGGATAACAGAATAGCTGAAGGGATACTCTTTACCGACCAGTACCAGCTCACGATGGCCCAGCTCTATTTCAGGTTCGGGCTTCACGAGACGCACGCTCAGTTCGATCACTTCTTCAGGAGCTATCCGGATTACGGTTCCCACAAGGCTGGTTACTGCGTGAACGCCGGGCTCGAATGGCTGGCGGAGTGGATGAAGGACGCTGCGTTCGGGGACGAGGAGATAAGCTATCTCAAGACGCAGACCGGGCAGCTCGGCGAGCCTCTATTTGCGGATGATTTTCTCGGATGGCTGAGGAAGCACGGCAATTTCGAAGGGATAACGATGCTATCCGTTCCCGAGGGCAGGGTCGTCCATCCGAACGCTCCCGTGACGGTGATTCAGGGTCCCCTTCCCATGGCTCAGATACTGGAGTCGCCTCTCCTCAACAAGCTCAACTACCCTATACTCATAGCCACGAAAGCCGCGCGTATAAGGGAGGCGGGACGCGGGCAGCCGATACTCGAATTCGGAATGAGGAGAGGGCCCGACCTCGGGGTCAATGCCGGCATAAGGGCTGCGCTCATTGGCGGGGCCGACTTTTCATCGACGGTCGGCATCTCGCACGTTCTCGGTTTTCCGCCCAAGGGCACGCACGCGCACAGCATGGTGCAGGTGTTCATGGCTTTGGGCGAGGGTGAGTTAGGCGCCTTCAGGGCTTACGCCGATGTGTATCCGGATGACTGTCTCCTGCTGGTGGATACCATAAACACGCTCGAGAGCGGCGTGCCTAACGCAATAAAGGTATTCGAGGAGCTCCGGAGGAAAGGGCACAAGCCCCTAGGCATCAGGCTAGATTCGGGCGACCTCGCGTATCTCTCCATACAGTCGGCGAAGATGCTCGACAGCGCAGGCTTCACCGATACGAAGATTGTGCTCTCGAACCAGCTCGACGAGCTCGTCGTCTGGCAGGTGATAACACAGATCGAGGAAGAGGCGCCCCGTTACGGGCTCGACCCCGACAGCCTCATAAAGCGCCTGGTCTACGGGGTGGGGACGAAGCTCATTACCTCCAGGGGGGATTCCGCTCTCGACGGTGTATACAAGCTCGTCGCCGTGAGGGAGAGGTCCGAGTGGGTGCCGGCTATAAAATTGTCCGAAACCCCGAAAAAGACGCTCAACCCGGGCAATAAAATGGCCTGGCGCATATATGACAGGAGGGGGTATGCGACGGCAGACCTGCTCACGATAGACGAAGGCGATCCCGGGGAGGCGGGCTTATTAAAGATGCACCACCCTTCAGACCACACAAAGTTCAGGATAATGAAGCATAGCGAGATAAGCAGGACGGAGCCGCTTCTGGTAAAAGTGCTCGACGAGGGCAGGCTCGTTTACGATTTTCCTTCCATAGAGGATATCAGGGTGAGGAGAATCGAAGATATAGAGAGACTCGATTCGGGAGTGAGGAGGATCATGAATCCTCACATCTATCACGTTTCTCTTTCCGAGAAGCTCTGGAACTTGAAGCAGGAGCTAATAGAGTCGATAGAGAAGGAAAGCGTCTGATAATTTGATAACCGCCCGGCTAGTTCCCCCGAAATCAGACCTGAATTTCAGGACTGCGGCCTGACTTTTTCCGCTGCTGACGGCTTCCCGGATTTTTTCTGCCGCCGGCTCCGGCTTCCGTTCCCCGCCTTCTCTTTACCGGGGTCATATCCCTTGATCTCGAGCGTCAGTATGTCGGGCCTCGAAAAATGCCCGACGCCGTCTATGACCGCTTTCGCGCGAATTATCATGTCCGTGTCTATGTCGGCGTAGACTATGTCTTCCTTCCCGTAAATGGGACCTGCAAGGTATTCCCCCCTCGGGTTTATGATGCCCGCTCCGCCGGGATAGTCCCACATAGTATATTTTTTCAGCGGGAAGCTGTCGGGCACCATGTCCTCCGTGATGTGTCCCGAGGACGCGACCACGAACACCTGCCCTTCGAACGCGTACTCGCGGCTCGCGAAATCCATGGTCGGTTTTACGAACCCGTGCCCCGCCCAGAGCCCCGCGTGTATCTCTTCCCCCTTCATGAACATCGCGGCCTTTGCGAGCGTCATGTGGTGCTCGTAGCAGAAAAACCCGCCCACTTTCCCGATGTCCGTATCGAACACTCCCAAATCCTCCGCGCCTCCGTTCCCCCAGATGCACTTCTCGCTGTCTATAGACATGAGCTTCCTGTGTTTCCCCAGGATTCCGCCGTTTTTGTCTATATACAGGATTGTGTTGTAAAGAGTGCCGCCCTCCCTCTCGTTCACGCCTATTACAACGTAGGCCCCCGCCTTCTTCGCGGCCTCGCAGAGCTTGTCAGCATCGTTCCCCGGTATATCGACCGAGTTCTTGTGCAGCTCGATGTATGCGTCGAGGATGTGCTTTCTCCCTTCTGCGGTGCCGATGTCCTTAGGCCAGTACGGGTAACAGGGGACGATAGCCTCGGGGAACACTATGAAACTCGCTCCGTTGCCGGCCGCCTCCTCGATGAGGCTCACGATCTTCCCGATCGTCTCGGCCTTGTTTAAAAACACGGGCGACGCCTGCACGGCCGCCGCGGTGAATTTCCTGCTCCCGTTTTCCATTTTACGATTCCCCCCTGTTTTCCGGATTTGTCCCGAACCCCATTATCCCACGAACCCGAAGTTTCTGTCAACGGACGTATAATTATTCGAACCCCGGCCTAATCTCCCCGGCGAAGACCCTGAGCGTTTTGAGAATCCCTTTATAGTCCCCCGCTAATATATATAGTATAAGGTGCTCGACGCCTGCGTCCATGTATTCCCTTATCCCCTTTGTTATTTTTTCTTTCCCTCCCCTTAGCGTGTCGTCCGGACTGAATTCCCTCTCCTCGTTTATCTCGATGTTCCTTCTGAGCGACATGACGAACATATCTTTTTTGTCGGGCGGGAGGATTGATCTCAGATACTCCGCCTTCTCGCGGAACTCCCCGGGAGTCAGCCCGAAGGGGTGCCAGCCGTCCCCATATAATGCAGCGCGTTCCACGGCCCTCGGGCTCATCCCTCCGACCCAGATCGGGGGGTAGGGCTTGCTTAACGGTTTCGGAAGGAATTTGATATTCGAGAATGCATGATAGTCACCGCGATATTCCGGGTTTTCGCTCGTCCAGAGCTCTTTCAGTATCTCTATATATTCGTCCGTTATCTTCCCGCGCTCCTTGAAACTCACCCCCAGCGCGTCGAATTCCTCCTCGAGCCACCCCGCGCCCACACCCAGAATGACCCTCCCCCGGGAAAGCGTGTCGAGAGTCGAGACCATCTTCCCGAGGACCAGCGGGTTTCGGTAAGGGAGTATTATCACGCTCGTCCCGAGCTCTATTTTATCCGTTTTTGCCGCTATATAGGCGAGAATAACGAGGGGGTCGTGAAAGGTATCTCCGAACACCTTATGAGAGGAAGGGATCACCACATGGTCGCTGACCCAGAGGGAGTCGTAGCCGAGCTCTTCTGCGAGCTCCGACGCCTCGAGTATCTGCTCCCTGCCCGCGTACTTGCCGAAATTGGGGACGGCTATTCCGAATTTCATCCGGCATTAATTTTAACATCACGTCTCGTGATTGAAATAAAATGCCCGGCTGTTCTATGTCGTAGACGTAAAATAATTCGGTGTGGAATTCTCCTGGATGATAAGAAATGAAGGGGGGGTTGTTTCCCCGTCATTACGGAATCGGCGGCGGGCGGACACATGCAAAAAAATTCCCTCTCCCCTTCGTGGAACGGTTCTGAGCGTGCACAAGAACCGGTCGGATCTACAACGGAGCTCATACGGCCTATCGACTTCAGCCTCAATGCTGCCTAAACCAAGTTAGGGTTAGGGTGAGGGGATACCTTCCTCTCATCAATTATACCATTCCCGTTTGCTCCGTTTGTCCCCCGAAGCATTAGTGAAGGGGGAAGCTTGTCGAGTCATCAACGGATGTCATTTCGAACCGAAGGTGAGAAATCTATTGTTTGTTTTTTGATTTCCATCCACCCATCCTGAACCATGTCCCGGCCTATCCTGAACCACGACCTGAACCTTTTTCAGGATTCGATTCAGGAATGGAAAAGAAGAAGATAAAAGAAGAAAATATATGTTGCTTTCTTTATGTATTCCAAGTCCTTAAGCAAGCTCAGAGCTAACAAAGATCATAATCTTTCTCAGCTTATAACCCCGTTCCCTGCATCATCCTCTGTCCCCGAATTACTTGCTTACCTCCGCGGGGAGCCCTCAGCTGTTCTTGGCCAGAATTAGGCTTTCTTCTTCGAGATTTTTTTTGAAATTAAGAACTTTCTTCGCGTATCTCGACGGCTTCCTGTCCGAATCGGAGGCCTGCGCCTTTTCGAAATTGGATGGGCCGTAGTTATACGCGTCGAGAGCGTTCTCCGTGGAATCGTACCGCTCGGTCAGCAAGGACAGGTAATGAATGCCGAGCCTGACGTTTAGTAAGGGGTCGTATAATGATTTTCTGCCGCTGTAATAGATTCCCATCTCCTTCGCGATGTATTCCGCGGTTCCGGGCATGACCTGCATGAGGCCGATCGCGCCTCTTTTGGAAATAGCTTTCGGAGAAAATTCACTCTCGACCTGAATTACGGCGAGTATCAGGTAGGGGTCCAGGTTCTCGTAATTGTCGCATTCCTTGACGATCAGCTTCGCGAGCTTGCGCGCGTTTGACTGGTTTATCGAATCCGATAACCTCAATATGAAAAAGTAGATCTCTGCTTCCTCGGAGGTCATCTCCTCTATCCTGGGCTCTGACGACTCCGCCGCCTTCGGCTCTTTTACGGTGGATCCCGCCATCAGGTACTCGATTCCGCCCGGCTTCGCGAGCGAGCCCGCGAATGCGGGTTTTTCATCCATAAACGGATCGTTCGATTTATCCAGAAATAACATCGAAACGCAGAAGAAAAGAATAAATAAGGTGACCTTGACCAGTCCAAAAAGGGAAATCATAAAGAAATCGTAGAGGTTCCGTATCATATATATCTCCTCGCTGAGTGGGATTGAGACAGTAATTGTGCTCTGCGGCGGAAAGTCGGTTTATTTGGATTTCGCGGATTTAAAAGTGTTTTCAGACCCCGTTTTAAATTAGCTTTCTCGTCCGAAGGGCTTGAGCGAATCGAAGTCCGCTATGTATGCTTCTTTCACGGCTGCTTTTGCGTAAATCGGCTCGTCAATCAAATCTTTCACTTCAAACGGTGTGTTTTCTTTAAAACGATTTGTTCTAAGTATTCCCGTTGAGTTTTGCGTTTTCCATAACTTTTTTATTTTCACGGTCAAATACTATAAGGGGGAGTCTCCGGTTGTCAAGAAATATATACGCAATTGCGAGATGAAAACCCCCTGATTTAGGCGTAATTCTAAGTGATATTACTATCTTATATTGCAATAGCGTACAAGTATGCTATTTTTATAAAAAAGGGCGTTGCTGGTTTTGAGGCGATGCCGGGGGGTTGTGGAGAGGAATATCCGTCTCGGGGAACGAGGGCTATTTTCTTGACCGTAAAAACTTTTCGTGTTAATTTTTAGGGCGCGTTATGAAAAGAACATATCAACCTCACGAAAAGAAAAGATTAAGGGTGCATGGGTTTCGCGAAAGAATGAGCACTACGGGCGGAAGGCGCACTCTCAAGAGACGGATCGCCAAGGGCAGGCACAGTCTCACGGTTAAGCGCTGGAAGAAATGAACTTTGTGGTGAGTTTATCTTTCCCAAAAGAATTAAAAATCCGTACAAACTCTGAATACGAAGAGATTTTTGGGAAGAGCAAAAGGCTCAATACAGAGCATTTCAGCATACTGTGCGCTCCCAATTCGCTCGGTTATCCACGGCTGGGGCTCGTGGTCGGTAAAAAGGCGGTGCCCGGCGCTGTTGAGAGGAACCGTGTAAAGAGGGTCTTGAGGGAAGTATTCCGGCTGAATAAACCCCTCTTCGGATCGAAGGACGTGGTCTTTGTTGCCAAAAAGGGAAGCGAAAAGCTCGATTACTCTTCGGCGAAAAGAGAGATCGAGGAAACACTCGGGTCTAAGTTATCATGATTTCGAATTTATTGGTGTATCTGGCTACCTTGCTGATAAAGGTTTACAAATATGCGGTCTCTCCTATATTACCCTCTTCTTGCAGATTCTATCCCAGCTGTTCGGAGTATGCGATAGACGCCCTCAAGAAATACGGCCCATGGAGGGGTTCGTGGCTTACTCTCAAAAGAATCGCGAGATGTCACCCGTTGAGTGCCGGCGGATATGATCCGGTTCGGTAAAGGACGAGTGGATGACTGACAACAAGATCAATACAATCATATTTTTCGTACTATCGATTTTAATATTCTTCGGCTACACGTATTTCTTTTCTACGCCGGACAAGAAGCAGGTGAAGAAACCGGCGGGAACGGAGGTATCCACAGAGTCCTCGCCCGCCCCGGGCGCTGAAGAGGCCGGCCGGTCTCAAGACTTCCAGGAAGAGGCCGACTCCGACAACATCCACTTTTCACCAGAGGGCAGGCTCATATCGGTCGACACCCCCCTCTATCACGGTGTTATAGACACCGCTGGCGGCAGGATTTACAAATGGGAGCTGAAGAAGTTTAAAGAGAGCACAAATGGCGGAGCCCCCGTAAACCTTTTTAAGGATTCCCCGCCCGGGTTCAGCACGCTCCTCAGGATGAAGGGCTACAACGTCCCCGATCTCATACCTTTTCAGTACTCGGGACAGGACAATGTGTCTGTAACTGACGGGACCGCGGAATTGACCCTCACCTGGCAGTCCCCCGAAGGCATGACCGTCAAGAAGGTATACGGCATAGATTCCTCAAGCTACGTATTAAAGCAGAGGTTCGAGGTGACCAATCCCGGCACTTCTCCGATCAAGCAGGACGTCGCAATAAAGTGGTTCGGCAGGGTGGAGGAGCACGGCAGGGAGGGCAATACGATGAGCTTCACCGCACTCGTTTCGGGCGACGTCGAGAGGGTAACCAAGATGCCCAAGGAAGCACGCAGCTGGAGCGGGGTCATAGATTGGTTCGGGTACTCGCAGAAATACTTCATATCGAGCTTCCTCCCTGAGACCGGCGCGGCAACGACGGTCACGCTGAGCCCTGTCGGGGACAAAGGCCTCGTGAAGGCGCTCTACAGATATCCAGGAGACACGGTCCCCGCCGGAAAAACCTCGGTCAAGAACTGGGATGTGTATCTCGGGCCGCTCGAGTACGATACCGTTAAGGCGGTAGGCTACAATCTCCAGGAATCGATCAACTACGGCTGGGTCGAGTTTCTCGCGAAGCCTCTCCTGGATTTCCTCAAATGGCTCAACAGTTATTTTCACAATTACGGGATCTCCATAATTGTGATCACGGTGATAATGAGGCTGATTTTCCTCCCTCTCACTATCAAGAGCATGGTTTCCATGAAGCAGATGCAGGTCAAGATGGAAAAGATCAAGCCCAAGATGGACGCGCTCAAAGAGAAATACAAGGACGACAAGGCAAAACAGAATTCCGAGCTCATGAAGCTTTATACGAGTAACGGCATCAACCCTCTCAGCAGTCTCGGAGGCTGCCTGCCTCTCCTCATACAGCTGCCCGTCTTCGTTGCGCTTTATGACGTGTTCCTCCATTCCATAGACTTGAGGCACAGCTCCTTTCTATGGATAAACGACCTTTCCGAGCCCGAGCATCTGTTCGACATACCCGGCATAGGGATACCCTTCAGGATTCTCCCCCTCGTGATGGGCGTCTCATGGTTCATATCCCAGAAGATGACGCCGATGACTCCTACGGCCGGGAATGAAAATATGCAGCTGCAGATGAAAATGATGCAATTTATGCCTATAATTTTCACAGTGATGTTTTGGGGACTGCCTTCGGGCTTGATACTGTACTGGACGGTTAGCAATATACTTTCGATAGGACAGCAGATTTACGTTAACCGTCTCGTAAACACTCCTAAAGGAGGATGACGATGGCTATTGTAATAGAACGTGAAGCGAAAACGGTGTCGGAAGCGGCTATCAGCGCATGCGAGGAGCTCGGCATTCCGAGGAGCGAAGTCGATATAGAGGTGCTCGATGAGGGCTCCAAAGGGGTTCTGGGGATCGGGAGCAGGAACGCCAGGATCAGGGTCAGGGTCAAGAACGAGAACCTGAGCGAGAAGGGGCTGAGGTCGAAAAAAGCGCTGGAATCGATCCTCAACTATCTCATCCCCACTTTCTCCGTCGTGCTCAGGGAGGGCCCTGAGAAAATCAGGCTCGATATCAAGGACACCAACGACAAAGGCCTCCTTATTGGGAAAAGGGGGGAGATGATAAAGTCCCTCGAGTACATCGTAGGCAAGATCGCCGGGCGGAATTGCGAAGACGGCCGGGACAAGAGGGTCGCGATAGACGTGGACGGATATAAGAGACGGAGGGAGGACGACATTTCCAAGCTCGTCAAGGAAACGGCAAAGAGAGTCAGGAAAATCAAGAAGCCGGTTTCGCTCGAGCCGATGTCGGCTTCCGAGAGAAGAATCGCTTACCTTACCCTCAAACGTGAGGGCGGTGTGAGCTATGAGACCAAGATCGAGCAGGAAGAGAAGAGGATAATAATAACTCCGTTGACAAAGAGTTAAGCGGTACGCAGCTCGGCAGGACCGGAGGCTCCCGTAATATATTTATGATTCCGGCTTGTAATGCAAAGTTCATCTACAGGAGATTCAAATGACGAAAGAGAAGCCCTCCAAGACTGAAGAAGAATATTTCGCCAAGGAAGAAGCCGAGAAGTCGAAGAGGCTCAAAGAGAAGGTAAAGCATGAGACCGAGGAGGAGGAGAGGGAGAGGATCAAGGCGACGTGCTATATGAGATGCCCCAAAGACGGCGGGAACCTGCATGAAGTGGCGTTCAGGGGCATAAGGATCGACAGGTGCAGCACGTGCGGCGGGGTATGGCTCGACAACGGAGAGCTCGAAAAGCTGGCCGGGACGGAGGACAAGAGCGTCATATCCGATGTGCTCGGCTTTTTCAGCGGGAAGAAATAAGCCGGGTACGATTATTTCCTGAGAGTCTTGAAAAAATCTTTAAGCAGATTCGAGCATTCTTCCATACATATGCCTTCCGTAACATCGACCGTATGGTTTAGCCTGCGGTCGTTTCCAATATCGTAAAGCGAAAAAACAGCACCCGCTTTCGGGTCCCTCGCGCCGAACACCAGCCTGTTCAGCCTGGCGAGTATGATGGCGCCCAGGCACATGAGGCAGGGCTCGATCGTAACGTAAATGGTTGCGCCTTCGAGCCTCCAGCTCCCGAAAGCCCGGCCGGCTTCCCTTATCGCGATTATCTCGGCGTGTGCCGTGGGGTCGTTTCCGGCTTCGCGGAGGTTGTATCCGCTCGAGACGACACTGTCCGATCCGTCGGTTATGACAGCGCCGACTGGCACCTCGCCCATGCGCCCGGCTATTTGAGCTTGCTCGATAGCCAGACGCATGAATTTTTCGTCGTCTTTCTTTGCCATTAATAGGCTAAGCGGAATTATTGAGTCCGGAGCGCGCTCATTTCCTTGCGCTGAATTTGAGTCCGGTCTTGTTTCTGTCCCAGGTTTTGTCGGTTATTTCCTTGATCTCCGCGACTTTAATTTTCTGAGTGGCGGTTACCGGGAACCCGTTCTCATAGACTTCGATAAACCTCGGGACCATTGCGACCATGACCCTTTCGGCCATCCACTTCGAGAACTCGACCGGGTCGAACTTCTCGCCCTGCTTGAGAGTGATATTCAGCTTGATCTCGTCGTCGGAGACGTTCGGCAGCCTTATGCCTACGGCTACCGCCTCCTGTATTGCCGGGTACTGCATCGCGAAGTCCTGAACGGCTATCGGGTCTACGTTTTCTCCGGACACCCTTATCCTGCTGAATCTCCCGACGAAGTAGTACCGCCCGTCTATCCCCCTCGCGAAGAGGTCGTCGGAGTTGAAGAACCCGTCGTCGTCGAACGCCTCCCTGGTTCTCCTTTCGTCCTTGAAATATTCGTTGAGCGTTGTGTGCGGGACAAGCGGCTTGATATAAAGCAGCCCTTTCGCTTCATCGGGCGGAGTAGGGTCTTCATACGGGTCCCAGAACGGTCTCATCACCTTCTGCTGGTCCTGCGGGTCTCTCAACTCGACATAATAGCCTTCCATCGAGAAGCCCGACGATCCGGGGCGGTGGTCCTCAGGGTCCTTCCAGAGCACCATCCCCATTTCCGTAGATCCGTATCCGTCTATCACCCTCACACCGAACCTCTCCTGGAACTCCTGCAGGTTCCGTGGGGCCGGGGAGCCTAACATGATCCTTACTTTGTGCTTCCTGTCCCATTCGGAGGGCTCCGCAGCCCAAAGGTACTCGGCGACCGCACCCAGCATGTTGACGCAGTTGGCGCCGCACCCAGCCGCCCATTTCCAGAAACTCGACGCGGAGAACCGCGGAAAGAACACGGCTGTGGCGCCCGCGCCCATAGCGCTGAAAAGGCACATGACCTGCGCATTCGCGTGACCGAGCGAGAGTACGCTCATGAGCACGTCGTCGCTCCTCACTCCCTGCTGCTGGAGATACGCGCGGACTGTCAATATCACGCCTCCGTGGTTCCTGGCGACACCTTTGGGCATGCCGGTCGTGCCGGACGTGAACATGCACCTCTCCATATCGTGCGTCGTTACATTCACCCCGGGGTTCTTAGAAGGGAACTTGTCGAACGTCGCAAACGGTAGTGTCTTTATGCCTCCGATCTCCGCCGGGACCTTTTTAGGGTCGCCTGTCATGAATATGACACGGAGGTTCTTTAAATCCTTGGCGATTTCTTCAATGAAGGGCAGGCTTCCCGGATCGATGACCAGTACCACCATCTCCGAGTAATTGATAACGTAAGCGAGCCTCTCTCCCTTCTCGTCTTTATTGATCGGGACCTGCACGGCTCCGGTTTTATGAACGGCAATTATCGATACGACATACTCGGAGCAGTTGATCATGTACATTCCGACCTTATCGCCCTTTTTTACACCGAATTCGTCTTTGAGGCCGTTCGCTACGCGGTTGGCCCATTCGTTTGTTTGCTTGTATGTGTAGCTCTCGACTATCTCTCCTTCTCCGTTCCCCACTCGGAACATGGTCTTGTCAGGGAACTGCTCGGCTCCCATCTCCAGGCATTTCGTTATGGGCTTCCATTCCGCGGTATTATCGAATGTGCCGAACGGGAGCGTACCGCTGCCCAGGTATTTCGCGTCACGGGGTTTAAACAATAAAAGCATAACAACCCTCCTTGTGTTGGCTTAATTGGAATACAAGAAATTTAAAACAAGCCCTATTACAATAAAAAAGTAGCATAAATTTGTCAACCTGATATTTCCTGCGGAATCATGAGGACAAATTTGTCGTTTCTCCGCTTAGTTACATCACCACCTCGGTATGCGAAACCCGCTCCGCGGGCGCACGGTTTAATATCCTTTCAAGAGGGTCAGCGGACCTTGAACTTGAGCCCGGTCTTATTCCTGTCCCAGGTCTTGTCTGTGATCTCTTTTATCTCGGCGACCCTTATCTTCTGGGTTGCCGTTACGGGGAACCCCTCTTCATAGACCTCGATGAACCTCGGCACCATGAAGACAGGTGCAATTCCGGCCATCCACTTGGAGAACTCGACAGGATCGAACTTCTCGCCCTTTTTCAGGGTTATATTGAGCTTGATCTCGTCGTCCGATACGTTCGGCAGCCTGATACCCACGGCCACCGCCTCCTGTACGGCCGGGTACTGCATCGCGAAGTCCTGCACCGCTATCGGGTCCACGTTCTCCCCAGATACCCTTATCCTGCTGAACCTCCCCTGAAAGTAGTACCTGCCGTCTATTCCCTGGGCGAACAGATCGTCCGAGTTAAAGAATCCGTCGTCGTCGAACGCCTCCCTCGTCCTCCGCTCATCCTTGAAGTATTCGTTGAGCGTCGTGTGCGGTATGAGGGGTTTTATGAAGAGGAGCCCCTTGGCCTCCTCGGGCGGCTTCGGGCTCTCGGACGAGTCCCAGAAAGGGCGTATGACCCTGGAAGTATCCAGGGGGTCTCTGACCTCGACGTAGTATCCCTCCATAGGACGGCCGGAAGAACCTGGTCTCGTGTCCTCGGGGTCGTTCCAGAGCACCATTCCCATTTCCGTCGAGCCGTAGCCGTCTATCGCGCGCGTGTTGAATCTTTCCTGGAACTCTTTCAGGTTCCGGGGCGCGGGCCCCGAGAGCACCAGCCTGACGCCGTGCTTCCTGTCCCACTCGCTCGGCTCCGCGGCCCAGAGGTACTCGGCGACTGCGCCCAGCATGTTGACGCAGGTCGCCCCGCATTCCGCCGCCCACTTCCAGAAGCTCGACGCCGAGAACCGCGGATAAAACACCGCCGTCGCTCCGGCGCCTATTGAAGTGAAGAGGCACATTACCTGGGCGTTCGCGTGACCGAGGGTCAACACACTCATGAGGACGTCCCCGCTCCTCACCCCCTGCTGCTGGATGTATCCCCGCACGGTCAGTATGACCCCTCCGTGGTTCCTCGACACCCCTTTCGGCATACCCGTCGTGCCTGAGGTGAACATGCAGCGCTCTGCGTCCGAGGTCTTGACGTCGATTCCGGGGTTCTCGGCGGAAAATTCATCGAAGCTACCGAAAGGAAGGGTTTCTATGCCCCCGATATCGCCCGGCAGGCCGCCTTCCCCGGTGACGAAAATGTGCTTGAGGAATTTCAGCCCTCCGGCGATCTGCTCGACCATGGGAATGCTCTCCCGGTCGATAACGAGCGCTTTCATCTCGGAGTAGTCGATTATGTATGCGAGCCTCTCGCCTTTCTCGTCCTTGTTTATCGGCACCTGCACCGCGCCGGTCTTGTGTATGGCGAGTATGGAAATTATGTATTCGGACGAATTCAGCATGTAGATGCCGACCCTGTCACCTTTCCGTATTTTAAATTTCGTGATAAGGCCGTTCGCGACGCGGTTAGCCCATTTATTGGTTTCATCGTACGTGTAGCTTTCCGTCAGGTTTCCCTCTCTGTCGGCAACCCTGAACATCGTCTTGTCGGGAAACGAGACAGCGCCCTCTTCCAAATATTTCGTGATGGGCAGCCATTTCGATGTGTCGTCGAAGCTCCCGAAAGGAAGGCCCCCTTTACCGACGTATTGGTTATCCCGCGGCTTGAAAAGAAGGATCATATCCCGTCTCCTCTGTTAATATCGGACGTTTAGGAATATAAAGAATCAGGTGTTTATTTGTCAACTGACGAAACTATGCACGGATGCGCGCAGGCGTATTAAACGGGGCAGGCTTAGGGGGACGTCTCTAAGCGGGTCTTTTCCCCCGCGCGATAGATATGAAATTTCTGAGTATGTCCTTTCCGTATTTCGTCAGAATGGATTCCGGGTGGAACTGTACCCCTTCCATAGGGTATTCCTTATGTCTTATCCCCATTATTTCCCCCTCGTCCGTCCATGCGGATACCTCGAAGCAATCGGGCAGGGTCTCCCTGTCGACCAGAAGTGAATGGTACCTCGTGGCCTCGAAAGGGTCGGGGATGTCCTTGAATATCCCTTTTCCGTCGTGGTGTATCTGCGATGTCTTCCCGTGAAGGAGCCTTCCCGCCCTCACTACGTCGGCCCCGTACGCATAGGCCATCGACTGGTGGCCGAGGCAGACTCCGAGGATAGGCGTCCGTCCCGCGAACTCCTTGATGACGTCGACCGAGATGCCCGCCTCTTTCGGAGTGCACGGCCCGGGGGACACTACTATCATATCAGGGTTGAGCTTCCCCACGTCCTCGAGCGTGATCTTGTCGTTCCTGTGGACTACGACCTCCTCGCCCAGCTCCGAGAGATAATGAACGAGGTTATATGTAAACGAGTCGTAGTTGTCTATCATCAATATCATGTCCGCATCCGGTTACTGCTCTCTCTATATTATTATACGGTCCCCGGAATCAAAGCCCCGTCTTTGCGACCTCGATCGCCCTGACGAGGGCCTTCACCTTATTCACTGTTTCCTGATATTCGCGCCCGGGGTCGGAGTCGGCCACGATTCCGGCTCCCGCCTGTATGAATATTTCTCCGCCCTTGATCACGAACGTTCTGATCGTAATGCACGTATCCATGTTCCCCGAGAAGCTGAAATACCCCACGGCCCCCCCGTACGCCCCCCTTCTGCTCGGCTCCATCTCCTCTATTATCTCCATCGCCCTCACCTTTGGCGCGCCTGAGAGCGTGCCCGCGGGAAATGTCGCTCTGACCACGTCGAATGCGTCCTTGTCCGCTCTCAGCTTCGATACGACGTTCGACACTATGTGCATGACGTGGGAATACTTCTCTATCACCATAAGCTCGTCGACTTTTACCGAGCCCGTCTCCGATATCCTTCCGAGGTCGTTCCTCGCAAGGTCAACCAGCATTATGTGCTCCGCGCGCTCTTTCGGGTCCGAGAGGAGCTCTTTTTCGAGCTCGCGGTCTTCGCTCTCGGTCTTCCCGCGGGGCCTAGTGCCGGCGATGGGGCGGCTTTCTACCTCTCCGTCCTCAACCCTGACCATGACCTCCGGCGAAGACCCGACCAAGGTTTCAGTATCGGTCTTGAGGTAGAACATATAAGGCGACGGATTCAGCACCCTGAGCGCCCTGTAGAGGTCGAACGGATCGACGTCGAGTTTCGTCTTCCACCTCTGCGATATGACCGCCTGTATGATGTCTCCGGCCGTGATGTATTCCTTTGTCCTCTTAACGGCTTCCTTGTAGTCACCGGGCTTGAAATTCGATACGAGCTCAGGCCCTCCGTTCATCCCCGCGCACCTTTCGTCGTAGAAACTGAGCGGTTTTCTGAGCTTCTTTATTATATCTTCTATCTTTTCGATTGCGCCGTTGTAGGCCTCCTCGGCTTTCTCCGGGTGAGACACGTACGCGTTGTAGATTATCTTGATCTTGTGGTTTACGTTGTCGAAGACGAGCACCGTGTCGGTGATCATGAAGAGGGAGTCCCAGAGTCCCAGCTCGTCTTTTTTCAGGGCAGGGAGGTCTTCGACGAACCTGACTATATCGTAGCTGAAATAGCCGACCGCCCCCCCGTGGAAACGCGGAAGCTCCTCGGTATGCACGGGTTTATACCTCGACATGAGCTCTCTGAGCGAGTCTATAGGGTCGCCCTTTATCTTTTTCGATTTCCCGTCCTCCATGATCTCTATGTCCCTGCCCTTCGACCTGAAAATGACGGAAGGCTCGGTCCCTAGGAAGCTGTACCTGCCCCATTTTTCCCCGCCCTCGACGCTTTCGAGGAGGAAAGCATAGTCGCCAGTCTCTATCTTCCTGAACGCCGAGACAGGCGTATCGAAATCGGCCAGCACCTCTTTCCATACGGGTATGAGGTTCCCCTTCTTTAACTTTTTCCTGAATTCGGCGAGAGACGGTAAAATCATGGCAACAAAGAATAAAATCAGCGGGGTTAAAGTCAAGGCTCGATCCACCCAGCCAACAACGATAGCCAAACCCGTTCGCCCTGAGCCTGTCGAAGGGTTGAACGGATATTATTCCGTACATCTGTAGCGACGCACCGCCCCTTAGTTATTTCTTTTAGCTTTTCTTTGTCATTCCCGAATGTCTTAATCGGGAATCCAAATATTTTGTCATCCTGAAACAAGTTCAGGATCTCGTCTTTATCATTTTCCTGACTTTGCGAGCGAAGCGCGGCAATCTCACCCTCTTCTTGCCTTTCACCGATTTTCAGAGATAGTATTACAACCTTTTATGATAGAGGGCATTAAATATGGCTTACATAAACCCCCAGATATTCAGGGAATACGATATAAGAGGAATAGTAGACAAGGACCTTAACGAGGACGTGCTCGAGAGGATCGGCAAGGCGTACGGCACGTACATGAAGGACTTCGGCGCCAAAGTCGTTTCCATAGGCAGGGACTGCAGGCTGAGCTCGCCTGCCTACTCCAAGGCGATGACGAGGGGCATCAACTCGACAGGGATAGACGTAATAGATATAGGCATGGTCTCGACGCCCATGCTCTACTTCTCTCTTTACAACCTCGAAGTCGGGGGCGGCGTCATGATAACGGCGAGCCACAACCCGGGCGAATACAACGGTATAAAGCTCTGCCGCGGCAGGGATTCCGTATTCGGGGCGCAGATACAAAAAATAAGGGAGATCGCCGAGTCGGGAGAATTCGCTTCGGGGAAAGGCTCATCTAGGGAAACCGATATCGAGGAGCTCTACGTCGGGTTCCTCAAGGAAAATATCGAGATGAAGCCCGGCCTCAGGGCCGTAGTCGATTACGGGAACGGAATGGTGGGCTCTATCGGCCCCCGCGTGTTCAGGGAATTCGGCTGCGACGTCACCGAGCTTTACGTCACCCCCGACGGCAACTTCCCTAACCACCACCCGGACCCGACCGTGGAAGAGAACCTGGCTCAACTGATCGAGACCGTGAGGAGCGGGAAGTACGAGCTCGGCATCGGCTTCGACGGCGACGGTGACAGGATCGGAGTAGTCGACGAGAAGGGAAATATAGTATGGGGGGACATGCTCGTGCTCGTCTTCGCAAAGGACGTCATATCGCGTAAACCGGGGGCGAAGATACTCGGCGACGTAAAATGTTCGAACCGGCTCTTTAACGGCATAACCGAGGCCGGCGGGGAAGCGATAATGTGGAAGACCGGGCACTCGCTTATAAAAGACAAGATGAAAGCCGAAAAGGCCGCACTCGCCGGGGAGATGAGCGGACACATATTCTTCGCCGATAAATTCTTCGGCTACGACGACGCACTCTACGCCTCGCTCCGCATTCTCGAGATAATATCCAGGACCGGCAAGCCCCTTTCTAAATTGCTCGATGGTATCCCCCCGGCTATATCCACGCCCGAAATCAGGGTCGATTGTCCCGAGGCCATAAAGTTTCAGGTAGTGGACATGGTGAAAGAGAAGCTCCGGAAGTCGTACAGTATTATCGACATAGACGGCGTCAGGGTCGAATTCCCCGACGGATGGGGGCTGATTCGGGCCTCCAACACTCAGCCCGCGCTCGTGTTAAGGTTCGAGGCCCAGACGGAGGTGAGGCTCCGCGAGATAAGGTCGCTCATAGAGAGCGAGCTCCAGGCCTCGATGGCTAATTTATCCGGTTAACAAGCGATATTATAAAACACTCTCTTTCGATTTCCGGCCGTTGTTCTCGTGGTTCTTGAGTGAAAGGTATATGCGCTCGAACTCGGGCTTGGCTATTATGCCCTTTTCGAACAGGGCGCCCACGAGAGTCCAGGTGAAACTCTTCTCGTCTATCTCGACCCCGTTTTTCTTAAGTATTACCAGTATGGCGTCCACCGCTTCCTGGGCCGAGTACTCCCCGTATTCCACCCTGAAATTCATCATCCGTTCCTCCTTTAAAAACACTGGAAGCCAACACCTTTAGTTCCCATTCGTTTATATAACTTATTTGAATCCGTGTCAAGGGTTAATGATAAGGCTGTAGTCGAGAATGAAGGCGGATATTTCTCTTTTTCAGGAAGTTTACAACGGAGGGATTGTCTCGGGCGCTCCGGAGCTGCCGGGTTCGGACGCGGGCCCTCAGTTTCTTCCGAGCCTTCCGACGTCTCTCAGGATGGACTCCAGGCTCTCCACGCTGATTTCGTATTTCTCCGATATCCGTTTGAGCTCGCTCGCCGGTAGCTCTGGGTCGCTAATGTGCCTCCCGCCGGCCGCGACCTCAGGCTCCCACGGGCCTTCTCTGAGCGATAACTGCGCTATATCCCAGCGCGAGTAGTGCCCCAGCGAATCGAACACCGCTTTTACGGCCTTTATCTGGTTAGCAAAGCATTCGGCGTAGAGTATCGCGTCCTTCTCGAAATTGGGCTCGGCCAGATACCTGCCCGCGGGGTTGACAATCGAGCTCCCGCCGCGCGCCCAGTCGTAGTTTATGTGGTCTCCGTCTCTGAGACTATGCCACCTCTCGGGGAAATCGTCCGCATCCAGATACCCGCATCCGCTGAGCACGAACGCGCCTGCCTCGAATGCGTGCACCTTTATTAGAGACTGCAGATTGCATAGCGCCCCGCCGGGGCTCGTGTCCGCGTCCAGAAGACGTTCCTCGCCCCTCTTCCAGTTCCCCGGCCATACGGCTATGTGGAACTCCTCCCCCCTGTGTATCATCGCGGCCCTGATAAGCGTCATGTGGTTTTCCCAGCAGATTAATCCCCCGATCCTGCCTATCTCCGTATCGAAAACCCTTATGTCGGACGCGTCCCCCATGCCCCAGTACAGTCTCTCGGTGTATGTGGGCATCGTCTTCCTGTGCCTTCCCATCACCTTGCCGTTTTTATCTATAAAAAGAAGCGTGTTGTAGACGGTCCGGCTCCCAGGTCTGTCGTCGAGCTCGTTACACCCGATAACCACGTACGCGCCAGCTTCCCTGGCCGCTTCCCCGAGCGTATGCGTATCGTCGCCCGGTATGACGAGCGAGTTCTCCTGGAGCGCTATCATGTAGTCGGTCCATTCGTGGGGAGGGGTTTCGTAACCGACGGTGTAATACGCGGGGTAGCCTGGAATGAATGCCTCGGAGAAGGCGATGAGCTCCGCATTGTTCCTTCCCGCCTCCCTAATAAGCGCGCACGCCTTCTCTATGGTCTTCCCCTTGTCCATGAAAACGGGGGAAGCCTGAACGACGGCGGCTTTTACTTTCTCTTTCCCTCCGAGAATCTTCTTGCTCATATACGGTGCGCGGCTATGGGGTTATGATGCCTCCGCCCGGGTTACTCTGAGGAGACATCTGCTGCTGAGTTCTCACGGCCCTCATCTCAATAAGCTCAAGGAGCCTGTTCTTGAACTCCTCGTCGTAAGCGCATACGGAAGGAATAATGTATCCGAGCAGTGCGATCTGGAGAAAATATTCGGTGTTGGCCCTGAGGAAATCGTCCTGGAACCGGGTCCCGTAGACCTGCGAGAGGTTGGTATAGATCGTGGTCCCGAGCTCAGCGACTGCATCGGTGACACTCTTTATACCCCCCGTCTGCTGGTTATAGGAAACCCCGAGATTAAACGCCATCAAGATTGAGCTCGCGATGCTCCCGAGCTCGCCCTCGTGTCCGCCGCCCTGCGGAAGTCCCTGGTCTGTCATCTCTCTACCTCCTTGTTTTCAAAGGTTTATTCTAACACAAATCGATTTTAAAGCCGAAACCCCCTGTCATGCCCATTTAATTTTACATTCAGTTGCCGATTTAGTTGATTTGGAAATCCAAAAGTGTAAAAGTATTTAGAGCTTAAAGACCGGAGGAATCATCATGGCGATTGCGGAGGGGGGATGGCTTGCGGTGAAGACGCTTCACAAGCTGGGCGTCAGGGAGATATTCTCCCTGGGCGGCGGGCACATAAATCCCATATACAAGGCCTGCTCTGAATTCGGCATAAGGATAATCGACACCCATCATGAGCAAGGGGCTTCCATGGCTGCCGACGCCTACGGGAGGGTTGGGAGGAAGCCGGGGGTCTGCATCGTTACGGCCGGTCCCGGATTCACTAATACCATAACCGGCATAGCGAGCGCCTACCTTGCGAACTCCCCGCTCATGGTCATTTCAGGGCGCTCAGGGGTCGAGGAGAACGACAGGCTGTCGCTTCAGGAGATAGACCAGCAGGGCATGGCCGCCCCCGTCACCAAGTGGGCGAGGACTGTCTTCGATACGAAGCGAATACCCGAGTACATAGCTTCGGCGTACAAAAAGGCGGTCAGCGGCAGGCCCGGGCCGGTTTATCTCGGCATGTCGTACGAGGTCCTCTATACCGGGTGCGAGGAAAATGAAGTCTCGGCGTATAACACCGACATTCCTTTTTATAAAACAGCCGCCCCGGAAGAGTCGGTCGCGGCAATTGCGGAGCTGCTGACGCGTTCGAAGAAGCCCGTGGCAATAGCGGGGAGCGGCGCATGGTATTCGGGAGCGGATAAAGAGCTTCTGAGGTTCGTCGAGAATACGAAGATGCCTCTATACACGCTCAACTTCGGGCGCGGGATCGTCTCTGACGATAATCCGTTCTCCTTCGGCGCGGCAAGCCCGTCGGCTCCGAACGCTTTTAAGGAAATCACCCGCGAGGCCGACCTCATACTCCTTCTAGGCGTGAGGCTCAGCATATACATCGGCTTCGGAAGGACATTCAACCCCGAGGCGAAGATAGTCCAGGTCGACATCGACCCTGGCGAGATAGGGAGGAACAGGCCTGCTGACCTCGGCATTGCGGGTGACTTGGGAATGGTGTTATCGCAGTTGACGGAATACCTGGAAGAAAACTCGATAAGGCTGAATTACTCCTCATGGATGAAAATGGCTCAGAGACTGCGCATGGAAAGGTGGAAGGAGGCGGAGAAACTGAGGAAATCCTCCAGGACCCCCATACACCCCGTCAGGGTGGCTAAGGCGGTCGAGGGTGTCATTGGGGAAGAGGGCATACTCGTCGTAGACGGGGGC
Organism: Thermodesulfobacteriota bacterium; assembly: GCA_040754335.1. Taxonomy (NCBI): domain Bacteria; kingdom Pseudomonadati; phylum Thermodesulfobacteriota; species Thermodesulfobacteriota bacterium. The sequence continues at coordinate 12,113 of JBFMCV010000005.1, read as the reverse complement.
GACACGCAGGCCTGGACGGACGGTAATTATAGAGTGAGGAGGCCGGGGCATTACGTGAAAGGCGGTCCGCTCGGATGCATGGGAGTGGGCGTGCCGTTCGCCGTAGGGGCTAAGGCCGCGAGGCCCGATAAGCAGGTCGCGCTCATCACGGGCGACGGCGCCGCGGGTATGAACTTTATGGAGTTCGAGACGGCGCTAAGGCACAAGCTGCCCTTCGTCGCCGTCGTGTGCAACGACAGCGCCTGGGGTATGACGAAACATCAGATAGAGATAACATATGGTAAAAGAGCCAAGGCGCAGGGCGTCGAGCTCGGCATGATCCCATTTCACGAGGTGCTGAAAGCGTTAGGCGGATACGGAGAGCTCATTGAAAACCCCCGCGATCTCGAGCCCGCGATCGAAAGGGCTTTCTCTTCGGGAGTCCCCGCGCTTATAAACGTCGTCACAGACCCCGGAGCCGTGAGCGGCGCTACTTATGCGATTACCGAGATGATGATGTCGGCGAGCAAGAGATAAGAATGACGGCCGTGAGAGCCTTCGGTATATCTTTCTAGGTCTTGAGCACGGCCAGGAACGCTTCCTGCGGTATCTCTATCTTGCCGATTTGTTTCAGGCGCTTCTTGCCTTCCTTCTGCTTCTCTAAGAGCTTCCTTTTCCTCGTCACGTCCCCGCCGTAGCATTTTGCGGTCACGTCCTTCCTAAGCGCCTTGACCGATTCGCGTGCGATGATCCTGTTCCCTATGGCTGCCTGTATCACGACCTCGTACAGCTGGCGGGGGATGAGCGACCTCAGCTTCGCGATAAGGTCCCTCGCCCTCTCGTACGCTTTTTCCTTGTGGACTATTATCGAGAGCGCGTCTACGGGGTCGCCGTTTACGAGCACGTCCAGCTTTATGAGGTCCGATTCCTTATACCCTACGGGGTCATAGTCCATCGAGGCGTATCCCTTCGATACGGATTTAAGCTTGTCGTAGAAATCGAACACAAGCTCGGAAAGCGGTATCTCGTATTCCACGATGACCCTGTCCTGCGTTACGTACTTGATGTCGCGCTGTATGCCCCTCTTTTTTATGCACAGGTCGAATATCGCACCCAGGTAAGTCCCCGGCGTGTGGATCGAAACCAGGACGTAGGGCTCTTCGACCGTCTCCAGCTTGTCTGGCGTGGGCAGCTCGCTCGGATTGTTGACGTAAAAGACCTCCCTCTTATTGTTAGTCGCCCTGTATACGACCGTCGGAGCCGTCGTAATGAGCTCGAGCTCGAACTCGCGCTCGAGCCTCTCCTTCACTATCTCCATGTGCAGTAGTCCCAGGAAGCCGCATCGGAACCCGAATCCCAGAGCAATGGAGGTCTCGGGCTCGTATACGAGGGATGAGTCGTTGAGTCCAAGTTTTTCGAGCGCCTCTCTCAGCTTGTCATAGTCGCCGGGGTCGATCGGATAAAGACCGCTGAAGACCATGGGCTTCATGACCTTGAACCCGGCGAGAGGCTTGTCCGTAGGCCTCGATACGCTAGTGATCGTATCGCCGACCTTGGCTTCGCTTATCTCCTTTATCGAGGCCGATACGAACCCGACCTCCCCGGTCCCGAGCTCCTGTACCTCGACGGCCCTCGGCGAGAAGACGCCGATCTTTTTTATTTCGTACGGTTTGCCGGTGGACATGAACTTGATGTTCTCTCCGAGGCTTATCTTGCCCTCGAATACCCTTATGAGCATCACGACACCCTGGTAGGAGTCGAACCAGCTGTCGAATATGAGCGCCTTCAGGGGCAGGTGAGACTTGTCGGCCGGCGGAGGGATATTCCTGACGATCGATTCGAGTATATCCTTCGTCCCGATGCCTTCCTTTGCGCTCGCGAGTATCGCGTCCTCCGCGCTTATGCCTATCACTTCCTCTATCTCCGTTTTCGCCCTCTCCGGGTCCGCCGCCGGAAGGTCGATCTTGTTGATTACCGGGACGAGCTCAAGGCCGGCGTCCGAGGCGAGGTACGCGTTTGCGACCGTCTGCGCCTCTACGCCCTGCGAGGCGTCGACCACTAGGAGCGCCCCTTCGCATGCCATTAGGCTCCTAGAGACTTCGTAGCTGAAATCCACGTGCCCGGGGGTGTCTATGAGGTTGAATTCGTATCTGATCCCGTCGTCGGCGTTATAATAGATCCTCACCGCCTGGGCCTTGATGGTTATACCCCGCTCCCTCTCGATCTCCATATTGTCGAGGAACTGTTCTGTCCTGTCCCTTTCGCTGAGCGTCCCCGTGAATTCGAGGAGCCTGTCGGCGAGCGTGGATTTGCCGTGGTCCACGTGGGCGATGATGGAAAAATTCCTTATATATTTTGATTCCATAAGGTTGTGCTGAAATATAGCCCGAGATTGCGGGAAAGAGCTAAGTATATAGGATAAGCGATTATATTCAACTTGAGCCCGGAAATTCGCGGTCCTGGCCTGGTTGCTGATTCATTCCGCGGAGCTCTTTGATAACATTCCGTATTTGTTAACGATTTTTGATCTTGCCCGTATCATTCAGGACTGTATGTATGGCTTTGCTCAGCACTTCGATGTTATACGGTTTCGTTACCACGCCCTTGAACCCGTATTCGTCGTATTTCGACATCACCGGGTCGTTCGAATAGCCGCTCGATACGATTGTCCTGACCGCGGGGTCTATTTCGAGCAGGATTTTTTGGGCCTCCTGTCCTCCCATACCCCCGGGCACCGTGAGGTCTATCATCACCGCGTCGAAGGGCCTTCCCTCTTCCATGGCTCTGGTGTATTTTTCTATCGCATCACGCCCGTCCGAGGCGTAGCCGACCTCGTACCCCAGCTGGCTTATCATTTCCCCCGCTACTTCCCTCACCATCTGCTCGTCGTCCATTACGAGTATTTTCCCGCTCCCCGTCAGCAGATTTCCGGTGCTTGATTGAATAACCGGTTTTCCCGTAACAGCCGGAAGATAAATATCGAACCTGGTGCCTGCCCCTATATTCGAAGAGACCCTGATGTAGCCGTCATGGTTTTTGACTATCGAATATACGGTTGCCAATCCCAGGCCGCTCCCTCTCTGCTTGGTCGTGAAATAGGGGTCGAAAATCTTTTCCAGGAGGTCTTCCGTCATCCCTATACCCGAGTCCTCGATCGTAATGTTCAGGTATCTGCCCTCTCTCAGATGGAATTCGTTGTCCGCTTCGAGCTCGACGTTCCGGGCGCTCACATTGACTATGCCTCCGTCGGGCATCGCCTGGTCGGCGTTGATTATGAGGTTGTGTATGACCTGGCTTATCTGGCCTTCGTCGACTTCCACGGGCCAGAGGCCGTCTTCGATTTCGAATTCACACTTTACCTTCGATCCGCTTACCACGAAATTTGCCGTGTCGACGATCAGCTCGCCGAGCGACTGCACGAATTCCTTTACGGGGGCCCCTCCCTTGGAAAAGGTGAGGAGCTGCGAGGTCAGGTCCCTCGCCCTGAACGACGCGTTCTCCGCTTCTACCAGTCTTCCGTATATTTTGTCTTTAGGATCGAGCTTCATCTTCGATACCGAGATATTGCCCAGGATAACGGTAAGGAGATTATTGAAATCGTGCGCTATCCCGCCTGCAAGGACGCCTAGAGACTCCAGCTTCTCCGCTTTGAAGAGCTCTTCTTCGAATCTCCTCCTGTCCGTGATGTCGCGGGATACAATGACGCACGCGGGCTCCCCGGACGCGGTTTCGACCGTCTGGCCCGTGCTCTCGAACCACCTCCAGCCGCCGTTCTTGTGTCTGTATCTGAAAATTGCTTTGCCCGCTGTCTGGCTGCTTACGACCCTGCCGAATTCTTTCATGGCGTGCGGTCTGTCCTCCGGGTGAACGTTCTCGAAAATATCTCTGCCTACAAGCTCCTCGGGCTTGTATCCGAGAGCATCCTCGTGTTTCGGGCTTAGATAAATAAACCTGCCGTCGGCGCTCGTCTCCACGATCAGGTCGCTTATATTCTCGACCAGTGTCCGGTACCTGCTGGCGCTCTCTTTGAGCAAGTCCTCGGCGTTCTTAAGGTCGGTGATGTCTTCCACTACCGACATTCCCCCCACAATATTGCCCTGTGCGTCCTTGAGCGGCGTAGCGGACACCAGTATGTAAAGCTCCGCATCGCCTGTCGTTGATTTGTAATAACCCTCGTGTCTCGATTTTTGTCCCTGTACCGCCTGTTCATGAATGTAATTGAATGATTTGTCTTCCAGGTCGTTTATATCGAGACCTATTATCTTGTCACGCGAAGAGTGCATTATCTCCGCGTGCCTTTCGTTTACGTTGGTAATAACCAGGTTTTTATCGTACGTATATACTCCGACGGGCGTTTGTGCAAATAATATCCTGTACCTCTCTTCGGATTCTTTAAGCGCCTCCGCCTGCCGCGCGTTGTTTACGGCAATTTCTATCTGGGCCGCGATGATCTCGAGAAGGTCGAGCTCGTCCTCGTCGAACGCGTTCGTCCTGAATGAATTTATGTTTATGCATCCTATGGTCTTGCCGTCGTACTTGATCGGCATGGAGGCGTAGCTCTTGGTTCCCACATCTCTCCCGGCCTGGCCGATGACAGGGTCGTTCTCGATATCCGGGCTATAGATCAGTCTCCCTTCCAGTATCGTTTTCCAGGTGAAGCCTTTCGGGCGCGGAATACGGCTCGTTTTATTGAGGAACCACTCCGGATATCCCCTGTATGCCTGGATAACTGCCACGTCCCCCTCGACGAAGTAAATTGAGACGTTGTCTGCGCCTTCTATGTTCTTGTTCATCGCGTCGACTGCGTTCTCGAGGACCTCCTGTATGTCTATGGAGCTGTGGACGCTCCTCGTGATCGTGCCGATAATTTCTTCGTATCTTTTCTTCTTGGATAGCTCGGTCAGTTTTTGCTTGATGTCTTCCTCGGATTTCTTCAGAGCCTCCGCCTGGTTCGCGTTCTTGATGGCCGACTCAAGCTGCCGCGCAACGATCTGCAGCATGTCGAGGTCCTCGATGCTGAAACTCTGCTTTTCCTGGGAATGGATATGGATGCATCCGACTGTCGTCCCTTCCGACTGTATCGGCATGGACAAATAACTCTTCGTGCCGAATTCTTTTCCCGCCGGACCCAGTACGTCGTCCTCGTCGGTGTCGGGAACGTATCTCGGTACACCGTCCAGGATAGTTTTCCACGTGGCGCCCTTGGGATAAGGAATTTTTCTGAGACGCTCTATGTACCAGTCCGAGTGGCCCCTGTCGGCTTTCAGTACGGCGTCGTTCCCCTCGGCCATGAATATGACGACGCTGCTTGCTCCTTCCACGTTCTTGTTGAGCGCGTCCACGGCGTTTTCGAACACGTCCTGCAAGTCGAGCGATTGGTGCACGCTCTCTGTCACCGCCCGGACTATCGATTCGTACCTGTTTTTCTTCGATAGCTGCTCGACGTGCTCCCTCAGCACTTCTTCCCGCTTTCTCGGCTCGGTCATATCGATGACGTCGGCGATGTATACCTTCTTGCCATTGAAGCTCGACAGCTGGAGATAAGTTTCGACCGGGTACCGCGTGCCGTCCTTTCGCCTGTGAACGCCTTCGATCCGTATTTTTTTGCGGTCGCCCGAAATCAGCGTTTCGGCTCTGCCGAGGAAGTCCGGCGTGAGGTCCGGGTTAATTTCGACAGTGTCCGTGTCGAGAAGCTCTTCGTACGTATATCCGAGATTGATCCTGGCTCCTTTGTTTACCTGGAGGTACCTGCACGTCTCGGCGTCTATTATGTAAATCTCGTTGAGCGACTCTTCGAGGATTTCGCCGAACTGCTTGGCGAGGTCCTGGGCCTTCATCCGCTCGATCGCGATGCGGGCCAGGTGCGTCGCCGCCTCTATTATCTTTTTTTCGTGAGAATTCGGAGAACGGGAGTGATCGTAGTACATGGCGAAGGTGCCGAGTACGTTCTTTTCAGTCGACAGTATCGGCGTTGACCAGCAGGCCTTGAGGCCGTGCTTTAGCGCAAGGTGCTTGTAATCCGCCCAGCGCTGGTCGGTTTCTATGTCGCTCGCGATTACGGGCTTTTTCAGGTAGGCAGCCGTGCCGCACGAGCCTACACCGGGCCCTATCTGGACACCGTCTATCGCCCTTGTGTACTCCCTCGGCAGGCTCGGCGCCGCGCCGTGCCTGAGGTGCTTCCCTGCTTCATCGAGTATAAGGAACGAGCAGAGCATGCCGGGAGCCTGACTCTCGGCTTGGCGACAGAGGTAGTCGAGAATACGGTTCAACGAAGTGTTGCGTGTGATCAACTCGAGCACTTTGTTTTCCGTGTTCAGCAAAAACTCCGCGTTCTTTTGGTCCGTTATATCTTCGCATACTATATTTATGCGGGTTTTTCTCCCGCCGCTTGGTGCCGCCTCGGCGTTTTCCCGGACCCAGATCAAAGTGCCGTCTTTTTTGACCTTGCGGATCTCCCATGTATGCACCTGGTTCGGATTGTTCAGGCATTTCTTCATCTGTGCGAGTACGCTTTTTCTGTCCTCGGGATAAAACACCTTCAGCACCGGCTGTTCAATCAGTTCATCCGCCGAATACCCCAGATGCTCCGCGCCTACTGAATTTACGGCTTTGACCGTACCTTTATTATCTATGGTGAAGAACATGAGCGGGCTGAACTCGTAAAAGGATTTGTATAAAAGGTGTTGGTCGGGCTGAGATTCGGGAATCAGCCGGCGCCGGCCCTCCTTTCCGCCGCGCGCTCCAGAGCGGTTTTTTAGCGGGCCCGGTCCGTCTGTTGCCTGTTTTTTCGGAGTGTGCTTGTCTTGCATTCTCTTGCCTGCGGTTTTCGATTCCCCCTATAAATTATAATCCCTTTCCGTCTGGAATTGGGACAATCTTTGCAGGTGCATATTATTAATGATTACTGTCGGTTCCCGGTGCATGTCCGGAATCTCCAATCCGGCCGGGATGATGCAGTGCTTTGGTAGTTTTAGAATCGGATCGAGCTCGTAGGAGCGGCTACCAGGACCCGCCGCCGCCCCCGCCGAAGCCGCCGCCGCTCGAGCCGCCTCCCCCAAGTCCGCTCCCGCCCGATTTCCTGGGCGTTGAGGAGAGCGTGCTGCTCATCACTCCCAGGCTCCTGCCCAGGTCTGAAACGAACGCGTTCGGCGAGAACGAGCCCCTGTAGTTGGGAGAGGAATACCAGGACGGCGGTTCCCTGTACATATCCCGGAACGCGTCCGCCCATTTGTCCTCGAGCCCGAATACGAGCGCGAAAGGCAGTATCCTGTCGAAGAGCGTCGGGTCGTTCTTTGCGAGAGCCTCGATCCTGTCCTTCTCCGCCCTGTCTATGAACTCCCTGAACCCGAGGAGCTCTTCGTTAAGGAGCGCACCCTCCTTTGTTTTCCTCGGCATGTATCTCGACGAGACGAGTATTATCAGACCCGAAAGCGCGATCGAGAGCTTTAAAAGGAAGTTGCTGAACAGGACGAACGAAAGAATTAGGATTATGATTCCGATCCATTTATAAATACCCTTGACCTTCTCGGGGTCTGCGGGGAAGTATTTCCTGCCGATGAGCTCTCCGTAGAGCGCTTTCTTGATGGGTGGAAGCTCGGTATAGAACTTATTCCTGAGGTCCGAAACGAGGACCTTTTCCTTCCCTTTGAAGATGCCCGAAAATATCTTCTCTTCGTGGGGCTTCAGCTCTCCGGGCGCGGGCTCTTTAGTCCTTACTAGCCTGTAATCCCTGTCCGTGAAGAAGTAAAATTTCGTGCTCTCGATCTCTTCTATCCTCAGGTATCCCCTCACTGCGAGGTCTATTATTGTAGATGTGATGTCGAGGATGTCGGCCCTTTCGTCCGCGAGCGTACCCGCCTCTGCGGGCGTGAGGTTCTTGGGTGGCTCATACCGGACGGTGATCACTCCCCTTCCCTCGGGGTCCCTCCCGCGGCTGTTCCATATGTAGGCTACGACGAAAAAGGTTAGGAACGGGAGGCCGAAATACCAGTTGTCGGATAAGAACCATATCGCTTTCGTCGTTGCCGAGGGTTCCTCTATAAGCCCTTTGGGCAGTCCGACTGCGACTGTAAGCCCCTGGCCGGCCCAGAGCGGATTCTTCGTCTGAAAGCTCACGCTTCCCGCTGAGATTTTATGGCTGCAGTCCTGAGCCTTCGAGCCTCTCCCGCCGGTATAACATTCGGCATTCACGCCTTCGTTCGTCTCTACTTCGAAAAAGACCTCTGCGCCCGCTCTCATTATCGGGACTCTCCATTCGTCCCCCGTTACGTTCCAGTAGAGCTCGTCGTGGTCTTCGAAAAACGCTATGGCCCCCCTCACTCTGTATTCGATCCTGTATCCGTGCACGCCCGTGACAGTCGCGTCGGGGTCGCCTATCCTGATATGGACATATCCGCCTCCGCTGCTGACTTCGTATTTATACGGGGTGCCGTTAAAATCCGTGACGTCCGTCACGTCGAGCCTGATGCTGTACCTCTTGTAACCGAAGTCGTAGTTGTACGGGATGTCCCTGTAGATGCCGTGGCGCTCGGCGTACTGGAAGTCGTACTCTATGTCTTCCCGGACGTCTATCGTCCCGTCCCGGTTTATGAATATTTCCGAGTGGAAGCCCCTTATTTCCTCGGCCTGGGATACGCCTGAAAATGAAAACCAGAGAGAGGAGAGAATCAATAATACCAGTGCGGTTGCTCTGTTCATTCGTCGGAACGTCCGTTTCAGACGCGCATATCTCTAGCTGAAGCTCACCTGAGGGACCTTTCTTTCCTCTTCGGAGTCGAGCTCGAAATACTCTTTCTTCTGGAAATTGAACATGTTCGCTACGAGGTTGCTCGGTACCGACTCTATTTTCGTATTCAAGTCCCTCACCACGGCGTTATAGTAGCGGCGGGCTAGCTGTATCTGCTCCTCTATATTGGCGAGCTCCGACTGCAGCTGAATGAAGTTCTGGTTCGCCTTGAGGTCGGGATACGCTTCGGCAAGTGCGAAGAGGCTCTTCAACGTGGACTGGAGAAAATTCTCCGCCTGTGCCTTGTCGGCGGGGGACGTGGCCTGCATCGCCTGGTTCCTCGCCTGGACGACCTTTTCGAAAGTCTCTTTTTCGTGCGACGCGTAACCCTTCACGGTCTCGACGAGGTTGGGGACAAGGTCGTATCTCCTCTTGAGCTGCACGTCCACATCGGACCACGCCTGCTCCGATGTGTTTCTCAGTCTTACAAGCCCGTTATAAATCCCGACGAACGCCAGTACTATGAGTGCTATTATTACCAGCAGTATCAGAAATGCCGACATGTCTCTCTCCCTCCGCGATAGCCGGTTCGATTTGCGAATATCGCCTGCGAATTGCTGCTGCCGGATAAATTATAAATCAAATTGGAGTCGGAGCGAAGATGTCTTGGTGAAAATAGCATTTTAGTCCGCATATCCCCGTCCCCTACCGGGGGTTTTGAATGAGTCGCCGGATAGGGCGTTTTTTACCAGAGTGGGTAGAACGTAAGGCCGGATAGTATCTTCGGGTAGAAATAGGTGGTTTTGTGGGGCATCCTCTCGCCAGTCATGACGACCTTGAATATGTCGTTCGCCCTGAGTTCGGGGAGAATGAATGCGAGCTTATACTCGCCGCTCCTGACGAGCCCGAGGGCCTCATCCAGATACTTCGTGTAGAATATGCCTGCCTCCTCTTCGTTCAGGATCTTCTTGAACACGATATTGTGGAGGAGCATCACTCCAAGTCTCGCGTATTCCGTCTGGGTGGCTTTAGGTTCGGATACTCTGTATGCGAATCCGTCATCCCCCGTAACAACCGCGAATTCTTCGTAGCCGATGTCCGAGACCCCTTTGTTTAAAGGCATTTTTTCGACACTGAATTCCTCGCCGAGCCTCTCGAGAAATCCCTCCGCCGTATATCGGCCGAGGTTTTTTATGACCCTGTGGGTGGGGTTGATGATGAGCCCCTGGCCTTCACCCCTCGCGATATACGTCATAACGTAGTCGAAGGGCTCTTCCCCGGTCCCTTCCTTTTTCTCCCTTTGTATCCTCCTGTACTCAAGAGCGGTCTCATACCTGTGATGGCCGTCTGCGATAAGGAAGCTCATGTCTGCCATCCTGTCCGTTATGAGCGAGATCGTCTCTGGGTCGGAAATCTTCCATAATCTGTTCCTGATGCCGTCCTTGTATACGACGTCGAATATGGGCTTCTCGGGAAGCTTACTGTCTATCAGATTTTCGATGGACCCCTCGGGGTCAGAGTAGACGGAGAATACGGGGCTCATATTGGCCCTGCACGCGGTATTCAGTTTGAGCCTGTCGAGCTTGTGCTTGGGGAACGTCATCTCGTGGGGCAGTATTTTTTTCGTCGAGAAGTCCTCGAGCTTGACCCTGGCGATGAACCCCTTCCGCGTAAATTTCTTTCCGTTTTCCTCGAAATCCTGATAATAAGGATAGATGCTCGGTTCCTTGTCCTGTATGAGCGTATCGTTTACGAACCAGTCCCTGAACGTCTTCGCCGACCGCTCATATTTAACGTCGCCCTCACCTTTGGGGAGGATGAGACGTATTACGTTAAGCGGATGCGTCTCGTGGAATTCTTCCTGCTCACGGGGGCTGATAACGTCGTAGGGCGGCGCCAGGACGCTGCCGAAGTCTTCGATTTTGTCGGGATTATATCTTATCCCCTTGAACCCTCTTACAGTCGGCATCAGAAGAACTCCTTTAATTCACGGGGAGTTAAGTCACCATCTCTCAATATCATGGGAGGAGTAGTCGTCGCGTCCACTATAGTAGACCCTTTCGAGGGCGGAATGTTACCAGAATCTATTATAAGTTCAACTTTACCATCGAATATACGGTAAATATAGTCGAATACCAGCAGGTTTTCACTCCCGCTGGGGTTGGCGCTCGTCGATGTCAGCGGACCGTCGAGCTCGTTAAAAAGACTTATTACGAAAGGGCTGGCGGAGACCCGTACGGCCGCTTTGCCGGTACCCGCCGTTATAAGCCGGGGGAGCTTCCCTTTATCCTTTAATACGAGCGTAAGCGGTCCCGGCCAGAAATTCTCGGCGAGAGCCAGAGCCGCTTCGTTGAATTCGACCAGCTCCTCCAGCATCTTTATATCCCTTCCTAGGACTGGTATGGGGTTGCCGTGGGGCCGTCCCTTGATTTCAAAGACCCTCTCTACCGGTTTTTCGCTCAATGCAAGGGCTCCGATCCCGTAGAGTGTCTCGGTCGGATATATGATTAGCCCTCCGCCCTTCAGTACGGATGCCGCTTTCGGGGGCGCTTCCGGGTCGGAAGCCTTGAAGACTTCGGTTGAAACTCTTGATTTAACTATCGCGCTCTATCCCCGGCCCTCAATGATATTCGATATTCCCATTGACCACTGTACCGCCGGTGTTCGTCAAAACCCGCCTTCCGGCGGCTACGGTCTGAAGACTTAACATATCGCTTTTGTGTCGGATTTTCAAGAATTGGCAGGTTGTCTTTAATTTATGATTTTCTTTCGGTATATTATATGGTTTAAACTTGACAAAGCAGTCGGTATGGTTATTTTAATTCGCGGTAAGTTAGCTCATTTAGAGTAAACGCAGAATTTCCAGCCAACAATAAATTTCAGATAATAACCTTGTAAGGAGGAAGTTTGCAATGAAGGTAAGGCCGCTGCACGATAAGGTTTTGATAGAGAGACTCGACACCGAAGAGACGACGAAGGGCGGAATTATAATTCCCGATACAGCGAAGGAGAAGCCGCAGGAAGGCAAGGTGGTAGCAGTCGGGACGGGGAGAATTCTCGAGGACGGTACGAAAAAGCCGCTGGATATAAAGAAAGGCGACAAGGTGCTCTTCAGCAAGTACGGGGGAATTGACATCAGCATAGACGGAGAGGATTACCTGATACTCAGGGAAGAAGACATATTAGCCGTAGTCGATTGAATTAATAGAAGTCAATAGAAAACATTCAGAAAACATCTGAGGAGGTCACAGAGAAATGGCAGCGAAGGAGATAAAATTCGAAAGGGCGGCGCAGGACGCGATACTTAAGGGCGTGAACACGCTGGCGAACGCGGTGAAGGCGACGCTGGGGCCGAGGGGGAGGAACGTTCTTATAGAGAAGACGTTCGGAGCTCCCGTGGTAACGAAGG